>JANPEZ010000116.1:0-4328 GCA_031423155.1 Actinomycetes bacterium
GGTCGGGAGCGACCGAGAACATCAGAGCGTCGTGATGACCGTGATACGTACCTTCGATCTTCAGAAGGATGTCGCGGCCGGTCGCCGCGCGCATCAGACGGGCGGCCTCCAGGGTGGACTCGGTGCCGGAGTTGCAGAAGCGCCACAGCGGCAAGCCGTAACGTTCGACCAGGTTCTCCCCGACCGCATCCAGGTCCTTGGTCGGCTGGGCGAAGTGGGTGCCCTTCTCGGCCTGCTTCTTGATGGCCTCGACGATCTTGGGGTGGGCATGGCCCATCACCATCGCCCCGTAACCCAGGTGGAAGTCGATGTACTCGTTGCCGTCGATGTCGTAGAGGCGGTTGCCCTTGCCGTGATCGACGTAAACGGTGTGAGGCGGAGATTTCTGCCAACTCGAAGCAACCCCTCCAGCGACCGTGCGCGCGGCGACCTTGCTGTACTCGATCGAGGCGCGATGCTTGGGCTCGAGCTTGGCCTCTTCCCCTGCGATGAGCCTGTCGATCAGCTCGAGGTCGAACCCACTCGGGTTACTGGCGGACATCAGATATCTCCTCCTATGAAGGCGACATTGAACGGTCGTTCAAGTCGCTGGCCCATGATAACCCATGCAGGCAAGCCCCTCGGACTGACCGGCGTTCAAGCGAAAGCAGGCCAGCCTGTTGGTATCGTGAAACACGCAACACGAACGTGGTGGCCGTAGCTCAATTAGGCAGAGCACCTGGTTGTGGTCCAGGATGTTGGGGGTTCAAATCCCCTCGGTCACCCTGATCGCCTCAGGCGCCGCAGGCACGCTTGCTACACTGCGGCGGGCCTCTAGCTCAATCTGGCAGAGCAACGGACTCTTAATCCGCAGGTTCGGGGTTCGAATCCCCGGGGGCCCACGAGATTTCCGCTCCTAGGCCGGAACTCTGGTGAAGCCCTCCGACGCGAAGTCCTGGTCGAAAGTGAACGCTCCATCGATCGCGGAACGCCGCATGAATTGGAAGCTCACGTGATCGACGAAGGAACGTCGGCGCCCCGACCCCGCCAGATATGAGCCCAACGAGCGCTCGTGAAGACCATGGTCGACGTAGTTGACCTCACATGCCGGAAGGACCGCGTTCACGAAGGCTCTGGCAGCCTCAACCCCGAGGCGGGAATGGAGCAAGGCGGTCGTTTCCACGAGGACATAGTTGTGAGTGATCAGCCTCGTCGAGGATCCGGAGGTTGAGGTTATGGACTCCATCCATGCGAAGGCCGCCTCATGGTGTTCGTCGCCTCCATCCATGAGCGCGTAGAAAGCGGAGGAATCGACGAAGATCTTCAGGGCCGGTCCTCGAATGCTCCGGTCAGGTAGTCGTCGTGCCGCTCGCTAACGTCGGTGGCCCCCTCCAGATCGCGGAACTTGCCGGCGACAGATAGGGCTCGCTCGCGGGTGCGGGTTACGTCTTCTTCCGCGAGGCTCTCATCCACCGCCTCGCGAACCAACGTGGCCATGGATACCCCTTTGGCCGCGGCCTTCAGCTTCAGACGCTCGGACTGCTCCTCGGTGAGCTGGATCTGGGTTCTGATCATGGGGACAGCATGATAACACTCTGTCACTCAGTGATGTAGTCAGCTACTGCTTGATCAGGACGGGCGTGCCTAAAGGCAGGTGCTTGAGGGTCAGCATGTCGGGGTTGTAGACGCGTACGCAGCCGTGGCTCACCATCCGGCCTCGGTCCCCTGGATTGGCCGTTCCGTGGATCGCCATCCTCCCGCCGCCCGGCCAGTCGGTCAGCACATCCGAGAAGCCGGATATCCCGAGCGCGTAGACGCCATAAGGGCCGCTCGGGCTGGCTTGGGGAACCCTGGCCCAGATATAGAAGGTGCCGGTCGCCGTCGGGAACTCCGGACGCCCGACCCCGACCGAGAATTCGGCAACCAGCTCGTTGCCACGGAAGTGCTCGAGCGTGCGCTTGGAGATGTCTACGACGATCCGGTCCCTGACCTGCTCGAGGCGAACATCGGATCCCTTCACCCAGCCCGTGGTCTCGTTGGGTCGGATCGGCAGCATGACCTCGTACCAGGGAGCCCCGGCCTGATCCGCCTCGGCGTCCGTTACGAGCATGGCGAGCCGCTGCCCGAACGAGTTCCGCGTGTCCAACAGGACCGTCATCGTGCCCGAACCGGCGCGCTTCCAGACGTCGAGCACCCGCTCGATCGAAACCGCGGCGTAGGTGCCCTTGCCCAGAAGTGCCTCGGGCTCAGGCGCCGTGATCGGGGCGGGCGCGGGCGTCGTCGGGGTTGGCACGGTCACGGGCGTTCCCGAACATGCCGCAGTCATCAAGGCGAGCGAAACGGCTACGACCGGGAGCAAGCGTCGGGTCACCCAGCAATCATCGGCTATCGGAGCCGATACCTCCACCTTCGGATCGTGACCCGCTCGCGGTAGGCTGCCCAGGCGCGAGAGTGGCGGAATCTGGCAGACGCGCTGGACTTAGGATCCAGTGGCCGAAAGGCCGTGGGGGTTCAAATCCCCCCTCTCGCACGACTTCGGACTGCTGATCCTTGCGTCCCTCGACCAGATCTCAGCACCGGTCGATGCAAGCGCGAATGCCCCGGGGACCTCGGCCTGTCGGCGCCTCCCCCGGGCACTCGAGGGATCGAGGATCGGCGGGAGTCTGGACGAACCGACCGGACCCGGCGTTCATGCATCATGGAGCGATCCACGACCGCCGAGGTGATTCTCGCGACTTCCGAAACGAAGCCATTCGAGCTGTTCTTCGAGGCCGAGCGGCGCCGCCTCTTCCGGGCGCTGTACGTCATGACGGGGAGCACACACGAGGCGGAGGAACTCGCGCAGGACGCCTTCATGAAGGTCTGGGAGCGATGGGACCGGGTGGGCGTGATGGACGACCCCGTCGGCTATCTCTATCGGGCCGCGATGAACCTGGCGCGGAGCCGCTACCGGCGGATCGTCCGCGCCGCCCGGGTGCCGTTCTCGGAGGAGCGAACGCTCGAGCCCTACGGCGCCGCGGACACACACGATGCAGTAGTCCGGGCGGTGGCACGGCTCACTCCACGCCAGCGACAAGCCGTCGTCCTGGTCGAGCTCCTTGACCGCAGCACGGAGGAGGCCGCCGACCTGATGCACGTCTCGTCGAGCACCGTTCGCAGCCTCACCTCGGAAGCACGCAAGGCGATGAGAGCCGGGATGGAGTCGAACTATGAGTGAGTACACGGATGTCCTCGAACGGATCGGCGATCGGGCCCCGATGCCCGAACCCGCACTGGAGCGGATGGTGGGCCGACGCGAACGGCTCCACAGGAACCGAAGGATCTCGGCCGGTGCGCTGGCCTCGATCATCACCGCCGTGCTCGTGCTCGCGCTCGTCAACGCCGTGCCGAAGGCCGATCACGAGCCGGTGGACTCCCCGAGCCCGACGCCGATCGACGGCACCGCGCCGGTCGATCTGTTGCCCCCCGCGGGTTCCGAGCTCACGACGGGCGGGGTGGGGCAGCTGGTGTTCTGGTACCGAGGAGGGGTCGGCGCGGGAACGACGCAATGGCTATTCCTCTACACGGACGGCCGTCTTATCACGAACGCCGGACCGTACGACGAGACCCTCGACGCACGATGGTTCGAACGGCGACTCTCCCCTGAGGGGATTCAGCTGATGATCGACGCGGTAAAAGTCCCGGACCTCCCCGTGGGAGGCAGCGCGATCCTCGCGCCCCGGGCGACGGGCTGGAATCAGTATTCCGCCGTTCCGGGTTTCGAAGAAGCTGTGATCTGGGGCCCGCGGACGTGGGTCTCGGATCCGGACATCGTGGCGGATCCGGAGGCGTCGGCCGCGCTGGACCATCTGAGGCA
This sequence comes from Actinomycetes bacterium, assembly GCA_031423155.1. Lineage (GTDB taxonomy): Bacteria > Actinomycetota > UBA4738 > UBA4738 > HRBIN12 > JANPEZ01. Next base: position 3,836 of record JANPEZ010000116.1, read on the forward strand.
ACAGCTCCTCGACCCGAGCGGCTGGCTTCCGTCGTCGGCGTGGGAGCGTGCCGAGCAGTCGCGGTTCGCCCCGCCTACCTACCTGGTCACGGTGGAACCGCTCGACGAGAGGTCTTCGGACGAGTGGCTGTCCGGGCAGGTGGACCTGGGCGATCTCCCCCTCCCGACCGGCCTCGCGCTGCCGGGCACCAGGGAGTGCGTCGCGGTCGACCTCGCAACCGCCCGAAGCCTCGCCTCCGTGCTGGATGACGCAGGGATGAGGTTCAGCTGGGATGCGTTCATCGGCCTGGACTCGGACCCGGGCACCGGCATGGTGTGGTCGGCTCTCACGGGTGGTCGGCCGGTCATCATCAGGATCGCGATCCCGCTGCCTCATGAGGACTGCAGCCTGAGACCAGATCGCTAGACGACAACCGTGCGAGGGGAGCAAGACATGAGGGCGACTGGACGCCTCACGAGTACCCGCTGGACTTGGGTGCCGGCTGGCATCCTG
>JANPEZ010000117.1:0-2251 GCA_031423155.1 Actinomycetes bacterium
GTTCCAGCCGCCGTCGACAGCGAACACCGCGAACAGGATCGCGAGCACGAAACCGGTGATGAGTGAACCCTTGACTGTGAACCGGCGTTGAAGTTTGACCAGGATCTTGGACTAACAGGTGTCGAAGACGGACCAGGGTTCAGGGCGACATTTCTCGATGAGAATCGTGAGCTTGACTCGCTTGTGCATGGTCAACATTGGACGCCGGACGCCGGTCAATCCTCGACGCCGGTTTACACTTTGGGTTCTTAGAGGACTGCGCAGGGGATTGACCATGAAGCTTCGTTCAACTGGAATTGCGGGCGTACTGGTCTGCGTACTGGGTCTTGCGCTTCCCGGTTGCGGGGGCGAAGGGAAGAGCGCAGCGGCGGAGCAAGAGTCTGCTGCGATCGAAAGCGCGGGCGGTCCGGGCCTGGATGTGTGCACCCTGCTGAGCTCCGATCAGGTTTCCACGGTGCTGCCCGGCCACGACGGGGGATCGGTCACGCATTCAGGCGGGTCGCTCCTGAAGGGAGTCGACGCCTATCAATGCTCCTACTCGAGAATCGCCGACAATGACTTTCGCTTGCTGACCGTGATCCTCAACGTGGCATCCACTGACGAGCTGTTCGCCGAGATCAAGCCGACGGGGTCGGAAGGTGAGGAGGCGATCCCGCTCGGGGACGGCGGGTGGTCTCGCGGCAATAAGGGGAACTGGAAGATCACCGTCATGAAAGACCACACCGTCATCGACCTGCAGTTGATTGCGCCCACGGCGCAGGAGCAATCGGCGCAATTGCTGGAGCTGGCCAGGAGTATCGTTGGGAAAGTCTAGGACTGCAGGCGGGCCCAGCGTCTCCTTCGGTCGCCACGACGGACAGCGCGGGGCGATTCGCCACGAACGACCGGCTGATTCCTTAAATCGATAGTTGGCGAGACTACTTCAGCACTCCGCGCAGATAGGGAAAAAAGCACGCCCCCGCTACCAATCACACGAACCCCGGCCCAGCTCCGGGGCTTCTGTTCGTGGGGCTACTTCAGTACGCCCCGGTTCAGCTATGCCAAAGTAATCTTGCTCTTGTTCATGGCGAGCCACTCGTCGAAGGTCTGCACTGACGGATTGAGTGATCGCGTAATGTCGATGCTTCGCGCACCGAGGACTTCCTTCTCGAAGTCGCGGTAGACCTGGAACATGTTGCCCAGCTCGTCAGCGCCGGGGAAGCCGAATCCTCGATATGCATCCGCCTCGACAGCGTGGTACTTGACCACGATGCCGAGGCCCTTGGAGAGCTTCTCGCTCATCTGATCGAGGGTCAGGTTTTCGCCGACGATGCCGACAGTCCTGCCGATGTACTTCGGCCCGGCCTTGAAAATGCCGTAGGCGGCCTTGCCGATATCCTCAACGGCAATGCCGGCCAGCCGCTTGCTGCCCATCGGAAAGGCCCAGCCGTACACGCCGTCATCCCCCTTCTTGGGGGCCAGGCCGAATGCGTACAGGTTATCCCAGTAGAACGACGTCACGAGGTACGTGACGGGGAGCCCCGCGAAGAAGGCGTTCGCTTCATCCTTCGCGTCGAAGTGCGGGACGCGGTACTTCTCCTGAAGCATCGGCATCCGCGTGTCGCCCGGAGCCATCAGCTTCCGCGTGTCTTCGAGTGTCGACCAGATCACGTGCTTGAGCCCGGCCGTCCTCGCCGCCTCAGCCATGTTCTTGGCCTGAGTTTTCTCTTTCTCTCCGGAGAAGTGCTCCCAGAAGTTGGTGACACAATAGGCGCCGTACGCGCCCGCAAACGCTTTCTTGAGGCTGTTCACGTCGTCGAGATCGGCCTTCACGACGTCTGCGCCCTTCGCAGCGAGAGCCTTGGCCCGGTCTTTGCCCGGATCACGGGTGATGGCCCGGCACGCGAAGCCGCCATTCGGGTCCGCAAGAACGGCGCGGACCAGGCCGCCTCCCTGCGCGCCTGTTGCCCCGACTACCGCAATCACTTTCTTGTCCGCCATGGCGACTCTCCTTTGCTCCACTGTCGTTAAGAAGACTAGCGCGCAAACAAGTAATATGCACGCCGCGTCTTTCGAGGCCGATCTGTTGGGTATTCGCGCCTGATCAGGGTCACATGCCCTGATGCGAGAGCGTAGTTCCCAACTCAACCACCTGGGCCGCTGAAGAATCCGGCCTTGGGGTTGGCCAGTGAAGCTGACCCAAATTGCGTGCTGATCGCGGTTGCGCGACCGAGTCGTCGTAGTACGTGCATTTGTCTTCAGACCCCGCGAC
>JANPEZ010000118.1:0-13717 GCA_031423155.1 Actinomycetes bacterium
GCGCGATCACCTCGTGCCCGCGCGAGCGGAGCCGCTCGCCGAGCTCACCGACGTGGACCTGAACACCGCCGGGCTCATCCCAGGCGTAAGGACAGGTGAGAGCGATCCTCACTGCGGCCAGCCCGGCTGGAACATGTGCCAATCCGAGGGCGCGGCGGCGATCGCGCGCTCGAAGGCACGAGCCATCAGCCTCGTCAGGTCGACGACATCCTTCTTCCGATCACCGCTGGGTTCGACCTTCAGTGGCGGGCTCATCACGCATCGCCAGCCATCTCCCACCTGATAGACGGGAGCGACCACCAGGGCGGCCCCGGTTGTGATCGATAGCAGCGCGGGGCCGGCCGGGATGCGGCGGTGGGCGCCGAACATCTCGACATCCACGCCGTTGCCGCCGAAGTCCCGATCCGAGACGAGAGCGACGACGCCATTGGCCTTGAGCTCCTCGGCCACCCGTCGCCCGACACCCTTCTCTGACAGTCCCACGACCCTCATACCGAGGCGTTCACGATGCGCGACGAACAGGTCGAACAATCGCCTGGGCCGAAGTTCCTCCGCGACGGCGACTACCGGATGCCCCAGCGCCTTCATCCATCGGCCTGCCGTATCCCAGTTCCCGATGTGGGGCAGAACCAGTATGACGCCGGTCCCCTGCTGAAGGCCGTGATCGAGATGCTCCACTCCCTCACAACGGAACCTTCTGAGGATGTTCTCGTCGCTCAGCCGCACGGCGTGGAACGAGTCGAACCAGTACCTCGCATACAGCTCGAAGGCCTCTCGAGTTGCCGAACGAACGAGGGGATGGTTCGCATGCAGCCCCAGGACTCTGGCTTGGTTGGCCGCAACGGTGGCCCGAAGACGCGGCATCCCCGCATGGGCCAGGCGTCCCAACAGGGCGAAGAGGCGCCGACCAGATCGCTCGGGGAGGTTCGTACCGAGCCAGCCGACCCCCTGATAGGCCCGGTATGCGATCCGTTCCCGCGGTGTCTCCTTCAAGCTCTCTCTTCCTTGACGACCTGGCTGGTGCGTATCAGCGTGGCCGACACCGACAGTGCTGCGACGGCCCAGATGGTCCACGCCAGCCATCCGGCGGCAAGTCCCAGAGCCACGAGGGCGTACCTCACTCCCCGGGTCGCGGCCCGCTCTCGCAGGTCGTAGTCCAACGAGGCCCCCTTCGCCCTTACGTATGAACTCAGGAAACTGGCCGTCATGGCTGCCAGAGCTGCGGCGGACAGGCGCGGCGAGCCGAGCCGAGCCGTCCACGCGATCGATCCGAGTATCGCCGCGTCGAAGACCCGGTCGAGCACGGGGTCCAGGAGCTTGTCCAGCCGATCGCCTGCAAGGGTCGCTCGATATCCGGCGAGCAGCAGACTGATGCCGGCCAGTGCCACCCCTACCGCCGCCGGCCGAGGACGCGCATCCAGGATCAACCAGGTGGAGACGCCGGCCCAGGCGACTCCTCCTGCGAGCAGCAGGCGTGTGAACGCCGCCGAGGAGGCCCGTCCGTCGCTCTTCATGGGAACTGCGCGAGCGTATCACCGCGTAGAATCGCGACTACTTTTCGGCCGAAGGGGTGCGAGTGAAGACCTACGAAGCCAAGGACATCCGCAACGTGCTACTGGTCGGCCACGGTGGAGCCGGCAAGACGACGCTGCTTGAGGCCATGCTCTTCACCTCCGGCGCCATAACGCGCATGGGGACGGTGGAAGACGCCAACACCGTCAGCGACCACGACCCCGACGAGCAGCGAAAAGGCATCTCCGTCTCCTTGTCGATGGCTCCCATCGAGTGGAACGGCGTGAAGATCAACGTCCTGGACGCTCCCGGGTACGCGGACTTCGTCGGAGACCTGCGCTCGGCGATCCGAGCCGTAGACGGGGTGATTCTAGTCGTCAGCGCAGTCGACGGGGTCGAGGTCCAGACCGAGGCGGCTTGGGAACTAGCGGTCGAGGAGGGCCTGCCCCGGGCCATCTTCGTGAACAAGCTCGACCGCGAGCGCTCTTCTTTCCAATCGACGCTCGATCAACTCGTGTCATCCTTCGGCAATCAGGTCGCTCCCCTCGAGCTTCCGATCGGAGCAGAGCACGACTTCCAGGGCGTGGCGGACCTTCAACACGAGAAGGCCGACCTATACCCCAACGGCCCGATCGCCGAGGAGGCCGAGTGGCCCGAGGAGATCCACGCGATAGCCGACCCCGCCCGCGAGAAGCTCATGGAGGCCGTCGCCGAGGCCGACGACGCCCTCATAGAGAAGTACCTCGAAGACGGCGCTCTATCCGAAGAGGAGATCATCCACGGCGTGAAGGACGGATTCGCCGCGGCGCGTCTGGCGCCCGTGATCTGCGGTTCGGCCGCCAAGGCCATCGGCGTCGACCGCTTGCTCGCTTTCATCGCCGAGGAGTTCCCTTCGCCCCTGGACCGCGCCCCGGTCGAAGTGACCACCAAGAACGGCGAAGCCAAGGAACGCACCTGCGATCCGAACGCCCCTACCACCGCCTTCGTCTTCAAGACGGTCTCGGACCCATTCGTTGGACACATCACGATGTTCCGCGTATTCAGCGGCCGCGTTCGCCCGGACGGCAACGTGTACAACGCCACCCAAGGAACCGAGGAACGGATCGGTCAGCTCTTCGCCCTGAAGGGTAAAGACCACGAGAACGTCTCCGAAGTGTCCGCCGGCGACATCGGCGCCGTCGCGAAATTGACCCACACCCACACCGGCGACACCATCTCTACCAAGGACGACCCGGTGCAGCTTCCGCAGATAGAGCTACTCGAACCCCTGCTGGCCTACGCGATCGAACCGAAGACCAAGGGTGACGAGGACAAACTCTCGACCGGGCTGGCGCGCCTGCGTGAGGAAGATCCATCGTTCCGAGTCGCGCGCACCGACGAGACCCACGAGACGGTGATGTACGGCATGGGCGAGGCCCACCTAGAGGTGATGGCCGAGCGGCTCAAGCGCAAGTTCGGCGTAGAGGTGACGACCCGGCCCGCCAAGATCGCCTATCGGGAAACCTTGCGAGGCAAGGCGAAGGCGATCGGTCGGCACGTCAAGCAATCCGGCGGACACGGCCAGTACGCCATCTGCAACATCGAGGTAGAACCGACGGCGCACGGTGAGGGCTTCGTATACGAGGACAAGATCTTCGGCGGCGCGATCCCCTCGCAGTTCATCCCATCGATCGAGAAGGGCATCGTCAAGACGATGGCCGAGGGCACCGTTTCCGGCAACCCGATGGTAGACGTCAAGGTCACGCTGGTCGATGGCAAGTTCCACGCGGTGGACTCGTCCGACATGGCATTCCAGATCGCAGGCTCCCTGGCGATAAAGGATGCGGCCGAGCAGGCGGGCGTCGCGATCTTGGAGCCCGTCGCGGAGCTTGAGGTAGTCGTCCCCGAGCGATTCACGGGCGACATCATGGGGGACCTGAACTCCAAGCGGGGCAAGATCGGAGGCATGGAGCAGATCGGCGGCGGCAAGCAGAGGATCCGCGCCATGGTCCCTCAGGCGGAGGTCGCCCGATACGTGATCGACCTACGCTCGATGACAGGTGGAAGAGGCGCGTTCTCGATGCGCTTCGATCACTACGAGGAGATGCCACAACAACTGGCTCAGAAGGTGATCGCCGAGTACCAGAAGGCTCGCGAAGAGGCCAAGAAGTAGGTGCTCGGGTGAGCGAGGAACCCGACGAACATCCTTGGCGCGCCGCGGTTCTGCTGGCGGCCGCCCTCGTAGCCGCCGGTCTCGCCTGGACGATATGGATCTTCCCCTCGATGAAACACTCCGACGCCTGGATCATGGGCGAGGATGTCTGGGCACCCCTTCACGCCGCTAGTTGGGTGGCCAACGGCCACTTCGCGCATCTCTATGATCCCGACCCGACCTGGGTCGCCGGGCCGTTGTTGCCGGTTCTGCTCACCCCTTTGGTTTGGATCGGCCGCTGGTTCCATCTAACGGTCAGGATCCCCGCGACCGCCGTCATCATGCCGAATGGCGAGGTCGGGATCACGTTCGGACCCGATCAGCCCACACTCTGGCCGATCTTCGCCGCCTACGGGATCGGGATGTCGGCGTTGCTCCTGGCGGCGGCTCGCCGCGTCGTGTTCTCGGTCGGAACCGTGTTGGAAGGAAGGGATCGGGTTCGGCTGGCGCTGCTGGTGCAGGTCTGTATCGCCGTGATCTTGATGCCGGCCACCGCCATCTACTGGGGCCACTACGAGGACGTTCTAGCTCTGGCGCTGATGTTGTTCGCGGTCGCGGCGATCTCGAAAGAGCGATGGATGATGGCCGGCCTGCTGCTCGGAGTCTCGGTCGCGACCAAACAGTGGGCCCTGCTGATGGTCCCGATGGTCTTCTTCCGGGTACCGGCTCCGCATCGATCCAGGTTCCTGTTGCTCTCCGTTGGGCTCCCCGGGGTCGCATATGCCATCCCGCTGATCTTCGATCGCGAGGTTGCCTGGCAGGCCTTCTTCCACGCGCCTACCGCGCCCTGGCGCGGGCATCCGGCTCCCTGGGCCCCGAGCGAGATCGGCCGGTTCGTCGGAGCCACCCCTGCTCGGATCATCTGGGTGGCAGGAGCTCTCGCGATCGCAGGCCTGGCTCGCGCCCGTCGCGATCTCCCTTCCCTGCTCGCGGTTGGAGGCCTCGTCTTCGCCCTTCGGCTCGCGCTGGAACCGGCCGTGCCCTCCTACTACCTGGCCGCCCCGGTGTGTTTCCTTCTCGCGTTCGAAGCCCTGAGCCGCGGGACGGTGGTCCGGACGTCCGGGCTCGCTGCGGGGGCGATGCTCTGGTACTTCGTCCCGGCACCCGATGCGCTCTGGTGGGTGGGACTCATGGCACTTCTGGGTGCGATGGCGGCACCGGCGATCGGGGCGCTGCTGTCGCCTCGAGTCCCCGCCTGACGGGGCTAGAACCTCGGCGTCAATCTCGTCCAGGTTTCGGCCAGCAACTCCGGAAGCACCTTGGTCTGGCCTATGACCGGCATGAAATTGGAGTCGCCGTTCCAGCGGGGGACGACGTGCCAGTGAAGGTGGTCGGGGATCCCCGCCCCGGCGGTACGGCCCAGGTTCATGCCGACGTTGAACCCGTGCGGCGCCATCTCTTCTTCCAGCGCCCTTCGGGCGCCCTGGAGCAGCCGGTGCATGTCTAGGGCTTCATCGTCGGTGATCGAAGCTATGTCGCCGATGTGCCGGAGCGGCGCTATCAACACGTGACCCGGGTTGTAGGGGAAACGATTGAGTAACGCGAAGGACAACCCGCTGCGAGCCAGGATGAGCGACTTCTCGTCATCGCCGGCGGCGGGCAGGTCGCAGAAGATGCAGCCATCGGTCGAGGCCTCGTCTTTGGCGGACTCTATGTACTCCATCCGCCAGGGGCTCCAGAGGTAGTCCATCCTCAACCTCAGTCTCCGAAAGTGCTCTGCTGCAGGGCACGTGAGGCGGCCTCGCTCTGAAGGGTCGCGATGAAGCCGTCCACTTCGACACCGGGAGTTTCCGTGCCGGCCCTGTCGCGCACCGTTAGCTCGCCCGAATCCTGCTCCTTGTCGCCTATGACGAGCGTGTAGGGGACCTTCTGGAGCTGGGCCGTGCGGATCTTCTTGCCGACGCTCTCTTTCGAATCGTCTACGTGGGGCCTCAGGCCGGCCTGAGTGAAGCGCGCTGCGAGCGCGCCCGCGTGTTCCACATGCCGGTCGGCTACGGGGGCCAGGCGGATCTGCTCGGGCGCCAACCACAGAGGCAACGCTCCGGCGTAGTGCTCGAGCAGGACGGCGAAGAATCGCTCGACCGAGCCGAAAAGAGCGCGGTGGATCATGACCGGCTGGTGACGGGCGTTGTCGTCGCCGGCGAAGTGCAGGTCGAACCTCTGAGGAAGTTGGAAATCGACCTGGATAGTCGACATCTGCCACGTGCGCCCGATCGCATCGCGAGCCTGCACGCTGATCTTGGGTCCGTAGAACGCCCCGCCGCCCTCGTCCATGACGACGTCCAGGTTCATCTCGCCGGCTGCCACGCGCAGGGCCTCGGTCGCCTCATCCCAGTCCTCGTCACTGCCCACTGCCTTCTCCTCGGGCTTGGTCGAGAGCTCGATGTAGAAGTCCGTCAATCCGTAGTCCCTAAGCAGATCGAGGACGAAAGTGAGCAACGATCCCAGCTCCGCCCCCATCTGCTCTTTCGTACAGAAGATGTGCGCGTCGTCCTGCGTCATCCCGCGGACCCTGGTGAGTCCGTGGATCACGCCGGACTTCTCGTATCTGTACACGCTGCCGAACTCGAACAGACGCATCGGCAACTCGCGGTAGCTGCGGGTCCTGCTGCGATAGATGAGGATGTGGAACGGGCAGTTCATCGGCTTGAGGTAGTAGTCGGTGCCGCCGTCGAGTTCCATCGGAGGGAACATGCCTTCGGCGTACCAATCCAGATGCCCGCTCGTCTCGAAGAGCTGCGACTTGGTTATGTGGGGCGTGTTCACGAAGTCATAGCCCGAGGCCTCGTGCCGCTCGCGCGAGTACTCCTCCATGATCTTGCGTACGAGTCCACCCTTGGGGTGGAAGACGGCCAGCCCCGAGCCGATCTCCTCGGGGAAAGAGAACAGGTCCAGGTCCACGCCCAGGCGTCGATGATCGCGGCGCTCGGCCTCTTCCAGCCGGTGTAGATAGGCGTCCAGATCCTCCTGCGTGGCCCATGCGGTGCCGTAGATCCGAGTCAGCTGCTTGTTCTTCTCGTCGGCGCGCCAGTAGGCGCCGGCCAGCGACGTGAGCTTGAACGCGCCGAGCTTGCCGGTCGAGGGCACGTGCGGGCCTAGGCAGAGGTCGCTCCACTCGCCGTTGCGGTAGGCCGTGAGCGTGTCCCCGCCCTCGACTTCGCCCGCTTCGAGCGACTCGATGATCTCCACCTTGTAAGGCTGATCGGCGAAACGCTCGAGCGCCTCGGCGCGGGAGAGTTCCTCTCGGATGAACGCCTGGTTCTGTTTGGCGAGCTTGCGCATCTTCTGCTCTATCCGATTCAGATCCTGCGGGCCAAGCCCCTCCGGCAGATCGAAGTCGTAGTAGAAGCCGTTCTCGACGGCAGGCCCGATGGCGTACTTGGCGCCCGGGAAGAGTTCGCAGACCGCTTGGGCCATCACATGGGCGGTCGAGTGCCTTAGAACGTGCAGACCGTCTTCGTCCTCGAGGAGCACCGCTGCTACCGCGCTGTCCTTGTCCGGCACGAACGACAGGTCTTTCAAGACGCCGTCGACGCTTGCGGCTACCGCTGCCTTGCCCAGGGCGCTTCCGACCGGCTCCCCTTCCGGTAGCTCGACCTGGGACCCGTCGGCAAGACTCAGCTTCGGCATGCGGGCCATGATATCGGCCCGCCCGGAGCTATTCGTACGAGATGGCCTGTAACACGTTCAGCTTGGCGGCTCTGCGGGCAGGGAAGAAGGCCGCCACCACTCCTGCAAGGCCGGCGATAACCATGTAGACGATCAGCTGGCCCACCGGTATGGCGAGCTTGGTTATCCCGATGTCCTTCAGCGCCTGCTGCATGGCTATCCCGAACAAGATGCCGATCGCGACTCCCAGGATCGCCCCCAAGATCGCGATGATCACCGCCTCCACCCGGATCATCCGCTTTACCTGCTTGCGGCTCATCCCGACCGCCCGCAGGAGCCCGATCTCACGTATCCGCTCGTAGATGGACAGGCCCAGCGTGTTCACGATCCCGAACAGGGCTATGAGGATCGCCATCAGCAGCAGAGCGGTCACCAACCCGAGGAACCTGTCGATGGCCGCAGCCTGGGTTTCCTTGAACTCGGTCTGATCCTGAACCTGGACGTTGGGGTAGATCGCGGTGACCCGATCGATCGCCGCGCCGGCCTGAGCCTTGTCCACTCCGGGCGCAAGCGTTGCCAGCGCGAACACGTCCAGCTGCTGGACGAAGTTCGTCTCGTAGTCCGCGATAGAGATGGCATAGTCGCCCAGCAGCGAGGAGTCCGTGTAGATGCCCTCGACGGTGAAAGGTTGGACGCCCGTCGAAGCGAACCCGATTCGGATCTCGTCTCCGATCTGCAGGTTCTTGGAGGTTGCGACCCCTTTGTAGAGGAGGACTCCGCCCGGCTGCTCGAGCCCGTTCAACCCGCCCGTGGAGAACTCCAGGGACGACACCGCCCCGAAAGTGGATGGGTCGATCGCCGTTATGAACGCCGAGGAAGTACCGATCTTGACCTGGTTCTGTCTCACGCCGGATACAACCTCGAACGCAGGATCGGCCGCCATGTCGGCTGCCACCTGCGGGCTGAACGGATTGAAGTTCGAGCCACTGACTATGTAGTCGGCCTTCAGCGCCTTATCCAATGCCGCGCTCGCGGAGGCCTTCAGCGAAGCGCTGGCTACAGCGACGAAAGACACCAGCCCCAGTCCGATCATCAACGCCGCGGCGGTCGAGGCCGTCCGCCTGGGATTGCGCATCGAGTTCTGCCGCCCGAGACGGCCCGAGATCGGCCGCCGGTTGAAGGGCGCGCCTATCCATCCCGCCAGCGGCCGCGTGAACAGCGGGGACAAGATGGCCACCCCGATGAATGTCAGAGCGGCGCCCAGGCCGACCACCGACGCGGCGTTGGACGTGTGGGTGAACAGGCCTTTTCCGAGGGCACCTACCCCTAGCAGGGTCACCGCTGCTCCGGACAAAGACCGGCGCTTCATCGATGAGGTCGGTGGAGAACCGGTTTCCCTGAGCGCCTCGATCGGAGCCACGCGAGAGGCCCTGCGGGCGGGAGCCACAGAGGCAACGACCGTCACGAGCGTCCCCAGGACCATCGAGACGACGATCGTTCGTGACTTGATGAGAAGGGCTGTGCTGGGAACGTCTATACCGAATCCCTTGAGCAGCGCCTGCAGCCCCGACGCGATGCCGATCCCCGCAACGAGGCCGACCGCCGAGGCCAGCAACCCCGTCAAGAGGGATTCGACGACAACCGAAACCATCACCTGGCGCCTGCTGGCGCCGAGGGTTCGGAGCAATCCGAGTTCGCGAACCCGCTGGGTAACGATGATGTTGAAGGTATTGAAGATGATGAACGCTCCAACGAAGAGAGCGACCATCGCGAAAACGAGCAGGAACGTCTGGAGGAACCCGAGCCCCTTGCTAACCGCGTCGGCGGCCTGCTGCGCGGCGGTTTCTCCGGTTATCGCCTCGTAACCCTCGGGAAGGATGCTGTTGATCTCGTCCCTCAAGGTGGTCGCCGCGACACCTTCCTTCGCCACGACCGAGAGGAAATCGAAGGCCCCCGGACGGTTCAACACGTCCTGGGCCGTGCTCGTGTCGAACACGGCGAGCGTGGCTCCCAGCAGGCTGTCCGTCCCACCTATCCGGATGACCGCCGAGATAGTGAACTCCCTCGCAGGACCCTCGAACAGGATCCGGATCTGATCCCCTACGCTCAGGTTGTGGGCCTTGGCCGTGCCCGCGTCGATCGCCACCTGAGTCGAGTTAGTGGGCTCGCTGCCCTCGACTATCTCCAGGCCGGCCAGGGGCGTCCAGGAAGACCCGATCGTGGGGGCACCGGTCGTCGTGATCGCTTCCTCGGTGACCGGATCTACGAGCTGAGCGTAGCCCTGCACGTTGCCGACCACCTGTTGGACCCCGGCAAGCCCCTCGATCTGCGTGGCCACCGATCCGGGGATCGGCTGGCGCTCGGACCCACCACCGCCGCCCTGGCTCGGATCAAGTGCGAACGCCTCGGTCCCCTGCACCTGGACGTCTACTCCCCTGGTCGTCTGCGTGAACAGATCGTTGAAAGCGGCGTTAAGGGTGTCGGTCAAGACGTAGGTACCGGAGATGAATCCGACGCCCAGGACGATCGCGATCCCCGTCAGGAGTAAACGCACCTTGCGCGCCAGCAAGCTTCTCCACGTGGCCCTCCACATGGTTCAGGCCTCCAGCGACTTGAGGCGGTCCAGGACGAGTTCGGCCGTCGGTCCCCTCATCTCATCCACGATCCGACCGTCGGCGAGGAAGACCACTCGATCCGCGTAGCTCGCGGCGTTCGCATCGTGAGTCACCATCACGATCGTCTGGCCGTGGTCCTTGACCGCGGTCCTCAGGAAGGAAAGCAGTTCGGCTCCCGAGCGCGAGTCCAGGTTGCCGGTCGGCTCGTCGGCGAAGATGATCGCCGGCCTGCTGACGAGTGCGCGCGCGCCGGCGACCCTCTGCTGCTGGCCCCCCGACAGCTCCGAGGGGCGATGGGTTAGGCGGTCCTTCAACCCGATCGTCCCCACCACCGTGTCGAACCAAGCGCCGTCCACGTCGCTACCGGCGATGTCGAGCGGGAGGGTGATGTTCTCCTGCGCGGTCAGGGTCGGGACCAGATTGAACGCCTGGAAGATGAAGCCGACCTTGTCGCGGCGCAGACGGGTCAGCTCTTTGTCTTTCAGCGTCGTCAGGTCGACGTCACCGATGTGGACGGTGCCAGAGGTTGGCGTATCGAGTCCGGCCAGGCAGTGCAGAAGCGTCGACTTTCCCGATCCGGACGGCCCCATGATCGCCGTGAACTCGCCCGCTGCGAACTCGGTTGTGACTCCGGCAAGCGCCACGACCTGTGCGTCCCCTGTCCCGTAGGTCTTGGTGAGGTCAAGCGCCCTTGCGGCCGAGGCGCCGCGGGAGTCGGGTCGTTCTGGCATCGCGCTCATCGGGTCCGGTTCCTTTCTCGCGTGAGCAAGCCACAGGAGGCTATACGAGACAGGCCCGAACGTTAGGCGCCCGTTGCCTCAGGCAGCGCGATCGGAGGAGGTGCGCGCGCTGTCGGAGGAATCGACAACGGAAGCGTGGGTGAGCGAACCCCAGGAGATCGCGACGACTGCTAGCGCGGCCACGAGCAGGAGCACCAGGATCAACACGAGGGCAAGGCTTCCACGGATCCTGGGGCGTTGGAACTACCTGGGCAGCCCATTTCCCGAACCGCGGCGGCCCCCAGGCACGCCCTTCCGGTGACTAGATACCTCGGATCGGCGTTGTGGTGGGCGCGGCAGGTATTGAACCTGCGACCTCTCGCGTGTGAAGCGAGCGCTCTCCCACTGAGCTACGCGCCCTCAGGACGGACACGATATCAAGCTCGCTCGAGCCTAAACCGCTCCAGAAAAGGTGACGGCGGCACGTGCCCGCGTCGTGCCGCCGTCGGCCCGGATCTTGCGACCCGGACGCTCAGGGGGCGTAGTCTGCCAGCTTGACACGTCATCTGCAAGGTCTGGCACCGAAAATGCCCCCGTTGTTCACCACCGCCGATCTGAGGTACGTTCGCGACCACAAGACGAAGGGAGCCAAGATGGGTTTGACGAGCAAAGGACTGGACAGCCCTGACGAGACCAGGACGTTCGACAACGGCCAGGTTCAGGTCGTGAAGGTCGGGGAGACGACGATCGGTCGGTACACCCTTGAGCCCGGCTGGCGTTGGTCGGAGAACGTCAAGCCCATCGCCGGAACCGACTCCTGCCAGGCTCACCACATCGGATACTGCCTAACCGGCCGGCTTCATGTGGTCACAGACGACGGCGCGGAAGCCGAAGTCGGTCCCGGAGAGGCCTACGAGGTTCACCCCGGCCACGACGCTTGGGTCGTCGGTGACGAAGCCGTCACGTCGATCGAGTTCACCGGCGCGGAGAAGTACGCAGTGAAGAGCTGACCGAGACGCCGGGTCTTCCAGGAACGCCGAAAGCCCCTCCGAAAGAGGGGCTTCTTGGTGGGCGCTAGAGGATTTGAACCTCTGACCTCTTCCGTGTCAAAGAAGTAGCGTGCAGGACTCTGACCAGCACTTTCCGAAGTCACGACACCTGCGCGGCGTCTCAAGAGTACCGTCGAGTACCGCCTGGTTCGGTCGGCTCCTTGACTAGAGGTTGACCAGATCTCGAACCCGAAGACATCGCTCAAAAGCCGATACACCTACACGTGGAAGACGCAGAAGGCCCGGGCCTTCTTGCGCATGAGCCTCGGGTGGTCACTCGCGGCGCATAATCAAGCCTTCTTCGGTCGGCTTCCGTCGAACCTTCGCGAAGACGCTTCCCGGCGAACCGATTTCCCTTCTATCCGCGACAGAGGGGTGCAGAGACAGGAGCGAGGACGAACAACGGGGAGGGTGGTGGCGTGGAGCACGAGGCTCGTAGGCCCAACCGCGACATGCGTCGTGACCCAAGGGTCGTGACCCAAGGAAGGAGAGAGGCCTTGAAGCGCTTTCGTAGGACGAGTGGCGTGCTTATCGGTCAGGTTGCCATCCTTACACTGGTTGCGACGGCTTGCGGAGGAGGGAGCGGCAACGACGCGGATCTAAAGGGCGTTACCTGCGAGCCAGCGGGGACGACCCTTCAGATATCCGCGGAGAACACCTCCTTCGACACCAACTGCCTGGCGGTGCCGGCGGGTGAGGCGTTCGAGATCGTGTTCGAGAACCGGGACACGGACGATCACGACGTCGCGATCTATCCGGACGAGGGCGACCCGTTGTTCCAAGGCGAGATCTTCGCGGGCGTCGAGACGAAGACCTACGACGTTCCCGCCATCGAGGCCGGGACCTACAGGTTCCAGTGCGACGTCCACACCGAAATGAACGGCGTGTTCATAGCCAAGTGAGAGAGGCTCCGGCTCCGGCTCCGGCTCCTCCCCCTCCTTAGAAGCTGACCTTCGCCTCGTTCGAGCAACGCGTGCTGCTGGTCGGACAGACCTTGTAGGTGTAAGAACCGTTCCCCTTGCCCAGCGCCTCGGAGTAGGTACCGGTGTTCTGGGTCCTCGCCACCAAGTTGCCGTTTCGGTAGACGTCGACCGATGAGGCAAAGGTGGCGGAGGCGTTCCAGGTGAGGTAGGCGTTGTTGGTCCCCTTCAGCTTCTTCCCCGAGGCCATTAGGTTCCAAGGGGTCACGGTCACGGGCATGCTCACCATGCCGGTCGCCCCGCTGTCGTCGATCACGGTGAGGACCACGAGGTAGGTGCCGCCCGAGGCATAGGTGCGCGACACGGTGGCGCCGCTCCCGGTAGTGCCGTTCCCGAAGTCCCAGCTGCGGCTCGAGATCTCCCCGTCGAGGTCCGTGCTCGTGTCGGCGAAGTCACAGATGAGCCCGGAACAGGAGGTCGTGAACGAGGCAACCGGCAAACTGTTGGGCGGCACGGATCCGATGAAGCCCGAGTAGAGGAGGAGGTTGGGCGAACCGATACCGGCGTTCTGGACGACCCCGGACGTTGCGTTCGTCGTCAAGGCGTAGTTGACCTTCTTGGCGGTCGCCGTCGGGACGATCTCAAGGTGCAAGGCAGCCACGCCGGCGACGTGAGGTGCAGCCATCGAGGTCCCACTGATCGTTCGGATCGACGTGTCGTCGGTCATCCATGCGGAGGTGATACCGACCCCCGGCGCGAACAGGTCGAGACACTCACCATAGTTCGAGAACGAGGCCCTCGCGTCGTTCTGGTCGGTCGCGCCGACCGTGAGGGCCTCCCTCACCCGGGACGGCGAGCGATCGCACGCGGATATGCTGTCGTTGCCACCCGAAAGGGTGTACGCGACGCCGTCGGCGATCGAGTTCCGCACTGCCGCGTCGGCCGAGGAGTTGGCCCCGCCGCCCAAGCTCATGTTCGCGACGGCGGGCTCACCGGGGTCGTGATCCGCGGTCACCCAGTCGACCCCGGCGATCACACCCGCCCACGTGCCGGAGCCGGTGCAGTCGAGCACACGAACCGCGACCAGGTTGACACCCTTCGC
>JANPEZ010000119.1:0-3270 GCA_031423155.1 Actinomycetes bacterium
CATCAGGCCCAGGCCCGCGAAGGCCTCGTCGGTCTTGGCTACGATCATCAGCCCCGATGTGCCCGCGTCCAGGCGGTGGACTATCCCCGGACGCAGGCGGCCGCCTGCCGGGGCGAGAGGCACGCCCATCGCGAGCAGAGAATTCACGAGCGTTCCGGTCAGCCGGCTCTCGGTCGGATGGGTGATCATCCCTGCAGGCTTGGAGATGACCAGAAGATGATCGTCCTGGTACCGGATGGGCACGGTCGGACCCTGGGCGGGTGGCTGAGCATCCAGATCCAGGTCGGCCGTGATCTTCTCGCCGCCGGTCAGCCTGAAGGACTTGGGCCGAGCCCGGCCGTCCACGAGCACGCGGCCGGCAGCTATCGCGCGCTGAACATCGGCTCGCTTGACCGCTAAGCAGGCGGCTACCACGACGTCCAGCCGGCCCTCGACGGCTTCGAAGCTCTCAGGCATCCGGCTCCTCCCTACGGACATCCCTCATCGACAGAGCCAACAGCACCGCTCCGACCACTATCGCCGAGTCGGCCAGATTGAAGACCGGCCAGACGTGGAAGTCGATGAAATCGATGACCCGGCCGCGCAGACCCGGCCCTCGCAGGAGGCGATCGGTCAGGTTCCCCAACGCCCCTCCCAGAACCATCCCCAGCGCCAGGGCGGTCAGCGTTCGGTGATGGCGGAACGCCGTGACGACGATGAGCGCGGAAACGAGCATCGTGGCCCCTGCGAACAGCCAGGGCGCGCTCTGACCCAAACTGAATGCCCCGCCCGAGTTGGTGGTGAAGGTAAGTGCTAGCACCTTCGGGATCACCTCGATGGGAGGACGGTCGGAAAGCGCACTCTCGACCCAAACCTTGGAGAACCGATCGGCCAGGAAGACGACCAGAGCCGAGGAGAAGAGCCAGGCGGCGCCGCGGCGGCCGCTCACCGTCCTACCTGCGGGATTGGGCTCGCGCGTCCTTGATGCAGAGGTCGACGTACGGGAGGGCCTTGACACGCGCCTTCTCGATCGCCTTGCCGCAACGGTCGCAGATCCCGTAGGTTCCCCCGTCGATGCGCGCCAGTGCGCGTTCGACCTTGCCCTGGAGGTCGCGCACGTTGTTCTCGATCGATAGGTCGCGTTCGCGCTCGAAGGTGGCGGTGCCCGCGTCGGCCGTTTCGTCGTCGAAGGCGACCTCTCCGGTCATGTCCGACTGCGTCCCTGAGAACGAGTTCTCCTCGAGGGTTTCCAACTGGGTACCCAGCTCGACACGCTCTGCCAGGAGCCGCTCTCGCAGTTCGTCGAGCTCCTTCTTGGAGAAGGGAGACTTGGGGGTTCGCGTCGTCGCCATGGTCGAGGGAGGGTAGCACAGGGCCCCCTGAGGAACGAGTAACCGCAGGTCATCACGGCTTTATGCTGTTCTAGGCCACCTCGACGCAACCCCCCTCCGGCCCTGCCGTGTAGCATGCGTTCCCATAGGCGATGACGGGAACAGCCGTCGCGGAGATCGTCGAGCATGAGCGAACCGGGGACGGTGCGAGCCCGGCGCTGGACCCTCCGCGGAGATCCTCCCCGAGCCGCTGCCCGAACCCGATGCGAGCCACGCACCGGCACTAGGTCTAGCCGGGTACGCCCGTTACAGCGAGAGGCCGTTATGCGGCCGAAGAGCGGGAGGCGCCGCGAGGCGCCGCCAACGCGGGGTGGTACCGCGGGGCCCTCAAGCCTCGTCCCTGCACTAGGGACGAGGCTTTTCGTATGGAGGGCAGGCCAGGATGAAGCGGTTCGAACCGGTGGACCCGAAAGTGAACTTCCCCGAACTCGAGCGCTCCATACTCGATTTCTGGCGCGAGGCCGACATCTTCTCCAAGTCGCTCGCCGCACGTGCCGGCGCCCCCCGATGGGTCTTCTACGAAGGCCCGCCCACGGCGAACGGTCGTCCCGGCGTGCATCACGTCGAGTCGCGAACCTTCAAGGACATCTACCCCCGCTACAAGACGATGACCGGACACCTGGTCGAGCGCAAAGGCGGCTGGGACTGCCACGGCCTGCCTGTCGAACTCGAGGTCGAGAAGGAGATCGGCACCAAGAGCAAACGGGACATCGAGTCCTTCGGTATCGGCGAGTTCAACCGCCTCTGCAGGGAGTCCGTCACCCGCTACGTCGATGATTGGGAGCGGCTGACCGAACGGATCGGTTTCTGGCTCGACCTCGACAAGGCCTACTGGACCATGAACACCGAGTACATCGAGTCCGTTTGGTGGTCGCTCAAGTCCCTGCACGGCAAGGGGCTGCTGACCGAGGCCGACAAGGTCACGGCCTACTGCCCCAGATGCGGGACCGCGCTCTCCGACGCCGAGGTGGCCCTCGGCTACGAAACCGTCGAAGACCCGAGCGTCTTCTTGAGGTTCCCTTTGCTGGAGGCAGCCGATCCCTCGTTGGTTGGAGCTTCGCTTCTGATCTGGACGACTACCCCATGGACCCTGCCGTCGAACACCGGAGCGGCGGTCGGCGCGGCGGCCGGATACTCGGTGGTAGAGCTCGCGGGCGAACGTCTGATCATCGGCACCCCTCTGCGCGAGCAGGTGCTGGGCGAAGGGGGCAAGGTCCTGGCCACCCTCAAGGGTTCGGATCTTGTCGGCGCCCGATATCGGCCGCCTTACGAGAACGTCGAGAACGCCCATACGGTGGTTGCCGCCGACTTCGTTTCCATGGATGACGGAACCGGGATCGTCCACCTGGCACCGGCCTTCGGTCCCGACGACCTGGCAATCGGGATGCGCGAAGGATGGCCCGTCTTCAAACCCGTAGCCGACGACGGCACGTTCAACGATGCCGCTCCCGAGTTCGTTCGGGGACTCTTCGTGAAGGACGCCGACCCCAAGATCGTCGAAGACCTTCGCCAGCGAGGCGTGCTGCTGCGTGAAGGGACCTTCGAGCACAACTACCCGTTCTGCTGGCGATGCAGAACCCCACTCCTCTACTACGCGCGGACTTCCTGGTACGTACGAACCACGGAGGTGAAGGAACGCCTCCTACAGATCAACGCCGGCGTCAACTGGTCCCCGGATCACATACGTGATGGGCGCTTCGGCAACTGGCTGGAGAACAACGTCGATTGGGCGCTGAGCCGGGAGCGGTACTGGGGCACTCCGCTGCCCATCTGGCGTTGCAGCGCAGGCCATCAGACCGCTATCGGCTCGCTGGCCGATCGCGGCCACAAGGCAGGACGTGTAGTATACGTGGTCGATACCCCCCGCCCCGCCCACGACCAGATAACCAGAGACTGTCCC
>JANPEZ010000120.1:0-2724 GCA_031423155.1 Actinomycetes bacterium
CCCGACATCCCGCACGACGTTCGCGGCCGTGGCGAAGGGATTCGTGTGTCGAAACCACGCGCGACGATACTATTCGGGACCCGTAAGCTCCGCCGACGCGAGGCTTCCCAGCTCCTTCAACCCTGGCGAACCGTCGAGATCACGTGTGCAAGACTCGAAAGTCGTCGTCTTGAGATCCGGATTGGATTGTGGCGAGGGACAGGACGCGAAGAAGACGTGGGGGGCACCGCGTCTGGAAGCGAACCAAGGACGGCGCCGTCCGGCGACGTCATCTCGGCGCGCCCCGGCTTTCTCGCGGACTACAGCTTCGTTCGCGATCGTTCGGGGGGCATGTACTGGGCCGACCGCGGCCAGAGGACCGTCGTCAAGAAGCGCCTGCCCGACGGGACGATCGTGATCCACTCGACCGGTCCCTTCCGCGACGTCCGTTGGATGACCGTGGCCCCGGACGGCGTCGTCTACCTCGTGGACAGCGGGCGGCTTCTGCGCATCGCGACGGACGGAACGGTCTCGACCATCGTCGCCGCGCTGAGCGAAAAGAGGCCTCGGCCGGCAAAGGTTGCCGACCGGCACTACCAGCGGGGCTCTGGAGCGACGCCCGGGGTAGCGTCTATGTCGCCGTCGCCGAGGAGAGGCTCGCCCTCGAAGTGAAGCCCGACGGTTCGACCAGCGGCGCCGCCCGCTCGCCGCTTCTGTGGGCTCCCTACGGCTGCATGCTCGACACGCACGGAAACCTCTGGCTACTCGAGAAGTCCGTCATCAACGCCGTCCGCGTCCGGCGGATCGGCAAGGACGGGAAAGAACGCTCGTATTGACCGACTGGACAGTGCGACGTTCTCCGCTACTTTCGACCCGAGGCGCGGGGCTTGGCTTTGGCGATCCGAAGGTCGGAGAGATCGATTGCCCGATCGATCCACCGATCGACGAGACCGCGAAAGTGGGCGTAGTTTCTCATCAGCTTCTTGACTTCTGGCAGGTTCTCTCGACGCACGAAGCGCGTGCGACTCTTCCCCTTCCTCGTGTAGCTCAGTTGGTAGTAGGGACCGTGCTTCTCGGGTGGTGACGCCTTGCAGCGGCAGCCCGGGGTTCCACACACGTTGTACTGCTCCGACAAGGTGCCGGGGCGCAGCTCTCCGACCTGCACCAGTTCCCGTTTGATCTTTTCGATCTGACGTTCCAGCGATCGAATCTTCGTGTCCACGCGAAAAAGTGTATCGCAAGTATGCCGATAGCATTATAATGCTTTCGGCATGAGTCGAGAGTCTAGGGCGGGTCAGGAGCCGCCATGAAGCTCTGGATCGAATGGTTCCGCTGTGTCTCGGAGTTGCGACCCGCCTGCGCCAGGAAGGCGACCTTCCTCTGGATGTGCCTCGTCCTCGTGGGCCTATCCGCCCGCTCGGACCTGGCCGGTGTCACCAGCTTCGTCCGGACGGCCGGCCTCGAGGCCGCCGCCTACCGTAAGCTCCTGCACCTTTTCCACACCCCGTCCCTGGCCCTCGATCGACTCACCACTCTTTGGATCCGCTTGGCGTGCAGGCTCTTCGTCCCACGGGAGGTCGGAGGCCGCTTCGTCTGCATCGCCGACGGACTCAAGGCCCCCAAGGAAGGTCGGAAGATGCCCGCGGTCAAGAAGCTCTTTCAGGAGTCCTCCAACAATTCCAAGGCGCCCTTCATCTTTGGGCATTCCTGCCAGGCGGTGGCGCTCTTGGTCGTTGGACCCCTGGGCCGATTGCTCGCCGTGCCCTTGGCCAGTCGCATCCACGAAGGGCTCGTCTTCACCAACCGAGACAAACGCAGCCTCCTGGACAAGCTCGTGGAATTATTTCTTCCCGTGGCCCGGACGATCGGCGGTTCGGTTGTCCTGGTCGCGGACGCCTACTACGCCAGCCAAAAGGTGATCCGGCCGCTTCTCGTCGAAGGCCACCACCTCGTCACGCGGGTGCGGAGCAACACCGTTGCCTACCGTAAAGCGCGTCGGCCTCGGTGTCCTCGAAGGGGGCGACCGCGCGTCTACGGCGCCAAGCTGCGCCTACGGGATCTGTGGAATCAAGAAGACCGCTTCCTTGTCGCACGCAGCCCCGTTTACGGAGAGACCGGGGTCGAGATCCAGTACCGGACCGAGGATCTGCTGTGGCGCCCGGTCGGTCGGCTCGTTCGCTTCGTGTGGGTACGGCATCCGGTGCGGGGGCGTCTTCTCCTCATGACCACCGACCTCGCCCTCGATCCGCTCGAGGTCATCGCGCTCTATGGCTACCGCTTCAAGATCGAGGTGGCGTTCAAGCAGGCGCTTCACACCGTGGGGGCCTACGCCTACCACTTCTGGATGATGGCCATGAAACCGCTGCGCCGTCGTTCAGGCAATCAACACCTCCACCGCGACAGCGACGAGTACCGTCGGCTTGTCCGCCGCAAAATGGATGCCTACCACCGCGCGATCCAGCTCGGATGTATCGCCCAGGGCTTGTTGCAACACCTCTCCTGCCAGCACCGCAAGGACGTCTGGGGTCACTTCCGCAGCTGGATGAGGACGATGAACCCCGCCGCGCCACCCTCCGAGGCCGTCGTGGCGGAAGCCCTTCGATCATCCCTGCCGGAATTTCTCCTGCATGCGCGCGGAGCTCACGAACTGGCGAAATTCATCTCCGCGAACGCGGACCCTGATCGACACGTGGGTTTACAATCGGCGGCGTGATGAGGCGCGATCAGGAACTTCGCACTGTCCAG
>JANPEZ010000121.1:0-3255 GCA_031423155.1 Actinomycetes bacterium
CATCGATGCCGTTCCGAACCACGTCCTCACCAGCTGGGAGGTCTCGGTCACGGGCCAACGGTACGGGCCAGCGGGCGCGAAACGGCTGGTAGACTCGCTGCCTCATGGCGAACATCAAGTCTCAGATCAAGCGGAACAAGACCAACGAGAAGGCCCGCGAGCGCAACAAGGCCGTGCGGACCGCTCTGAAGACCTCCGTGAAGAAGGTCCACACCGCCGAGGACGCCGAGACCGCCGCCGCTCAGGCGCGCGTGGCCTCCCGGGATCTGGACAAGGCGGCCTCCAAGGGCGTCATGCACAAACGCACCGCCGCCCGCAAGAAGAGTCGCCTGGCCAAGGCCGCGGCCAAGGTCTCCTAGTCTCAGCCCGCCGCTATCGCGGCTATCAACGAGGGCATCACGATGTCTCCCGTCGCGCCCGATTTCAGGGCTCGGTCGGCCTCGGTGATGCGCTCGTGGATCGCGATCAGCTGGCTCATCGAGAAGTTCCCCGCCTGCTGCAGGTAGCGCCTGGCCTGCCAGTCGAACCTTAGCCCCGCCGCCTCCGCGACCTTGGCGGCAGGGGTCCTTTCCGGCAGGGCCCGCACCTTGATCAGATCACGCAGGCGGCTTGAGATCCCCCCGAGGATCATCAGCGCGTCGTCACGGCCCTCTTCCAGCGAACGCAGGGATCGGATCGCACCCGCGAGGTCTTTGCCGAACGCCTTGTCGCAGAGATCCCAGACCTTCTGGTCCCCCAGCCCGCGGAACTGGCGCGCCACCAACTGCGGCGTGATCTTCTGGCCTGCGAACGCCGAGGCGAGCTGTTCAACCGCGCCGGCCAGTTCGGCGGCGTCCTCGCCCAGCGTCTCCACCAATGCGCGCGCGGCCGGCGGGGCGAGGTCTACCTCACGCGCGCGGGCGCGCTGGACGAGCCAGGTTTCCAGTTCCTTGCGGGCAACCTTGACCTCGCGGATCTCGCCGATGGGCTTGACCAGTTTCTCCAGGGCGACGGCGAGCTTGCCGCGCTCGGCGGTCTGGAAGCAGATGACGAGCGGCGAATCGGGGTCGGGCGCAGCCAGGTAAGAGGCCAGCTCCTTCGTGGCGTCGGCCGAGAGCGACCGCGCGTCACTGATCATCATGGCCCGGCGCTCACCGAACAGGGACGGCGTCGCGAAGTCGGAGAGCTCCCCGCCCTGCCACTCGCCTGCGTCGACCTCGCGGGCCTTGATGTCTCCGAACAGATCCAGCGCCGCCTCGCGGAGCAGGAACGCGTCTCCTCCCCAGAGCAAGGTGACCGAGGACTTAGAAGGGCTCACCTGTCGGATTCTACGGTGGGACCGCGGGGTCCGAACACGACCGTGATGTCCCCGAGCTGATCGGTCCGGTAGATCGCCGTCCCGGTCACCGCCAACTCCTGCAGGACGACAGGGTCGGGATGGCCGTAGGTGTTCGGCTGTCCGACCGAGATGACCGACAGCTCGGGGTCGACGGCCTGGAACCACTCCGCCAACGAGGTGTCGCCTGCGTGGTGAGGCACCTTCAACAGATCGACCTCGAGCGGCAAGCCCGCATCGAGCATCGCCTGCTGGGCGTCCGTCTCGGAGTCGCCCGACATCAGGACCGAGTGACCCCCGTACGTGACCAGCAGAACCACGGAGTCGTTGTTGGGGTCGGAGGTACTCCCCTGCCAGCATCGATCGGGCGCGAGCACCTGCATCCTGAGCGAGCCGACCGAGTAGACGTCGCCGGTCCGCGGGTATCGCACCGGGATGTGCTCCTCGGCTATCGCTTCGTCCAGGTCGTCTTGGTAGGGAGCGCCTTCGACCTCGCATCCGGGTTCGAGCACCAGGCCGACCTGGAATCGCGAGAGGACGATCGGCAGGCCCACGACGTGATCGGCGTGTTGATGGGAGGCCACGACTATGTCCAGCCGCTTCACCCCGAGCGCCTCCAGGCCGGTCGCAACCGTCGGATCGTCGGGCCCGCCGTCGACCAGGACGTTGCCTCCCTCGGGCGTGCGGATCAGAGCGGCATCGCCCTGCCCGACATCGAAGAAGACGATCGTCAGGCCGCCGGGAATCCCGGCCGACAGGGCGCTCGACCAGGTCGTCAGCGCGAGGAGCAGCATCGCGGCGATCAGCGCCGGGCGGGGCGCCCGCCTCCGTCCTCCTCGCAGCCACCACGCAAGTCCGATCGCTAGGGCGACCCCGCCGATCAAGGCGGTGGTCCCGCCACCGGTGATCCAGCCGATCGGCGCCTTCGCCAGTCGGTTGGCGACCCCTTCCAGGTATCGCATCGGCATCATCGCCAGACCGGCCACCATCCGCCCGAGTGGCATCCACACGAGGCCCAAGATCGCGGCGAGGAGCCCCAGCAACAGCGCGGGCGCCACCGCCGGGAAGGCGGCGAGGTTGGCCAGGACCGTCGAACCGGGAACCTCGTGGAAGTGGAAGAGCAACAGAGGCGTCACGCCGAGCTGGGCCGCCAAGGTCGTCCCCGCGGCGAGCGCGACGGGTTTGGGAAGGAACCGCATGCGCTCGGCGAGCGGAGTGGCCAGTGCGACCATCCCCGCCGTCGCGGCGACCGACAGTTGGAACCCGATCGCCCAGACGAGCCACGGGTCCAAGATCAGAAGGAAGAGCACCGCTCCCGCAAGGATCGAGCCCGTCGAGCGAGGCCGGCCCGCGAACACCCCGACCAGGGTCAGGGTGGCCATCACCCCTGCGCGCATCACCGAGGGCTCCGCGCCCGTCAACACGACGAAGAACACGACGGTCGCGAACCCGAGCAGGAACCGGGGCCACCGCGTGAGCCTCAGCATCAGCGCCAAGCCGAGCATCGGCCCCAGGACCATCGCCACGTTCTCCCCCGAGACGACGAGCAGGTGTCCGAGTCCCGTCGCCTTGAAATCCCGCGCCAGTCCCGGATCCAGACGCGAGTCGTCGCCCAGCGCCAGCCCCATCAACAGTCCGGCTTCCTTTGCAGGGAAGAGCCGAGTGATCGAACGACCGACGAACGCTCTAAAGACCTGCGTCGCGCGGACGAAGGGGTTGAAGGCGCCTCCGAGCCGGCGGAAACTGCTCGCCGACAGCTCAGCCACCAGCCCCTTTCGACGCAGGGCGTCGGCGAACCCGGCGTCACCGGGGATCTGAACCCGGCCCTCCAGTTCGACCACGTCGCCTCGAACGACCTGCGGCGCGCTTCCGTTGCCGCTCACCCAGACCGACTCATGAAGCGACCAGATGTCGTCACCGGCTTTCACCCGGGACAGATC
>JANPEZ010000122.1:0-4308 GCA_031423155.1 Actinomycetes bacterium
CCGTTCAGGTGCTGGCGCTCCTCCTGGTGCAGCGCGGGAGGGGCACGAAGAAACCGCCGAGCCTGCTCGTCGTCCCCGCCTCCTTGCTCGCCAACTGGGCCGCGGAGATTGAGCGGTTCGCGCCGAGCCTCACGGCGGTGATCGCCCATCCGTCGGTCATGCCCGCCGAAGAATTGAAGTCGATCGCCCCGGAGAAGCTCTCGGCCACGGACCTCGTCATCACCAGCTACGGCTCCCTCCTGCGGATCCCGTGGCTGCAGTCGACGTCCTGGCATCTCGCCGTCCTCGACGAGGCCCAGACCGTCAAGAACCCGGAGGCCAAGCAGACGCGGGCGGCCAAAAAGCTCTCGGCGCGGGCGCGGATCGCGCTCACCGGGACGCCGATCGAGAACCACCTCGGCGACCTGTGGTCGATCTTCGACTTCATCAACCCGGGGCTCCTGGGTTCGGGTAAGGAGTTCACGAGGTACTCCAAGCGCCTCGCATCGAATCCCGGCAGTTCCTATGGCCCGCTGCGAGACCTCGTGCGACCGTACATCCTCCGGCGGCTCAAGACCGACAAGACCGTCATTTCCGATCTACCGGACAAGACCGAGGTCAAGGCCTACTGCCACCTCAGTCGAAAGCAGGCGGCGCTGTACCAGCAGGCGGTGAAGGAGTTGCGCGCAGAGCTCGAGGTTGCCGACGGAATGAAGCGAAGAGGCCAGGTCCTCGCCTTCCTGATGCGCTTCAAACAGATCTGCAACCACCCGTCGCAGTGGCTCGGAGACGGCGCGTGGAGCGAAGGCGACAGCGGGAAGTGGGCCCGGCTGCGCGAGCTCGCGGAGGTGGTCGCGGCCAGGCAGGAGAAGGCGCTCGTCTTCACGCAGTTCCGCGAGGTAACCGCGCCGCTCGCCGCGTTCCTCGGCGGGGTGTTCGGCCGCCCCGGGCTCGTGCTGCACGGCGAGATCGAGGTGAAGAAACGAAAAGAGCTGGTGCGACGCTTCCAGGAGGACGAGGCGGTGCCGTTTTTCGTGCTCTCGTTGAAGGCGGGTGGCGCGGGGCTCAACCTCACTGCCGCCTCGCACGTCGTACACTTCGATCGCTGGTGGAACCCGGCGGTCGAGAACCAGGCGACGGACCGGGCGTTTCGCATCGGGCAGACGAAAAACGTGCTGGTCCACAAGTTCGTGTGCAAGGGCACCGTGGAAGAGAAGATCGATGCGATGATCGAATCGAAGAAGCAGATCTCGAATGATCTGCTCGAAGGCGGCGCCGAGCTGAACCTGACCGAGCTGAAAGACGAGGAGTTGCTCAGGCTCGTCGCGCTCGATCTTGGCGCCACGATGAAGGAGTGACGCATGCGGTTCGAGTTTAGACCTTACGTCTCCGTGGCGGAGCGGCGGCGCAAGGCCGAGCGCGAAATGCAGAAGCTCAGGAAGAAGGGCCACCGTGTGTCCCCGGTGGTGGTCGCGGGCCGCGCGATCGCGCAGACGTTCTGGGGTAAGGCCTGGTGCGACAACCTCGAGCGCTACAGCGACTTCTCGAATCGCCTGCCACGAGGACGCACCTACGTGCGCAACGGATCCGTGGTTGATCTGCAGATCATGCCGGGCAACGTCGCGGCCGTCGTCAGCGGCTCGGCGCTCTACAAGGTGGCGGTCAAGGTGGCGGCCGTCCCCAAGGCCCGCTGGACCTCGATCTGTGGGGACTGCGCGGGCGCCATCGACTCCTTGGTGGAGCTGCTGCAGGGGCGCTTCTCCAAGGGGGTCATGGAGCGCATCTGCCGGCAGAAGACGGGGCTGTTCCCCGCTCCGGCCGAGATCGAGCTTTCGTGCAGCTGCCCCGACTGGGCCACGATGTGCAAGCACGTCGCGGCCGTGCTCTACGGCGTCGGCGCCAGGCTCGATGAACGACCCGAGCTGCTCTTCACGTTACGCAACGTCGACGAGAAGGATCTGATCGCCAGGGCCGGCCGCGGACTTCCCTTGTCGAAGCGCGGCCCCGCGGCCGAAAGGGTCCTGGCAACTGACGGCCTGTCGGAGTTGTTCGGCCTGGAAATGGTCGGTGCGGAAGCGGCACCTCCGGCCGGCGCCGCCGCGACCACGGCCAGGTCGAAGGGAAAACGACGGTCGCCGTCGTTGGGAAGCGCGAAGGCGAAGAGTGCTTCCAAAGCCCCGAGCCATACGAAGCCGCAGCCACCACGGCGCAAGGGGCTGAAGCGGGACATGAAGGCTCAGGTCCGGTAGCGGCGTCGCCCGGCGCATCCGCACCGAGCGCCATCGAACAAACCGGCTGCAATCCGTCCCGAAGGCGAGCTCGAGGGTTCGGCCGCAGGGTCGACGATCGTGGGAGACCGCAACGAATGAATACAGTGCCGATGGAGCCCGACCCCGCACTAGCCGAGATCCTGCGACGCCTCGTCGACGCATACCAGCCGGAACGGGTGTACCTATTCGGCTCGATGGCTCGCGGCGACGCGGATGCGGACAGCGACTACGACCTGATGCTCGTCGTTCCGGACGACGCTTCGCCGGAACGGCGCGACAGCGACCTCGCCTACAAGGCCCTGCGTGGCACCGGCCTGGCTGCCGACGTGTTGGTGTGGACGCGACACCAGTTCGACCGGCGGACGCATGTCGTGGCGTCTTTGCCCGCGACGATTCTCCGCGAGGGTAGGTTGCTCCATGCCGCATGACCCGGAACCCGTCGACGCCAACCTGCTGCGTCTCCCACCCGAAGTCCGCTCCTAGCGGGGACAACAGCCGCGCTTGACCGCCTGGCGTTCCGAACAATCTTCTCTCCACGGACCCATTCGCCGGAAACCCGACTACGGGGCGTGGAGTCAGCCATGTCACCTCTCGAATCCGCCGCCGAGGCAGAACCCGAACTTCTCCCGGTCCGCATGCTCAACGAGTTCGTCTACTGCCCTCGGCTCTTTCACCTCATGCACGTCGAAGGCCGTTGGGAAGACAACGTGTTCACGATCGAGGGGCGCCACGTCCATCGGCGCGCGGACAAGAAAGACGAAGTCCTTCCCGATCCCGCGCCCCCGGAAACGCTCGCGGAAGACGCCGGCGATCCGGCGCCAACGATTGCGCGCTCGGTTCAACTCGGGAGCGAGCGCCTGGGCATCATCGCGAAGCTCGATCTCGTCTCGGCATCCGGAGATACCGCTGTGCCGGTCGAAACGAAGCGTGGCCGTGTTCCCGAGACTCCCGAGAGGAGCTACGAGCCGGAGCGCGTCCAGCTCATGGCGCAGGGGATGCTTCTCCGCGAGCACGGCTATCGCGTGGATCACGGCGTTTTGTACTTTGCCGGCTCTCACGCGAGGGTCGAGGTGCCCTTCACGGCCGAGCTCGAGGCTCGCACCTTGGATTATCTTGAGCGAGCGCGTCTCGCCGCGCGCCGGACGACCTTACCCCCGCCGCTCGACCACAGCCCCAAGTGCAACGGCTGCTCCCTTAACGGGATCTGCCTGCCGGACGAGACGTTGGCATTGCTGCAGGTGCCCGGGGATCCGGTGGCCCCCGAGGTTCGCCGTTTGTATCCGCCGCGCGAGGACGCAGTCCCACTTTACGTGCAGCAACACGGCGCGTCGGTCGGAAAATCCGGCGAGTCGCTCGTGATCTCGTTCCAGGGCGAAGAGCTCGCGCGCGCCGGCCTGAAGGATGTGAGCCAGTTGGTCCTCTGTGGCAACGTACAGGTCAGCGCGCAAACGCTACATCTGCTGTGCGAAGCGGGCATCCCGACCGTCCATCTCTCGATGGGTCATTGGTTCTACGGAATCACAGCCGGACCAACGCTGCGCAACGCCTACGACCGCGCAGCGCAATTCGAAGCGGCATCCGATCAAGCAAAACGATTGACGTTTGCCAAAGAGGTCGTGGCGGCGAAGGGGGCCAACCAGCGCACGATGCTTCGCCGCAACGCCGATCCTCGACCTGCACAACAGCTCCTGGAAATGGAGCGCTTGCTCGACTGGGTGGACGGTGTCGCCAGCATCGACGAGTTGCTGGGCGTCGAGGGCGCGCTCGCGGCAGCGTACTTCGGAGAATTCTCAAAACTCCTCCGATCTCGCGAGGTCGAGACAGACTGGGACTTCGCGAACCGTAACCGCCGCCCCCCGAAGGACCCGGTGAACGCCATGCTGTCATTTGGATACGCGCTCCTCGCGAAGGAGTGCACGGTTGCGCTGCTGGCGGAAGGTCTCGATCCATGGTGGGGTCTTTACCACCGGCCGCGCCACGGACGGCCGTCCCTGGCGCTGGATCTCATGGAGGAGTTCCGACCTCTGGTGGTGGACAGTGCGGTCGTCACGGCGGTGAA
>JANPEZ010000123.1:0-5492 GCA_031423155.1 Actinomycetes bacterium
CGATCCGCGAGGAGGTGGCCGCCGGGCGCATCGTCATCGACCCGTTCGATGAGCGCTGCGTTCAGCCTTCGAGCGTCGATCTACACGTCGACTCGGCGTTCCGAGTCTTCCAGAACAACAGGTACCCGTTCATCGACGTCAAGGCCGAGCAACCCGACCTGACCGAGCTGGTTCAGGTCAAGGGCGAGGAAGCCTTCATCCTTCATCCCGGCGAGTTCGTGCTGGGGTCGACGGCCGAGCGCATCGCCCTGCCCGACGACCTGGTTGCGCGACTGGAGGGCAAGTCGAGCCTCGGTCGGCTAGGCCTGCTGATCCACTCGACCGCCGGGTATGTCGATCCGGGCTGGGACGGGTACCTGACGCTGGAGCTGTCCAACGTCGCGAACCTGCCGATCACGATCTACCCCGGCATGAAGATCGGTCAGATCTCGTTCTTCAGGCTCTCGACCCCGGCCGAGGTGCCGTACGGCTCCAAGCAGACGAAGAGCAAGTATCAGGGGCAGCGCGGCCCGACGGCCAGCCGGTTCTTCGAAGAGTTCTCAGGTAAGAAGTAGGTCAGAGCGCCGACAGGTCTCCGGCCGGGTGTCCCTGCGATCCGGGGTAAGGGCCCACACCCATCGCAACCGCGGCCATCGCGGCCTGAGTACGGTTCGAGACCCCCAGCTTGCGGAAGACCGCGGCAAGGTGAGCCTTCACGGTCTTCTCCGACAGGAAGAGGTTGCCCGCGATCTCGCGGTTGCTCTTGCCCTCGGCGAGCAGTGCTAGGATGTCGTTCTCTCGCTGGGTCAGGCTGAACTCGTTCCTTCGGGCGCTCCCGCTCGGAGCGTGGTCGGAGGCGGCGTCCTCGAAGAGGTTCTGGATCACCCGCGGCGACAGGACGTTGCCGCTGCCGGACATCGCAACGTTGATCGCCTGGGCAAGATCCTCGGGTGTGGCGTCCTTCAAGAGGTAGCCGGCCGCGCCGTCGGACAGGGCACGCTTGACGTAGGGCGCGTTCTCGTAGGTGGACAGCATGATCACGGGGACGGTCGGCCACTTGGCCTTGACCTGTCGAAGCAGCTCGAGTCCGTCCAGCTCCGGCATCCGCACGTCGACCAATGCCACGTCGATCTCGTTTCGGTTGAGGAACTCAAGAGCCGAAGCTGCTCCGTCTGCCTCGCTGACCTCGGCGTCGGGGAATCCCTCCTTCACGACGTAGGTCATCCCGCGCCTTACGAGTGCATGGTCGTCGACTATGAGTATCTTCATCACTTTCACTGCTCCCCTCCGACGGGGAGGCACGCCACCACGAGGGTGCCGTTGCCGGGCGTCGAATCGATGTCGATGGTTCCGCCGAGCTCTTCCGCGCGGGCGCGCATCATCGCAAGGCCGAAGTGAGGATCGCCGTCGAGGATCGCGGTGCTGATGCCGCTGCCACGATCTTCGATCTCGATGCGAACGGCGTCCCGGCCGGCCCGAACTCGAACGGCCACGTCGGGCGAACCCGAGTGCTTGGCTGCATTCGCCACCGCTTCGGCGACGATGCCGTGAGCGGTCTCGATGACGGCCGGCGGAAGTCCTTGCAGGTCGCCCTCCACGGAGACCCGCGCGTGCAGCCCCCAGCGACGGACGACGTCGTCCACGAACCCGGCTACCGACGTGGCTTCCAAGTCCATATCGATCGCCTGGTCTTCCTGAAGCGCGAACAAGATGCCGCGGATCTCCCGTAGGTCCTTGCGGATCTCGTCCTCGATCATCTTCAGGTCGGCGGTGACCTGCGCGGGTTCGACCGGGATGCGCGTGCGCAGGGTCTGAAGTTCCATGATCGCGCTCGTGACCGATTGGGTCAGACCATCGTGGATCTTCATGGCCCACCGCTGCCTCTCGGCGTGCATGAGAGCATCGACCGCCTCGTCGACGCTGGGCGCCGCGGCGGTCTCCCGCTCTTGAACACGCACGTTAGGAACGCTCACTTTGGTCCTTCCGGGGTAGCCGGGGTCCGTTGGTTCTAGTTCCTTTTCGGCTCGTACCCCTGCCGACTTGACCCGAAGGGGGCTAGTCCCTAAGCCGCGCGCTTGGGCCCTATGGAACCGTCGAGGAGGCCGGCGACTCCGGGCCCAGGAGCGAGCGACGAAGGACCTGCGCGACGTCGAATATGACAGTGGCCTGCCCACGAGCGCGGGCGCCGTCATCGAGCATGATCAGGCAGTAGGGGCACGCCACCCCAACCGTGTCGGCGTGCGTAGCGGCCGCCTCGTCCATGCGCTCTTCGTTGATGCGCTTGCCTATGCGCTCTTCCATCCACATCCGTGCCCCGCCCGCCCCGCAGCACAGGCCGCGCTCGCGGTGCCTGGGCATCTCGGTCGTCTCAACACCGGGCACGCTCGCGAGCAGTTCGCGAGGGGCGTCGTAGATCTCGTTGTGCCTGCCGAGATAGCAGGGGTCGTGATAGGTCAGGTGCGAGGCGACCTCCTCGGTCGGCTTGAGCCTTCCGTCGGCGACGAGCTTGGCGAGCAGCTGGGTGTGGTGGATGACCTCGTAGTTGCCTCCGTACTCGGGGTACTCGTTGGCCAGGGTGTTGAAGCAGTGGGGGCAGTTGGCGATGATCTTGGTCACGCCGACGCCGTTGAGCGTCTCGACGTTCTGCTCGGCCAGGGTCTGGAACAAGAACTCGTTTCCCATGCGGCGTGCGGGATCTCCGGTGCACATCTCACGAGGCCCCAGGATGGCGAAGTCGACTCCCGCCATCTGGAGGATCTCGGCGACGGCGCGCGAGATCTTCTTGGCGCGGTCGTCGAACGAACCGGCGCAACCGACCCAGTAGACGTACTCGGGCGCGGTCCCGTTCACGATCGGCACGTTCAGGTCGGCGGCCCAATCGGCGCGCTGGGCCTGAGCCATCCCCCAGGGGTTGCCCTGTCCTTCGAGATTGCGCATCAGCGCCCCTGCTTCGGCGGGGAAACGTGACTCGCCCATCACCAGCGAGCGCCGCAGATCCACGATCGTATCGATGTGCTCGATGTCGACCGGGCACTCCTGCATACAGGCGCCGCACGTCGTGCACGCCCAGACGACCTCCTCATCGATGACGTTCGGGACGAGGGCGACCTTCTCGGGTGTCTCGCCGCGCGCGATCGCCGCGATCAGGTCCGGGCCCTCGGCGAACAGGTGGTCCCGCAGGTTCATGATGAGGAGCTTGGGCGACAAGGGCTTTCCCGTATTCCATGCAGGGCAAGCGCTCTGGCACCGACCACACTCAGTGCAGGCGTACAGATCGAGCAGCGACTTCTGCGTCAGATCGGTGATCGCCTCCGCGCCGAGCGATTGGGTTCCCGCCTCCAGCGCATCCATGTCTATCTTCAAAGGTGTCAGCGCCCCCCGCGCCTTCGTCGAGGAGAACCAGACGTTGACCGCGCTCGTAACGATGTGAAGGTGCTTGGAGTAGCCCAGGTAGACCAAGAAACCGAGGATCAGCAAGATGTGAGCCCACAGGAAGAACCAGACCGCACCTCGCTGCAGGCCGGGGCCCATCCAGGTGAACAGGTGTGAGAGTGCGGTCGAAACCGGTGTCCACGATTGCGGGAAGTCCGAGAGGCCGTTCGCGATGCGGGCCGCTCTCAAGCCGAACAGCGTCGCGATGATCCAGAAGATCACCCCGAGGATCCGGTAGGCCTCGAGCTTGTGACTGCCGACGAATCGCTCAGGTTTCTGACCGAGCCGGATCACGACGGCGAGGATCAACCCCACCAGCACCAGCGAGGCGAACACGTCCTCGGCTAAGCCGAGCCACGCGCTGTGGCCGATCACCGGGATGGCGAAGGAGAGATCGATCGCCTGTCCGAGCGCTTCGATGATCGTCGCGAGCAGGACCAGGAAGCCCCAGAAGATGAACGCGTGCATCAGGCCGGGGAGGGTTCGCTGGAAGAGCTTGCGCTGGCCGAGGACCTGGACACCTTCGCGGGCGACCCTCTTGGGCAAGTCACCGCCGCGATCGACCGGCCGGCCGAGGCGGATCATCCGGAAGAGCAGGCGCGAGCGGCGCGCGAAGAGGCCTCCCGCCGAAGCGAACAGAACCGCGAGTATCAGAGCCCGGGCGATCATCGCAGGCGCGAGTCTAGCCTGGAGAAGGAAGGGTCAGGGGCTAACCCACTCGAGGTGGCCGTCCACCGCCCGTACCTGGATAGCAGGGTTGGGGTCCCCGGTCCACGTCGCCAGATCGAACGTTCCATCCCTTTCCATCACGTGAACGTCGATCAGGTCTGTTTCCAGAGGCAGGCCCCGCTCGCATCTTGTGACGTCATCTGTGCCCATACGCAGGAAAGATACGGCCTCTCTGCCCACGACCGTGGTGGCCCCCGAAGGCTCGACCAGAGCGGCCGTTGCTTCGTCGACCCCGATGGCCTTCACGTCGGTGGTCCAGCCGTCGCGGATCGTCCGAGCCATGAACGTGAGCAGCCTGCCCATCCGAGCCCGCTGGGTGAAGTGCGAGTCGGTGATGGTCGATCCGAGCATCGGCACCTCGACCTGCTCGCGCTCCAAGATGATCTTGCGGTTGAAGCAGTTCAACAAGGCCCGGTCGGACGTGATGGTGTTCTTCTCCGCCGAGAACATGAACTCGCCCAGGATGGCTAGACCGGCGCTGATGCCTCCGACCGGTCCTCCTCGGGCGATCAGGGCGTTGACGGCGTCCGAGACCGGAGTGTCCCTCCAGATACGGACGTAGTCGGACTGATCACCTCCGGCGAAGAAGATGCCATCGGCCGTGGCCACGCTCTTAACGACGAACGGGTCGTAGGCGGCGCGCCTCTTAGTTATCCGAAGGGTCTGGGCGGAGTCGACGTCGTGTGTGCGGTAGACCCAGGGGTCGTACCCCCGACCGCAGGTGGCGCAGATGATCACTATGTCGCCGTACCCAGCCTTCTCGAGGAACCAGGCCCAGGCTGGCCTGATGTCGACGGCTCCGCCCTCGAGCATCGCGCCGCCTTCGGTGATGACGTGTGCGTCTGCCGGGTTGCCTCGGATCCACGAGATGTAGCCGTATCCCCGGGTTTCGGTGGCGCCTGCGGGCGTCGTCATTAGGACCGGCGCGGTGAGGGACATGAGCAGGCAGGCGGTGAGCAGCCTTCGCATGTGCGGAAGACTCCCTCGGATCAGGCTCCTCGGTCAAGAGGCCAAAGGTCTCTAGGCACAGGGTTGTCAATCAGGGACTCAAGTTCTATCCTGCGAACAGGCTTAGGAAACCCGAGCCGACATCTCAAGGAGGCGGACATGGCAAGAGCGGTCGGAATCGACCTGGGGACCACGAACTCGGTGGTCGCCATCCTGGAGGCCGGGGAACCGGTCGTCATCCCCAACAGCGAGGGGCAGCGCACGACCCCTTCGGTGGTGGGGTTCTCCAAGAACGGAGAGATCCTGGTCGGCGAGGTCGCCAAGCGCCAGGCCATCACCAACCCGGACCGGACCGTCCGCTCCGTCAAGCGTCACATGGGCGCCAAGGGCTGGGACGTCGTCAT
>JANPEZ010000124.1:0-5431 GCA_031423155.1 Actinomycetes bacterium
AAGTCGATCTCGGCCTCCTGGTAGTCCCATCCCCAGCCGACCGAGTTGACGCCGGTCCCCATCACGATCGCGCAGCGCAGCAGGTCGGGGTAGGAGATCGCGACCTCCTGCACGATGGCCGCCCCGAGAGACAGGCCCACCAAGGCGACGGGACGCTCGCAGACGGCCTCGATCAGTTCGGCCGTGTCGCGCGCGAAGGACCCGAGCGGCCAGGGCAAGGGCACGTCGCAGCTGGTGGTTCCGACACCTCGGTTGTCGAACGTTGTGTTGCGGAACGACTTGGAGAAGTGAGGGAGTTGGTACGGCGACCAGTCGGTAGAGAGCCCTCCCCCGCCGGAGACCCACACGATGTCGGGGCCGGCACCCTCCTGCTCGTAGTGAAGAGTCGCTTCAGAGCCTTCGAACATCGGCACGGCCGGACCCTCCTGGCCTCAGGGACATGCGCAGAGTACGCCGACCGGACGCCCAAGGCGAACCGGCTGCCCCTCAACCGGCCTAGCGAACGAACACAGGATTGACCGGCCTGGTGGCGGAACCGATGATGCCGACCATGATCGCCCCCTCGAGCCAGCGCGCACCGCTTCTGATCCACGGTGGGAACGTCTTCACGGCGGCTTCGGATGCGCCGTGGACGGAGGCGCTCGTCGTCGCCGGATCCCGGATAGTCGCCGTCGGCCTCTTCGACGAACTCCTCGAGCGATTCCCGGATGCCTCGCGGCTGGACGTCGGCGGGCGCACCGTGCTTCCGGGACTGATCGACGCCCACAACCATTTCCTGGCCACCGGCGAGTCGCTGTCCTCGGTTGACGCGCGCTTCCCGGGGATCGGCTCGATCGAGGACCTGATCGACGAGCTCGCGGAGGCCGGCCACGCCATGCCGCCCGATGAGTGGATCACCGCGTTCGGGTTCGATGACGCGAAGTACGAGCGCGTCCTCACTCGGTGGGACCTGGATCGCGTCGGGACCGAAAACCCCATCAGCGTTCACCACGTCTCTGGCCATCACGTCTTCGTCAACTCAGCGGCGCTCGAGTTGCGCGGCGTGAGCCGGGACACCCCGGACCCGCAGGGAGGCAAGCTGGTTCGAGACGCGAACGGGCGCCTGACGGGCTTGTGTTTGGATGCCGCGATGAATCTCATCCTGCCGGTCGCCCTGGACATCGGGGCTCACGGGCCCAACTTCCACACCGTGACCACGGTTGAGGCCTCGGTCGCGAGCGTGGAGCGAGCGAGCCGCGCCTTCCTTCAAGCCGGCCTGACCACCGTGTGCGATGCGCAGGTCACCCGCCGAGAGCTGACCGCTTACCGGGAGGCGAGGCGCCAGGACAAGCTCGGCGTCCGAACGGTCTGCATGCCGCTGTCTCATCAACTCGAGGAGCTGCTCGCGCTCGGGCTCGCCGGACCGTTCGGGGACGATCGCCTCAGCATCGGCGCGATGAAGTTCTACGCCGACGGTTCGCTGATCGGCGGCACGGCCTCCTTCGTCGAACCCTACGGCGAGCACGGAGAGTTCGAGGGCTCGATGTACTGGTCGCCGGCCGAGCTGAAGGAGATGATCGGCGCTGCGCATGAAGGCGGATGGCAGGTCGGGGTTCACGTGCAGGGCGACGAGGCGATGACGGCCGTGATGGATGCCTTGGAGTCGGCCGTTGCCGCTGCGCCGCGAGACCATCGCCACCGGCTGGAGCATGCCGGCTATCCCACCCCCGACCTGATCGGCCGGATCGCCCGCCTGGGCGCGATCACGATCAACCAGCCCAACTACCTCTTCGACAGCGGTGATGAGTTCCTCGCCCGGCTGGGAACTCGCGCGCACGGCCTGCAGCCCCTTCGCGACGAACTAGCGGCGGGGATCACCGTCGTCCTGAGCAGCGATTCCGACGTCACTTCGTTCCGACCGTTGGACACGATCGGTGCGGCGATGCTGCGGCGGACCCGAGAGGGTGCGGCTATCGGTGCGTCCCAGGCCCTCACACTCGAGGAAGCGCTGAGGGCGCACACCATCTCGGCCGCCTACGCACTTCGCATCGAGGACCGGATCGGCTCGATCCAGGCCGGCAAGCTCGCCGACATCGTCGTCGTGGACGGGGATCTCAGGGACGCGCCCGCGGAGGAGATCTCGTCCCTCGGCATCTGGCTGACCATGCTCGACGGGCGCGTGGAGCATGCCGCCGAAGAGCGGGGCTGAGCGAGACTTGCCTCGCCAGGGGATCGCCGCCGTCAACATCGCAGGATGAGCGACGCACGGGAGGTCGCCTCGATCCTGGGCTTTTGGCCCAGAGAGGGACCGATAGGCCCCTTCACCGTTGCAGGCCCCTTGACGTAGGGTGTACCGACCCTTTCCTGTCGAACAACCTACGGAGGTACCGTGATGCTAGGTCGGCGCGCACTCGTTGCGCTGGGCGTGATCTTCAGTTTCGTCATGGGCGCGGCGCCCACAGCCTCAGCCGTACAGGTCGAGCACTCGCTCGTCGTCTCGGCCGACCCGGCCGACTACACGCCGAACGTCCTGGACAGGAAGGTCTTGGCGCTCGCGCAGATCGGCTCGACCATGTACGTCGGTGGCACCTTCGAGGAGGAGGCCAACGTAGGCGGCCCGACCCTCCTGCAGACGAAACTGTTCGCCTTCGACACCGTGACCGGCCTGATCGATGAGTCCATCGACCCCTACGTCAGAGGCAACGTCAACGCTCTGGCTACGGACGGGACCAACCTGTACGTTGGAGGCACGTTCTCCAGGGTGAGCGGCGTCCCGTCCAGCCTGATCGCGAAACTCGGTCCCGCCGGCAACGTCATCACCGCGTTCAAAGCGCAGATCACCGGCACCGCGGTCCACGACCTCAACTACGCGAACGGGATGCTCTACGTCGGTGGAGCCTTCAGCCAGGTGAACGGCACCAACCGCAGTAACTTCGCGATCATCGATGCGACCGACGGTTCCCTGGAGCCGATCAACGTCCGCTTCACGGGTCTGCACAACGGCGGCGTGGGCCGAGTTACCAAGTTCGATATCTCGCCGGACGGAACCAAGCTCGTAGCGGTGGGGAACTTCACGAGCGTGGCGGGAACACCGCACGATCAGATAGCGATGCTCAACCTCACGCCGACCACGGCCACGGTGGCGGACTGGACGACCTATCGCTACCTGAGCACCTGCAACCCGGTGTTCGACAGCATCATCAAGGACGTCGACATCTCCCCGGATGGGGAGTACTTCGTAGTCGGAACGACCGGAAGCTTCGTCGGCGGTGTCGGCGGCGGCACGCTATGCGACACCGTCACGCGATGGGAGCTGAACCGGACCGGCAGCGGCCAGCAGCCGAGCTGGATCAACTACCTGGGAGGCGACACCACGTGGAGCGTCGCCACGACGGGGGCGGCCGTCTACATCGGCGGACACATGCGATGGGTCAACAGCCCGTACGTCGGCAATGCCGTCGGACCCGGAACCATCAAACGGAACGGGATGGCCGGACTCGACCCGCTCAACGGGATGCCCATCGAGTGGGAACCCGGCCGGGACAAAGGCCAGGGGGTGTTCTCGATCATCGGAACCGAAACCGGCCTCTGGTACGGGCACGATACCGGTTACATCGGCGGCGAATACCACGGCCGTTTGGCCTTCTTCCCTCTAGACGGTGGGGCGGCGCTGCCTGTCCACGTGCCGGCGACCCTGCCGGGAGAGCTCTACTCGCTGCCCTCGAGCCCCTCCTCGCTGCATCTGGATCACAGGTCCTTCGATGGCACGACGGCCGACGATCAGGCTTCGACGTCGACGCCTCAGATGGACTGGGCGAACGCCCGAGGGGCGTTCTACACCGAGGGCCGCATCTACTACGGTTTGAGCGACGGAACGATGGGGTATCGCGCTTTCAACGGCACGACCCTGGCGAACAAGAAGACGCCGGTCTACCTGCACGGTCTGTCGCCGACGTACTTCCCGATACCCGATATCACGGGGATGTTCTTCGACAACGGACGCATCTACTACACGGTTAGCGGAGACCCCAAGCTCTACTACCGGTACTTCACACCCGAGAGCGGTGAGGTCGGAGCCGTGCAGCTGGTGGCGAGCTACGGCACCGACGGTTTCGACTGGGACACGGTGCGAGGCATGACCTTCGCCGAGGACAAGATCTACGTCGCACGGACCGACGGCAGCCTCTACTCGATCGACTGGACCGCCGGCGACGCGCACGGCTCGCCGGTGATCGGCAGCCAGGTCTTGATCGACTCGAACCCCGCGCAGGAGTGGGCCTCGAACGGGATGTTCGTCCTGAATAGCTGAATCGCTGGATAGCTGGATGGCTGGATCGCCTCGCCGGATGAACGACCTAGCGTTCAGATCGCCGGTGGGCGGGTTGGTGACGTCGCATCGTGGACGCTGCCGAGGCCCGCGCGACCGTTGATCACCCATCCCGCGGCGTCGCCGGCGAGTCGGCGAAGGCGCTCTTCGAAGTGGGCTAAGTCGCCGGAGCTGAGCTGCGATGCCCAGTCCCTCGTCCCCCCGGAGCGGAAGAACCGTTCGGGGGACGACCAGAGGCCCAAGTGTGCCTCGGGCGCCGTGTCGGCCGCGCGCGAGCGCATCGACGTCAAAGTGGCCGCCTCGACGAAGGCAGGCCATCTTTCTTCGTCGATGGGAACGCCGAGCGCCGCCGCCACGCGGCGCATCTCGCCGTCCAGGTCGGTCCACATGTCCGCATAGTGGAACAGGTGCACGTTCGGCTCGCGGCGGGCGGACCAGTAGGTGCCGATCTGGTTGCAGTAGTCCTCGAGTCCGTACGGGCCGCTGCCGGTCGGCTGCTCGTCGTTGTCGATGAACCAGCGCAGGTAGTCCCCGGTGTCCGCAGGTGCCTTCTCGGCGGACCCGATGTCTCGGCTCGGCTGACCGGACGCGGCCAGTCGCAGTTCGATCGCGCGATCCGCCAGCATGTTGTCCATGTGGTCGCGATCCGAAAGCGCGACGTCGAGAGGATGGCGGACCACGGCGATGTAGGTGACCGACCCGAACGAAGGCAATCCATCGAGGGGCGTGTGTGTCTTGATGAAGCGCCGATGGGACTGCTCGTCCAGCAGACCGAACACCTCATCGTCGCTTCGGATGAGCATGTCGAGCCAGGGTGAGATCACGCTGATCGGTACGCCGAGTTCGATCCTGTCCAGGAGCAGCATCCCCACTATGGTCTGCATCCAGGTCGTGCCGCACTTGGACGGCGTGGAGATCACGACATCGTCGGGACGGAACGCGAACCGCTCCCACCGAGCGCTGTCGGCCATGAACCCCTCGTACCGGCGCAACGCCGGACGGACGAGACCTGACATCGTCGGCTTTTCGTCTCCTGCCTGGTGGATGCACTTACGGACACGAGACTAACGCCGGACACGTCGAGGACGTCGTATCGTGGGCGCCGATGATCAGCCAGTCGCAGAA
>JANPEZ010000125.1:0-10972 GCA_031423155.1 Actinomycetes bacterium
CGAAACGGCGATCTTCCGAGAGCTGCCGGATGAGGCGGCCGACTGGTCAACATCGGGGGCCGAAAGATCCCTGGGTTTCCGGGAGCGATCGTTGGCCGCCTATTGCCTCGACGTCGCCGCAGCGGCGCTTGCTGCAGGCGGTGTTCCTGAGGCGGCGGCCACGGTTCTGGGCGCTACGGAGCACACACGTCAGCAACTGGACCTAGTCGTGGATGACACGGAGACGGCGATGAGGGACCGGGCGATGGCAGCGATAGGTTCCGCACTCGAAGCCGCCGAACTAGAACGGGCCTGGTCTCGGGGACGCGAGATGGATCTGGAACGTGCGCTCGAGCTCGCGGCCGCACATTCGGCTCCCGGGGTCGGCGCGACAGACGAGGGATCGTCGTCGAAGGGAGCGTGAACGCATCCTGTCTCCGATGTGGCGAACGAGGCTCGTCGGTCTGATCCTGATAGCCGCCGTCTTAGGAGCAGGTTGCGACCGGACATCATCGCCGGATCCCCAACTCCGCGGCGTCACCTGGGTGCTGACTTCCTTGTCGGGGCACGATCCTCTTCCTGCGGGCATCTACTTGGACGCGACCTTCGAGAACGGAAACGTCAGAGGGACCAGCGGTTGCAACTCCTATGGCGGGCATTACTTCGCGACGGCCGATGGCCATCTCGATATCAACGGGTTGTCGAGCACGGCGATCGGATGCTCCGAGCCTGTGGGCGGGATCGAGGCGGCCTACCTCGACGCCCTCGGCCGGGCCTCGTCCTTCCAGGTCGCGGGGGACTCACTGACGCTGAAGGCCGGCGATACCAAGGTCGCAGTCTTCCGGGCCAACGCGCCTCCTCCTATCAGCGGAGTGATGTGGCGTGCGTTGGGTTACCGCGATGGACCCGTCGACGACAAGCAGGCGATCGCGGGTGCGATCCCCGGTAGCACGATGACTGCCGGATTCTCGGCGAACGGAGAGCTCACGGGCTCGACCGGATGCAACACGTACTCCGCGACCTACACGACGACCCGCCGCCAGATGGCGATCGCTCTCGTGATGGTCGCGCAAACCTTCTGCCCGCGCGACCTGGCCCGTCAGGAGCAGGCGTATCTCGATGCGTTGGCGGCGACCGCAACGTGGCACTTCTCGGGTCCGTCGTTCCAACTTCTGAACGAGACGGGAACGGTCGAAGTCACCTTCGCGCCGGCGTGAGGCTCAGCCGTGGACTTTGGTGCCGTCGGGGTCGTAGAGGGACTTGATGCTCGCGGCGATCGGGGCGCGCTCGGAAGCGATCTCAACCTGCCATTCGCCTTGGTCGAGGTGACTCTGCATGATCGGTTCGTCGGCGTGAACCCAGCCGATACCAACGCTTGCGCCTAGCGTGTAGCCGAAGGCTCCGGACGTGACGTGGCCGACGTACTTGCCGTCGCGCAGGATCGACTCGCCGTGGAAGAGGGTCGGTTCGGGATCGTCGAGCTTGATGGAGACGAGGCGGCGGGTGAGGGGCGCTTCGCGCAGTGACGCTGCGGCCTTCGCGCCGACGCACCCCCTCTTCTGGCGTGAGACCGTGAAGCCGAGGCCGCTGGCGAAGACGTCGTCCATGCCTCCCATGTCGTGGCCCCACGAGCGGAAGCCTCGTTCGATCCGGAGCGAGTCGAGGGCGTGGAATCCGGCGTGTTTGAGACCCAGATCCGCGCCGGCTTCGACGATCTTGTCGTGAAGGTCGGAGGCGAACTCCGTGGGAACCCACAGTTCCCAGCCGAGTTCTCCGACATAGCTGACCCTCAGCGCCCACGCTTTCGCCCAACCCGCGTCGATCTCGCGCGCAGCCAGGAACGGGAACGCGGCGTCGGACAGGTCCTCGTCGGTCAAGCGCTGCAGGAGTTCTCGGGAGCGAGGACCCATGACTGCTAACACGGCGAAGCCGCTGGTCACGTCGGTGACGACTGCACCCGGCGGCGCGTCGCGGGCAAGAAAGGTCGCGGTTCGGCGCTGCGCCAGCGTTCCGGACGCGACAAGGAAACGGTCCTCGGCCAGCCGCGTCACGGTCGGGTCCAGCTCGACTCCGCCGCGTACGTTCAGCCACGTCGTGTAGACGATGCGGCCGGGTTCGACATCGACGTCCGAGGCGCTCAGCCGCTGCAACCACGAAAGCGCCTCCGGGCCTTGGACCATGAACTTCGCGTAGGTCGACAGATCGAAGAGCGCGACCGCCTCGCGCGCGGCATGGCATTCCACCCCGACCGGCTCGAACCAGTTCTGGCGGCCGAAGGAGTACTCGTACTCGCGCGGCGTGCCAACGGGCGCGAACCAGTTCGCGCGTTCCCAGCCGGCGGCCTCTCCGAAGACCGCGCCGGCCGCGTCGAGCTTGTCCCAGAGCGGCGTGCGGCGCGCGCCTCGCGCGGTCGAGGGCTGAAGGTTCGGCCAGTGCATCGCGTACAGGCGCCCGAGCGACTCGGCCGTGCGGGCGTGCAACCACGCACGATTGTTCGACCATGCGCCGGCGCGCGCGACGTCCACCTCCGTCAGGTCGTAGGTGGGGTGACCCTGCACCATCCACTCTGCGAGCGCCTTGCCGGCGCCGGGGCCGTAGATGATCCCCTGGGAGTTGAAGCCCGCCGCGACGAAGAACCCGCGCAACTCCGGCGCCTCGCCGAGATAGAAGTTGGAGTCCGGCGAGAAGCTCTCCGGCCCGCGCAGGTAATGGGAGAACCCGAGCGTTCGAAGCTCTGGCATGCGCTCGCGGGCTTTCTCCAGGACGGGAGCGAAGTGATCCCAGTCGGGACCGAACTCTCCGAAGGCGAATTCGGGGCCTAGCGTGCGCGGCGACACCGGCTTGCCGCGAGGCTCGAAGGCGCCGATCACGAACGAGCCGTTGTGGTTGCGGATATACAGGTATCCGTCGAGGTCGCGCAGGAACGGAAGCGACTCGTCCGAGGAGGGCGTCGGCTCGGTCATGACCCAGACGTGCTCGGCTGGGTAGAGCGCAAGGGGCACGCCTGCAAGGCGGCCGATCTCGCTGGACCACAGTCCGGCGGCCAGAACCACTCGGTCGCACTCGATGTCGCCTCGATCGGTTCGGACGCAGGTGACCGCGCCCCCGGAGGACGTGAAGCCTGTGACCAGGACGCCTTCGACGAAGCGCACCCCGCGGTCGTGGGCACCCTTGGCCAGCGCGAGCGCCGCGTCTCCCGGG
This sequence comes from Actinomycetes bacterium, assembly GCA_031423155.1. Classification (GTDB taxonomy): domain Bacteria; phylum Actinomycetota; class UBA4738; order UBA4738; family HRBIN12; genus JANPEZ01. The sequence continues at coordinate 3,181 of JANPEZ010000125.1, forward strand.
TTCACCGTTCCGTCCTTGCGGAAGATGGCTCCGCCGACCAGGTCGCCCACTTCGGCTGCCGGCCAGATCTCCTTGATCTGAGGCGGCTCAAGCACTTCCACGTCGATGCCCGACTGACGAGCGAGGGTCACGCCGTACAACGTCTCCGTCATGCGCGGCTCCGTGCGAACGGCCGTCAGAGAACCCACCTGGCGGAAGCCGGTAGGTATCCCGGTCTCGGCCTCCAACGACGAATACAGCGGCACGTTCTCCTTCGACAGTTCGGTTAGGGCGTGGGTACCTCGGATCTGGCTGACCAGACCCGCTGCGTGCCAAGTGGTTCCAGACGTAAGGGCATGGCGCTCCAGGACGACGACGTCGGTCCATCCGAGCTTGGAAAGGTGATAGGCGACGGAGGACCCGATGATCCCGGCGCCGACGACCACCACCTGGGCTCGCGCGGGCAGGTCGGCCGCAGAGCCGCCGAACTTCGCAACCGACATGTCTGGATTCGCAAGATGCTCGGGGATCATGCTCGGACCTTTCGGAAATGATGTGGCCCGCATCCTACGGCGCGAAGGGCGCCGGGCGTCAGCCGGAGAGGCCCAAGATCGCCGCTCGATGCTCCTCGTAGTGCTCGATCGTCTCGGCGACGAAGTCATCGTCGGCGCGCTCGTCGCGCGGAACGGCCAGATAAGCGGCGATCAGGCGATCTCGCGCGGGTTCGACGGCCGCCTCGATCTCGGTGAGGTACATGTTGCGGCTCTCCTCCAGCACACGAGCGTTGGTCGCGTCGGTGTCTCCGTCGTACTCCTCGAAGTGGCCGAGCGCCATCTGCTCGAACGTGGCGCAGCCGTCCTCCCACCAGAACACGACGTGCCAGAGCACGTCCTTCACCGACCAGTCGTCTGCAAGCACCGGGTCTTCGCGCCGCTCGGCGGGCACGCCGGCGACCGCCTCGGAAAACTCCGCCCATGCCTCTGCTTCACGTCGGAGCAAGTCGTCTCGATCCACGGTCACCCTTCCTGGAGGAATAGCTCGATCTCTTCGGTGTGTTCGTCGTAGTGGACCGAGGTCTCCTCGGAGAAGAAGGTCGCGGCTTCGTCGCCGACTTCACCGAGCGCCGACCAGAGCTCGTGAACGCGCGTGCGCTGTTGGTCGGCTGTCGCCATGACCTCATCCCAACTCAAGGCGCGGCCGGACTCGACATGTTCGGCGTTCTCACGGTCCGTCTCCTCTTCGTCGGCGCCCTCGAAGGGATCGGCGAAGGGTTGACCCTGTTGCTTGGTGACCTCCTCGGCGCCGTACAACGCCCAATAGCCGTTGTGCCAGACGAGGTCCTTCACCGACCAACCGGGAACCACCGTTCGATCGTCGCGACGGTCGGCGGGAACGCGCGCCACCACATCCATGAACCGTTGCCACGCATCACGTTCGGACTGAGCGAGTTCTTCCTTCGACATGGTCACCTCGTTCTCGGGAAGCCGAGGTCGACCTGCGACGTACCCGGATCGGGCCAGCGCGCCGTGACGACCTTCTGCTTCGTGTAGAAGTGGATACCGTCCGGACCATACATGTGTGTGTCACCGAAAAGCGAGTGCTTCCAGCCTCCGAACGAGTAGTAGCCGACCGGCACCGGGATCGGGACGTTGACGCCGACCATGCCGACCTCGCACTCGAACTGGAACTGGCGGGCCGCGCCGCCGTCGCGGGTGAAGATCGCGGTCCCGTTGCCGTACGGGTTGTCGTTGACTAGCCTGAGGGCCTCTGAGTACGTCGGAACACGCACCACCGTCAGCACCGGGCCGAAGATCTCGTCCTTGTAGCAGTCCATCTCGGTGGTGACATCGTCGATCAACGAGACGCCGAGGAAGAACCCGTTCGAGTCGCTGTAGAGGCCGTGCTCGCGGCCGTCGGCGACGACCGTGGCGCCTTGCGCCGCAGCGCCTTCAAGGTAACCGGCGACCTTGTCGCGGTGTTCGCGCGTGACCAGCGGTCCCATCTCGGACTCGGGTTCCATGCCGTTGCCGATCTTGATCACGGGCAGGCGCGACCTGATCGCGTCCACCAGAGGATCGGCAACTTCGCCCACCGCGACGACCACGCTGATCGCCATGCAACGCTCGCCGGCCGAGCCGTAGGCCGCCGAGACGGCGGCGTCGGCCGCCATGTCGATGTCGGCGTCGGGCAGCACCACCATGTGGTTCTTGGCGCCGCCGAGCGCCTGCACCCTCTTACCGTTCTTCGTGCCGGTCTCGTAGATGTAACGGGCGATCGGCGTCGAACCGACGAACGACACCGCCTTCACCTCCGGGTGCTCGAGTAGCCTGTCAACGACGACCTTGTCGCCGTTCACGACGTTGAAGACGCCGTCGGGCAGCCCGGCCTCCTTCAGCAGCTCCGCCACGAACATAGACGCGCCGGGGTCCTTCTCGGAGGGCTTCAGGATGAACGCGTTGCCGCAGGCTATGGCGTTGGCGAACATCCACATGGGAACCATCGCCGGGAAGTTGAACGGCGTGATGCCCGCGACGACCCCCAGCGGTTGGCGTATCGAGTACGTGTCCACTCCGGTCGAGACCTGTTCGCTGAAACCGCCCTTGAGCAGATGAGCGATGCCGGTGGCGAATTCGATGTTCTCCTGACCGCGGGCGACCTCGCCCATCGCGTCGGACAGGACCTTGCCGTGCTGCTCGGTGATGAGGCGGCCGATCTCACGGCGGTTGGCGTCGACCAGCTCGCGGATGCGGAACAAGATGTCGGCGCGCTTGGAAAGTGAAGTGGAGCGCCAGCCGACGAACGCATCGCGCGCGGCCTCGACGGCCTGGTCGACTTCCTCGACGCTGGCGAAGTCGACCTCGTGGGTCTGCTCGCCGGTCGCCGGGTTGAATACGGGTCCACGGCGGCCGGATTCCCCGGATACCTGCTTGCCGCCGATCCAGTGGCTGATCCGGTCCATACCTATCAACTCCCGATGCGGGCAGGGGTTCGGTCCCGCAGCCGACGATTCCCCCCGGCGGCCGGGGTCAGCCTTACCCCTAGAACCGCCGCGTGCACCAGCGATGGTACCCGAGCCCGGCGATAGGCTCGCCCCGATGATCAGGCTCGCCACTGCCGAGGACATGCCCGCCACGACCGCGATGGTCGCACGCGCCTTCCTCGGAGACGCGATGCTCCGATGGACCCTCCGCGATGACGGAACCGACGGTTTCGCGGCCAGGGTCAGGAGGTTCTTCGAGTTGAACGATCCCATGGCCCAGGCACTCGGCTACATGTGGGTGACTCAAGACCTTGCCGGATCGGCCGAGTGGATCCCACCTGGCGTCTATGGTCTGGGCGAGGAGGGAGAAGCGCACCTCTGGGATGCCCTCGTCGAACTCCTTCCCGACGACGGAGTGCGTTTCGAGGAGTTCTGGACCTGGGCGGACGCGCATCGCCCGCAGGAGCCCCACTGGTACTTGCACCACATCGCGGTCGACGAGGGGCATCGGGGCAGGGGTCTGGCGGCCGCCCTCATCGAGCAAGGACTCACCTCCGCACGACGAGACGGGGTGCCTGCCCACCTGGAGACATCGACCGCGGATCTGGCTCGCTACTACGAACGAAGAGGCTTTCGGGTCGAGGCAGAGGGCGACGGTCCGGACGGCGGGCCGCACGCCTGGTTCATGCGCTTCGACCCATGAGTACGACGAGCCGGATCTCACTGCGGCACATCGACGATCGTAACCGCGGGGCGGTCCTCGCCTTGCGCGTCACGCACGCGCAGGAAAGGTTCGTCAACAACGTCCCCGACGCCAGCGGTACGGCTTCGAGCGAACCGGCGACATCGTCTTCGACGACGAGGTACTGCTGCGCCTGCCGCTGAGGTAGGCGACGGCCATCCCGCGTAGCATGCGGGCCGTGCTACTGGACGGTCCTGTTCTCGAGGCGATCGCTCGGGGCGCCGCGGTCCTCGGCGCCGGCGGCGGCGGCGATACCGGCGTCGGACTGCTCATAGCCCAGCAGGCGATCGAGGAGTCTGCTCCACCCGAACTCGTTGCCCTGAAAGACCTTCCGCCGGATGACCTGATCATGCCCTGCGGAGGGATGGGCGCCCCCACCGTCTCCTTCGAGAAGATCGAGAACGGAGACGAGGGCGCACGGCTACGCGAACACGTCGAGCGCACCTTCGGCAAACCGGTCGTCGCGGTGATGGCGAGTGAGATCGGCGGCTCGAACGCGCTCACACCGATCGGGTGGGCGGCGAGGATGGGCCTTCCGGTCGTCGACGCCGACGGCATGGGCCGGGCGTTCCCCGAACTTCACCAGGTCTCGATGCACGTGGCCGGCATCTCACCAAGCCCTGCGTTCCTCACCGACGAACGCGGCAACGTCGTCATAACCCGCGCGGTCGACGGTCCCTGGCTCGAGCGCATCAATCGCCAGATCACCATCGAGATGGGAGGCACAGCCTCGACGGCCGAGTACATCCTCACGGTCGAGCAGGCGAAGACGGCTGCCGTCGCAGGCTCGATGACGCTGGCGGTCCGTATCGGGAACGCGACGGTTGGCGCGCCAGACCCCCTCGAAGCCCTGATCGGCGAACTGAGCGCCGTGCGGCTCGTCGACGGCAAGATCACCGACCTGGAGCGCAGGACGACGAAGGGGTTCGCCTTCGGTCTGGCGACTATCGAGGGCATCCGCTCCGACACCGGCCGCACCATTCATGTCGAGATCCAGAACGAGAACCTGGTCGCGCGCGAAGGCGACCGGGTCCTGGCCACGGCGCCCGACCTCATCACGATCTTGGACTGGGAGACCGCCGCGGCGATCCCGACCGAGCGGCTTAAGTACGGCCAGCGCGTCACCGTCATCGCCTTCGCTTGCGCCCCGATATGGCGTACGCCGCAAGGGATAGCGGTCGCCGGCCCGAGAGCCTTCGGCTACGACATCGACTACGTCCCAGTCGAGGACCTGCATGCCTGAGCGCCTTGGCCTTCGCATCGGCATCGACGTCGGAGGAACGAACACCGACGCGGTCGCGCTGGACGCCACCGGCGCGCTGCTCGCCAAGGTCAAGGTATTAACGACCCCCGAAGTGACTAGTGGGATCACCGAGGCGCTGGCCTCGATCCTGCAGGTGGTCGAGAGCTCCGAGGTGACGCACGTCATGCTCGGCACAACCCACGCCACCAACGCGGTTCTGGAACGACGCGACCTACGCAGGGTCGCCGTTATCAGGATCGGCAGCCCAGCCACCCACGCGGTAAAGCCGCTCTTCGGCTGGCCGGGCGACCTGAGGACCGCGGCATCAGCGGGCGAAACGATCGTGGGCGGAGGTTTCGAGTTCGACGGACGCGAGATCGCTCCCTTCGATGCGGACGCGGTGAGGCGGTTCCTCGGGGAACTGCCCGAGCGACCGAAGGGCGTGGCGATCATCGGCGTCTTCTCCCCGGTGAACGCCGATCACGAATCGGCCGCGGCCGACATCGCGCGAGAGATGCTCGGCGACGTCGACGTCTCTTCGAGCCACGAGATCGGATCCATCGGTCTGCTCGAACGCGAGAACGCCACTGTCCTGAACGCGGCGTTGCACGACGTCGCGAGGAAGGTGGCCGGCGCACTTACGGCCGCGCTGCAGGAACATGGTCTGAAAGCCACAGCCCTCTTCGCTCAGAACGACGGGACTCTCATGTCTTTGGGACAGGTATTGCACTTCCCTGTTCTGACCATCGGCAGTGGACCCTCCAACAGCATCCGGGGCGCGGCGCACCTGACCGGCATCGACGACGCGCTCGTCATGGACGTCGGCGGCACGTCCACCGATATCGGCGCCATCACCGGCGGCTTCCCCCGAGAGTCCGCAGCCGGCACCGACATCGGTGGCGTCCCGACCAACTTCCGCATGCCCGACATCGTCACCCTGGCCCTGGGAGGCGGCTCGATCGTCGGCGATCACGCCGTCGGTCCTCGAAGCGTCGGCTACCGCCTGACCGAAGAGGCCCTCGTCTTCGGAGGCTCAACCCCAACGCTCACCGATGCCGCCGTCGCCGCCGGCCGCGCGGCGATCGGCACAGGCGCCCCCGACCTGACCGAGACCCTGGCCGAAGCCGTAAGGACAGCCGACGAGATGTTCGCCGATGGCATAGACCGTGCGAAGACCGCCAAGGGCGACCGACCGCTGATAGCCGTCGGCGGCGGCAGCGTCCTCGTCCCGGATCGACTGCCCGGGATAAGCCGGATCCACCGACCCGAGAACTACGAAGTGGCCAACGCCATCGGAGCCGCCGTCGCCGAAGTCGGTGGCCAGGTTGAGCAGATCATCCACGGCGACCTCGACCGCCGGCGCCCCGAGATCGAGCGCCTGAGCGACGAGGCCAGGGACAGAGCGGTGAAGGCCGGCGCCGACCCCGCCACGGTGAAGATCGTCGACATCGAGGAGGTGCCCCTGGCCTATCTGACCTCCCCGGCCGTCCGCGTGAGGGTCCGCGCGGCAGGCCCGATGGCCGGGCCGCCGCGTATCACTCAGAGATAAGGGGTTCCGCGGCGCGCGAAGGTACGCCATCATGTACGCCGCCGCACGGACCAGACCGACCGAGGGGGAATCGAAGATGCGTAGATGGACCCGAGTGCTCGCCGCCGCAGCCGCGCTCATGCTGGTCGCCGTCGCCTGCACCAAGAGCTCCGAGACGACCGGAGGCAAGGACGGCGGAGGCATGGTCGAGGGAGGGATCCTTCGCCTCGGCTCCAGCTCCAACATCGACTCGCTGAACCCGTTCAAGGCCTTTCAGCAGGACGCATACAACGTCTTTCAGTACGTCTACCCATACCTGGTCGGATGGAGCCCGGACCTCGAGCTCGTCGGTGACTTCGCCACCGACTGGACCTGGAACACCGACGACACCGAAGCCACGTTCACTGTGGCGACGGGGGGCACCTGGTCCGACGGCCAGCCCCTTACCGCGAAGGACGCCGCCTACACGCTGAATCTGATCCTGCGCTTCCCCGGACCGACGGGCCTGATGTCCGGCTACGCCCGGCACATCACGGCGGCCGAAGCCGTCGACGACGCCACTTTGAAGATCACCTACGAGGCTTCGGTCAACGAGGGCTGGGCGCTGTCGCAACTGCAGCAGATCCCGATCCTCCCCGAGCATGTCTGGTCTGCTCAAGAAGGGACCGACGGCAAGGGGCTCCGCCCGTTCACCAACGACGCACCGATCGTCTCGGGCGGACCGTTCACCCTCACCGAATACAAGAAGGACGAGTTCGTTCAGTTCGTCCGCAACGACGGCTTCTACGGCACCAAGCCACACATCGAGGGTTGGGGCCTGAAGTTCTACACGAACGCCGACGCGATGGTTAGCGCCCTTAAGAACGACGAACTCGACGCCGTCGAGTCCATCCCGGCCGCCGCTCTCGAACAGCTCAGCGCCGACCAGAGCCTGGTCGTCACCACGGCACCCGGGATCTACTTCGACGAACTGATAGTCAACTCGAACAAGCCCTTGCACGCCGAGTTGCTCGACCCCCAGGTTCGGATGGCGTTCGAGTACGCCATCGACCGGCAGGCCATGGTCGACACGGTGCTGCTGGGGAACGGGAGCCCCGCCGCGACGATCGTCTCTGAAGCGACGGGCGTCTGGCACAACTCCGATATCCAGCCGCTGCCCTTCGATATCGCAGCAGCCAACAAGCTGCTGGATGACGCCGGCTACGCGATGGGCCCCGACGGCATTCGCGAGGTCGACGGGCGCCCGATGTCCTACGAGATCCTCACACCCACTACGACCGTCGGAGTGGACCGCGAGTTCGAGATCATCCAGGCCGGCTT
>JANPEZ010000126.1:0-8650 GCA_031423155.1 Actinomycetes bacterium
GCGGCGGCGGCGGTGGTACCGGCGGGTATTCGGTCGGCATCATGATGGTGTTGGGATCCTCGCCAGTGTTGTCCGGCGTGACCTACTCCGGTGGTTCAGCCGGTGCCGGTGGGACGGGGGGAGTGAGCGCTCCCTCAGCGCCTATCGGCCAGGAGGGCAACGCCGGCCAGAGTGGTTCGGTCGGCATCCTGGCCGATACGTACACGTGTACGAGTCCGAACTTCTGCTGAACACGACCTCGGGCGGTGCGGACCGCGATGTGGATCACGCGTCCGTCGGAGCAAGCCCTTCGGCGAGGACGCCGGCCGGGATGCGGCCCACGACGGATGTACCCTTTCCGGGGGCCGACCGGATCTCGAGTGTCCCTCCGATGGCTTCGACTCGGTCTGTCATCCCCCGCAGGCCGGTGCCGTAGGTGGTCTCGCCCAGAACGAATCCGGTTCCGTCGTCGGACACCTCGAAGGTGAGATCGCCGTTGGATCGCGCGAGCCGAACGGCTGCCTGGCTCGCTTCGGAATACTTGGCCACGTTGTTGAGCGCCTCCAGTGCGCAGAAGTACACGGCCGCCTCAACCTGCTGGGGGTAGCGGGAAACGCCGTCCGAGCTGACTTCGATCGCGATCGAGGACTTCCGCGCCTGAGCCTCGAGCGCAGCGAGCAACCCTTTGTCGGCGAGCAGCGGCGGATAGATCCCTCGCGCGAGATCGCGCAGGTCTTCGATCGCCTGGTTCGCCTCTGCTTGAAGATCGACGAGCATCTCCTTCGTCTTCTCCGGATCGCGGTCCACGAGCGCCCCTGCGAGCCGCAGCTTCACCGTGAGGGCGACGAGTTGTTGCTGGGCGCCGTCGTGCAGGTTCCGTTCGAGTTTGCGGCGTTCTTCGTCTTGGGCATGAACCAGGCGTTGGCGCGAAGCTCGGAGCTGCCCGATGTTGTCCATCAGCTGCTCGGTCAACGCGACGTTGCGCATCACTAGCCCGGCTTGCGCTGCAAGGTCGCGAACGAGCTTCTCCTCCGTCGGGGTGATCGACTCTCCGGGCCGCTTGACGATCGACAGGGCTCCCAGGAGCTCGCCTTGATGCCGGATGGCCTCGAGCATCTCCGTCGGCGACACTTGGCCGGGGTCGTCGTCATCCACGGGGATGGGCGGTGACGGCTCCGTATCGTCCGGCCATCTGGATTCGGAGACGAGCTGATCGCCGATGCGCACCCACACGTCGGCCCGAGCGGCCCCCGTCCCCCCCGCGAGAGCGCGGGCCATCCTCGGCAGGAGCTCGTCGCTGGCGTACGCGTTGCCCAGCCGCTCGGAGAACTCTGAGAGCACCTCGTACGGCGCGGCGCGCTCGCCGTACACGAGCCGGTCGGCGAACCGGCGCGCGCGGCTCCTCGCCGGCTGGAACGCCAAGGCCACCACGGCGGCCGCGGTGGCCGAAAGGATGGGATCGGAACGGCTGCCGACGACGGCGCCGATGCCCACCACGATCGCGACGTACACCACCGTGATGAAGACGGCGAGCGCTCCGATCAGTAGGGCGCGGTTGATCACGACATCGATGTCGAACAGGTGATACCTCAGCACGGATACGCCGATCGCTATCGGGATCAGCCCGAACGAGAACACGGCGATGTCCTGGAGCGCGCTCATCCAGCCTGGCTGATCGCCCGCGCTCCAAGCGCCACCGAACCCGATCAGCAGTGCGAGCGTGTACAGGATCGCCACGACCGTCGCCGCCGTCACGAGCCAGCGCAGCTGTAGACGCTCGATCCCGGCGGATCGGCGGAACCGCTGCACCAGCGATACGAGCGAACCGATCACTCCGATCGGGAGCATGACGATAACGACGATCAGGACCTCGAGCACCGAGCGCAGCGATTCCACGCCAAGCGGGTTCCGATAGTTCGCGAACGCCTCGACCTCGTCCCCGAACTTCCCTGGGGTCAAGATGATCGCCAGCGCGATGATCGCCAGGCTCGCCGCCAGGATGCGTGCGAACCACCGCCAGCGGCGCGACGGGAGATGTCCGTCCGGGAACAACAGGAGCAGGAACGTCGCGGGAAGTCCAACCACCGGCACCCACATCGGGCTATCGAGCGAGACCGCGATCAGCCCGAGCCGGCGACCGCCGATGCCGCCGTGGACCGCGTAGCCCGCGTAGGACCCGAGGAATGAACCTAGCCCTATCGCGACCCCGATCCCCACCATGAGCCAGCCGAGCGAGTTCTCCGGGCGGCGAGTGGCCATCAGGTATCCCCACCACCGGGAAGAGCGAGAAGGCGACTACGAACCCCGTGTCGGTGGGCTCCTGATCCAGCGTCGAGAGCCAGAGTCCCGATGCGATGCCCACGATCGTGAGCGCGGAGAGGATGCGCGCGAGTCGGACCAACCGCCCGCGACGGGCTGGGGTCATCCGCTTCGGTCCTTCAGGCACTGCCGCCATGTGCGCATGTTCGCATCTGCTCCCTGCCTCGTCCAAGGGAGGCAGCCCCGCGGAACCGATTCCGGGTCGCCCCCGCTGATCGGGTGGTAGCACCCCATGGCCGAGAGCGACGTGCTCAGGCGGTGCGGGCGAGCCAGAGGCGGGGTTCCTCGATCTCGGGCAAAGACGGCATCGCCTCGGGGGAGTCCCACATCCGGGCCAACGTCGCTTCGCCCGTCAGGTCCACGACCCTCTCGCAGAAGGCGAGACCTTGCTCGTAGATCTCTCGCTTCATGTCGACGCCCAGCAGGCGCTCGAAGAGGGCGTCACCCGAGGCGGTTTCACGGTGGCGGCGCATCGCTTCGGCGATCATCGGGTATGCGGGGAGCAGGTCGCTGCCTAGGGCCTGGACCACGTGATCGCCGTAACCCTCGGCCGCTGCCATGAAGGCCTGGATCCTGCCGAGCTTGATCTTTTGCTCGTCGTCCAGGACCGTTCCGAACAGCCCCTCCTCCGAGTCCATGAGGGACTGGAGGGCATCGGGGTTGGCGGCGTCGAGGCCCTCGATCTTGGTGCGCATCGCCTCGGCGTCGAATTCCAAAGTCGAGATGAAGTCCCTTATCAACTCCAAGAAACGCGCGTGGACCCAGGGTTGCGAGAACTCGAATCGATGCACCACTTCGTGGATCGCGACCGCGGTTCGAAACTCGGCCGGTGGGATGCTCCAGTCCTTCTCGAATGCCTCGATGTTGGCGATCACGAAGAGCTGCTGAGCCTGTCCGGAGCGGGGGACCGCGATGTCGTACTGGCCGAAAGCGCGCTGGCCCAGTTCCCCGAGGACGCCGCCGGTCTGCGCGCCCAGCAGCAGTGGGGAGAGTTGACTCAGCATCGCGCCGGCGCCCGGGAAAGCATCCGCGGGTATCGACGCGCCGGCGGCGCCCTCCAAGGCAGATGCGATCCGGGCCGCCGCCGGTTCCAGAACCTCGCGGAGTGCCTCGGTGTTCGCCGTCACCCACTCGGCGCGGCGCACGGGAGTCACGCGGGCGATGTCGGTGGGGGGCTCGAGCCCGGTGAACCTCGCGACCTGAAGCTCTGCGACCCGCACCGCTTCTTCCAGGGAATGCCGGTCTTGATCGGTCGGCGTCGGGTCCTCCCGGCCGTCCTGAGCGCCCGCGATGCCGATCTGACGGGCCAACTCCCAGTTCACCGGACCCGAGGAAGACGCCAGAACCTTCTGCAGCTCCCGGAAGAGAGGCGTGTCGGCGAAGGCGTTCGGATCGCTGGGGTCGATGGGGAAACCGGCCATACGGCCATGGTAGGCGACCTCGTCGGATACGGCTCCTCATGCCGCTTTCAGCCGGCGATGTCTACGATGGGCGAGTGTCCGATGCTCTCCTGGTCTCCGTCAGCCCCGAGCCCCTGTCCGTCGACGCTGCCATGGCGTTCGTCGCCGATCCCGCCGCCGGCGGGACCTGCCTGTTCGTCGGGACCGTTCGCGACCACTCCGAAGCGGGTTCGGTAACGGGTCTGCGCTATGAGGCTTGGGACGAATTGGCCCTCGCGCGCCTCGCCGAACTCGGCTCCGAGATGCTTCAGAGGTGGCCGCTGCGAAAGGTCGCGCTGCTGCACCGCACCGGAGATCTGGCGATCGGAGAAGCCTCGGTCGTGGTCGCGGCCAGCGCCGCTCACAGAGCCGAGGCATTCGAAGCCTGTCGATACGGTATCGAGCGCCTCAAGGAAGACGTTCCGATCTGGAAGAAGGAAGAGCTCACCTCCGGCGAGGCCCACTGGGTGATGGGCGCCTGATGGGACGCGACCTCGCGATCGACCTGGGAACGGCGAACACGCTCGTCTATCGGCAAGGCGAGGGCATCGTCTTCGACCAGCCGACCGTGATCGCGATGCATGCCGGAACCGGGGAAGTCGTGGCGATGGGCGATCAGGCCTGGGACCTCATCGGAGGCGACTCGGGAAACGTCCTGGCGGTTCGCCCTCTTCGCCAGGGTGTGATGACCGAGTACGACATCACGCAGAGGATGATCGAGGTCGTCCTTCGCCGGGTCGGCGCCTCCCGGTTCCCACGCCCGAGGGTCTTGGTCTGTATCCCCTCGGCAAGCTCTGAGGTCGAGAAGCGTTCGGTCGAAGAGGCGATCCGCACGGCCGGGGGCCGCCAGGTCACGTTGGTCGAGGAGCCTCTCGCCGCCGCCATCGGCGCGGGACTTCCGATCCACGAGCCGATGGGCAATCTCATAGTCGACATCGGCGGCGGCACTTCGGAGATGGCAGTGGTGTCGATGGGAGGAGTCGTGTCGGGAAGATCCGTGCCGCTGGGCGGGTTCGACCTCGACGCGGCCATCCAGGAGCACGCGCGAAAGGAGTACGGAGTCGCCATCGGCGAGAAAGCAGCCGAGGAGATCAAGATCGCCATCGGCTCGGCCTTCCCCTCACCGGCTGCCACCGCGGCCGTCGTGATCGGGCGGGAGCTCACCACTGGCAACACCGTCGAGGTCAAGCTCTCCGAGGATGAGGTGCGTCAGGCGATCTCGCCACCGGTTCGAAGGATCGTCGACGCTGCCAGGCTCTGCCTGGCCGAAGCTCCCCCCGAGCTGACCCATGACGTTCTGGAGGCCGGCATGTTCCTGACCGGAGGCGGTAGCCTCCTGCGCGGTATGGACATGCTGCTTGCCCAAGAGTGTGAGGTTCCGGTCCACGTGACCGAGCGACCGCTCGAGACGGTGGCGCTCGGCGCCGGGATCATGCTCGAGCATCTGGCCGAGTACCGCTCCTCCTTCCAGCTTGTGAGAGGTCGATGACCTTCTCGATAGTCGCGGCTGATCTTGCCGCCGGCGACTGGGGGGTGGCGGTCGCTTCGAAGTTCCCTTGCGTCGGGGCGGTGGTTCCCTGGGCCAGGGCCGGCGTGGGCGCGGTCGCCACCCAGGCGTGGGCGAACACTTCTTTCGGTCCTGAGGGCCTCGCTCTCATGGCCGACGGGATGGATGCGAACGCGAGTCTGGATGCCCTGCTCGAGGCCGATGAAGGAAGTCGGCATCGGCAGGCGGGGTTCGTGGACGCGCAGGGCCGCTCCGCAACCTTCACAGGCTCTGAATGCATGGATTGGGCCGGTGGCATAACCGGGGACGGCTTCGCCTGCCAAGGGAACATCCTTGCCGGCCGGGCCGTGGTTTCGGACATGGCCGTCGCCTTCCAGGCGGCCGGGGGTGATCTCTGCGACAGACTCTTGGCTGCGCTTGTCGCCGGCGATGCGGCGGGCGGCGACAAGCGAGGACGCCAGTCCGCGGCGCTCTTGGTGGTTCGCCACAAGGGCGGATACGAGGGTCGGGGCGACAGGTACATCGACCTTCGCGTGGACGATCACCCCGACCCCATCGTTGATCTGGTACGCATCTTCGGAGTGTGGGACGACACGATGCTCGTTCGCAACGATCCCCTGATCGATGCAACGCCGGAGGTCGTCTCGGATCTGCAACGCAGATTGATCGTTCTCGGTCGTCTCCACGGCGAGCCGACCGGGGAGTTGGACGGTCCGACCCGCGACGCGCTGTCGGATTGGGCTGGGGAGTTCAACCTCGAAGGACGTCTGCGCGATGACGATCGCCTGTCCCAGCTGCTGATCAGAGAGATCGCGGACGTGACTCCCGAGATAGCGCCGTCCTCCTAGCCGCCGCCGCCGTTCAGCATGCTCGACAGCGTCTGGTTCACGAAGTGCCCGAACTGGTAGAGGACCACCGCGAGGATGACACCGACCAGAGGGATCAAGATCACGATCCCCGCCAGTCCGGTAAGGCGGGTCCGCCACGTCCGTCGGCCCGAGGCCAGGGGAACGTAGCTCATGCCGGTGCCTTCGCTCATCCACCCGTCAGGTGCTCGTGTCTGCGGCGACTCGGCCTGAGGCGGGCGCTCGGGTTCCTCGGCCGACAGGAAGCCGTCTCCGATAACGGGATGATCGGGCTTCATGGCCAGACGGTAGACGAGCACGCCGGCGCCCGCGGCGAACACGAGCACCAGTGCGACGTCCATCCAGCCATTCCTTGGTCGGGTACTTCGAGCCTAATCTGCCCAGGGTTGGCTCGCCACATGCGGATCCGCTCGTAACATCGACTCCTTGAAACGCTTCTTCTCATACGTCGGGCTCGTATCGCTCATCTCGTTGGGGCTGGCCGCAGGCTGGGTTCCGCTGCCGTATTACGCACGCTCCGGATCGCCCCGGGAAGTGCTGCCGCAGATACAGGTGCAGGGCCGGCAGACATACGAAACCGGACGACTCATCTGGATGACCGTGGCTTTCCGTCCCGTGACGGCCGTGGGTGCCCTGGTGGCTTGGCTCGACCCCGAGGAGGCCGTCGTTCCCAAGGCCACGTTGTATCCGCCCGGAACTAGCCCGGTGGCCGAGGAGCAGCGGGCGATCTCCCAGATGGACACCAGCAAGATCGACGCCACGGTCGTCGTCTTGAAGGAGCTCACCGACTACCCCGAAGTGCACGGAGAGGGCGTTCTGATCCAGGGAGTCGGTCCGGGCTGTCCCGCCGAAGGCAAGCTCTACCCCGGGGATGTCATCTCGGCCATCGACGGAGAGCCGGTCGGCGACCTGAAGGAGGTTTCCCGGGCCATCGGTGCAGTCGCGCCCGGGACGCCCATCGACTTTCAGATAGAGGCAGCAGGTGTGACGCATCACGTCGATGTGGCTAGAGGAACCTGCCCCGGCGTGGACAGACCTCTGGTCGGGATCTCTTCGGTGAACAACTTCCCGTTCACGGTGAACATCGCCAGTGGCGACGTTGGAGGTCCCTCTGCCGGTCTGATGTTCTCTCTTGGGCTCTACGACCTGCTTACCCCGGGCGACCTGACCGGCGGAAGGCTCGTGGCTGGGACCGGAACGATCATCCGCGATGGAACGGTCGGACCGATCGGAGGCATAACCGACAAGATCGTGGCAGCCCGGGACGCTGGGGCTTCGGTCTTCCTCTGCCCGAAAGACAATCTGGCGGAGGCCGGGACCGTCGATGCCGGGGAGATGAAGATCGTGCCGGTCGCCTCGTTCGCCGAGGCGCTGTCGTTCCTGCAACCGGGAAGCTGAGCGGTTGTAACGGAGGGCTTTGCGCTAGGGTGGGCGCTACCGAGCCGAGCGGGATCGGCTCGCGATCTGGAAGGGACTTTCCGAAAGTGGCAACCGTGATGCGCCCCAGGGCCCGGCCACGGCGATGGCCGTCCGTCGTCTTCGGGGGAATCGTCCTACTTCTGATCGTCTTCACGGTTCTGTCATCCTTCTTCATCGATCTGCTCTGGTTCCGCGAGGTCCATCTCACGACCGTCTTCTGGACCGGGCTCAAAGCCCGCCTGATGCTGGGGGTGATATTCGGAACGCTGTTCTTCGGGGCGTTGGTCGTGAACCTGTTTATAGCTCGCAAGATCACCCCGACGACCGTGGTCCTGACTCCCGACCAGGAGATAGTCGAGCGCTTCCGCAGGGCATTCGACCCGTACCTGCGCTGGATCATCCCGGGCGCGGCTGCGATCCTCGCGTTGCTTGTAGGGGTCGGCGCCTCGAAGGAGTGGCAGACGTTCCTGTTGTGGCGCAACGGATCCGGCCTTTCGTTCGGCGATGCCGAGCCTCTGTTCGGCCGCGATCCGGCTTTCTACGTCTTCTCGCTGCCCTGGCTTAGGTTCCTGCAGGGGTGGCTCTTCTCCTCGCTCGTGGGGGTAACGCTGATCACGGGCGTGGCGCACTATCTCTGGGGCGGCATACGTCCGCAGGCGCGAGACTTCGCCGAGAAGGTGGCCCCATCGGTCAGAGCGCATCTTTCGGTCCTGCTCGGGCTCATCATGCTGTCGAAGGCTTGGGGCTACTGGCTCGGACGCTTCGTCCTGCTGACCTCGCCGCGCGGTGTCGTCGATGGCGCCTCCTATACGGATGTTCATGCCCAGCTCCCGGCGCTGAACTTCCTGACGATCGTCGCGGTGATATGCGCGATCATGTTCCTGGCGAACATCAGGGTGAAACTGTGGAGCCTGCCCGTGATCGCGGTCGTCCTTCTAGCTGTGGTTTCCGTTCTGTTGGGGGCCATGTACCCCACGTTCATCCAGCAGTTCAGCGTCAAGCCCCAGGAACTTCAGCGAGAGCGCCCGTACATCGTCAGCAACATAGAGGCCACCCGGCGAGCGTTCGGACTGGACCAGATCCAGGTAACTCAGAAGACGGTCGCGCCGGCGGTTTCCAAG
>JANPEZ010000127.1:0-6807 GCA_031423155.1 Actinomycetes bacterium
TAGCCGGCACCTTTCTTTTTCACTCCGGCCCTTACCTTTTATTTCGTCATGTCAATAACCTTGGGGACAAGTGTGAATTAGGACTCTGAAAGAACTTTTGGCAATCTCGGCGTTGCGGGGGGGGGGGCGCCGGATCTGCTCATGTCGAGGTCATACTCGGGTCCATGGATGCCCACAGGTTGCTCGCTCCGGCCTGGCTGCAGCGGTTGCCCTGACAGCCTTGGTCGTGGCCCTGGCGCTGCCCAGATACACGTGCTCGCCGGGACATCGACTCTACGACCTGCGCGGCGCCGGAGGAGGGCCCGTGTGCTTGAAGTCCGACCTCGGCTATAGGCCTCGGAGTTGGTGGCCTACGAAGATCGTGGTCGCTGCGGGTGGAACGGGTTGCAGGGCTGGCGATGGTTCTGTGGAAGCGCCGACGCCTGACCGCGGCGGGACTCATCGTGGCGTTCGTGGGCCTTGCTGTCGTCTGGTTCATCCCCAACGGGTTCGAAGAGACGATCAGGAAAGGCCGAGTCGTGTGCTGTGGGCATGAGATCGACCGAGGATGGCTCCGAACCTCGCTCGCCGCAGCCGGAGCTGTCGGCGGCTCGGCGATGATGCTCCTCGGGCTGCGGCGCGCCGCATCGAGCAGAACCCACGAACCAACTGCGCAGTAGGCTTCCTGAGATAGCCAGCGCCGGACCAGGGCCCGGGTACGGGGAACGGCCAAGCGGAACCGCTGTCCCGGTTCCGACCAGCTTCGGTGCCGCGAGATCTTCGATGGCTCATGTTGCGTTTCTCTGGAGACGTTCGCTCGCGACTTCACGACCAAGGAGCGGCGGATAAGGATGTCGACATGGCCGCCGCGGTTCGAAACACGTCGAAGGGACTCGCAGCGACCGGGATCATCTTTGCAGTCCTGGGGATCCCGACCTTTGGACTCATGGCGGCGGTCGGGGCGGTTCCCTCGATCATGTCGATCAAGCGGACCCGGATCGAAAGTCCTCGACGGCTTGCTCTGCCGATCTTCGCGACGTTCCTCACTCTGGGGATAGCCGCCTTCTTCGCGTTCGTCTGGTTGTCCTTCGTCTGGATGCCGACCGTCAAGCCGGGCAGCCGGGTTCCGGCCCCCTCTCTCATGGTCCAGCTGGGGCTGGCGATCGCAGAGGTGGCTGCTGGGCTCCTTACATACGGGCTCGTCATTGCATGTCGCGCGTTGGCCGATCTCCGATCGAGGGTCCGAAGCATCGACGGGTAACCCACAGGTAGCAGATCGGTGAACGGAAAAGGGGCCGGCGATACGCCGACCCCTTCATGTCCGAACCAACCGCTTCAGTCTTGCGCCACTACCTCGACGGTCATCACCGGGTCGACGTCGTGGAATAGGTGCACCTTAACCTCGTGGGTGCCGAGGGTGCGGATCGGCTCCTGCAGGTGCACGTCCTTCTTGTCCACCTCGACACCGGCCTGGGCCTTGATGGCCTCGGCTATGTCGGAGGCGGTTACCGAACCGAAGAGCTTGCCTTCCTCGCCGGCGCGCGCAGAGACCTTCAGGCCACCGGCCGCGATCAGCTGAGAGGCGATGGCCATGTACTCGGTCTTCTGAGCTCCGAGTCGAGCGACGTGCGCCTTCTTAACCGACTCGGCGTTCTTCTCGGCGCCCTTGTGGGCCTTGACCGCCATCGATCGAGGGATCAGGTAGTTCCGCGCGTAGCCGTCGGCAACGTCGACCACGTCACCGGGGTCTCCGAGCTTGTCGACGGGCTTCTGAAGGATGACCTTCATCGCGTCGAGTACGGAAGTAGGGCCATCTCGCGCGCGTTCTTGACGGCTGTGGCCACATCACGCTGGTGCTGGACGCAGTTGCCCGAGACGCGCCGGGCGCGGATCTTGCCGCGCTCGGAAACGAACTTGCGCAGCGTGAAGACGTCCTTGTAGTCGACGCCGTCGACCCGCTCCTTGCAGAAGATGCAGATCTTCCGCTTCTGCTTCTTCGCCCAGGGCTTCTCTTCCTTCTCCTTGCGAGGGCGCCTGGCCCCGGATTTCGAGTTCTTACCCGCCATCTAGTGGTGTCTCCTCTTGATCGGACGCGCCCACGGGGGCCGCAACGCGCTCGCCCCAGTCACTGCCGGAGGTGGCGCCGGACGAGCGTGTCTGCCGCTCGACCTTCGCGGTGGCCCACTTGAGGCTAGGACCGAGCTCGTCGGCCTCGACCTCGACAGCGGAGCGCTTCTCTCCCTCCTGGTTCTCCCAGGAGCGGTACTGCAGACGGCCGGTCACGACCACGCGGGTTCCGCGGGTCAAGGACTCGGCGGCGTTCTCAGCCAGACCGCGCCAGCAGTTGACCGAGAAGAACGAAGCTTCGCCGTCCTTCCAGTTCCCGGATCCGTCCTGGATCCTTCTGTTGACGGCGATCCTGAACTTGCAGACCGCGGCCCCGTTCGGCGTGTACCGAAGCTCGGGATCCTCGGTCAGGTTCCCCACGAGGGTGACCTGGTTCTCAGATGGCATCTGCCTTCACCTACCGTTTCTCATCCGCGTTCCCGCCCAGCGGGAACGGGGGAAGACTTGGGTGATTTCACGGGGGAGTAGATCGTGACCTTCGCGCGAACGATCTCGTCCGCAAGGTGAAGGGCACGCTCCAGATCGGCGATCACCGAAGGCTCGGCCGTGAAACGTGCCACGACGTAGAAGCCCTCGGTCTGCTTGTCGAGCTCGTAGGCGAAGCGCCTGCGACCCCACTTGTCTACGTTCCCGACCGTCCCACCGGAAGGCTCGAGCGCCTTCACGATGCGGTCGACCGCCGCGGCGACGACCGTGTCGTCGGCCTCGGCGGGCAGGATGAGCATTACCTCGTACTCCCTCAAACCCACCTCCTCTGGTCTGGACGGCCCCCCCACGTGAGGGAGAGCAGGAGTTACTGGGAGACGTCCAGAAGTGTACGTGACCAGCGCCGACCCTAACATCCGGGTCTGACACGGCTTGCCCGCGGGTGTCCCCTACCCATACTTACGACCTGCGAAGGAGGTCTTACATGTCCGGATACGGCACCGTGCAGAGCTTCCAGGCCACCGACAAAGGAGCGACGGTCGTGGTCACGGGCGCCTCCCCCGAGTGGGTCGCCGCCCAGTTCCAGGCTTTCTTCTTCCGCGAGGGCTACAAGCTCGAGAAGACCGAAGGGATGACGTCCACTTACGGCAAGGGCAACGCGATCGCCCGCCTGCTCCTCGGAGGCCTCGTCAAGCGCAGCAAGTACGACGTAACGATCTCCGGATCGCCCGAGAGCGTGACCGCCACGCTGGGCTCCGCTATGAAGGGCTACGGTGGCGGCGCCCTCGGAGTCGTCAAGGAGAAGAAGCTCCGCGCCAAGCTACTCGGGGACCTGAAGGCGTTCCTGGGTTCCGCCGCTCCGCCGACCCCCACCTAGCCTGAGGTAACATCCCTGCAACTGCCGTGCACTTGAAGGAGGCGCGAGCGATGGGAATCACGATCCACGACCTGCGGGCTTACAAGTCGGAAGGCAAGCGGTTCGCGATGCTGACCGCCTACGACTTCCCCACCGCACAGATCCTCGACCGGGCGGGTATCCCGGTGATCCTCGTCGGAGACTCACTGGGCAACAACGTCCTGGGGTACGACTCGACGCTGCCCGTCACGATGGAGGAGATGCTGCACCACACACGCGCGGTTGCGCGCGGAGTCGAGAACGCGATGGTGGTCGGCGACATGCCGTTCCTTTCGTATCAGGTCTCACCCGAGGAGGGCATCCGCAACGCAGGGCTGTTCGTCAAGGACGCCGGCGCGCATGCCGTCAAGGTCGAGGGCGACCAGCACGAACTGGTCCACAAGCTGGTGGATCTCGGCATCCCGGTGATGGCCCACGTCGGTCTGACCCCCCAGTCCGTCCACGGCATGGGCGGGTACAGGGTCCAGGGCCGCGGCGAGGAGGCGGCTCGCAAACTGCTCGATCAGGCGCTGAACCTTGAGAAGGCCGGCGCTTTCGCCATAGTCGTCGAGGGAGTGCCGGCCGATGTCGGCGCGCACCTGACGGCCGAGCTTCATATCCCGACGATCGGCATAGGCGCCGGCCCCAACTGCGACGGCCAGGTCCTGGTGATCAACGACCTGCTCGGTCTGAACGAGAAGGTCCCCAAGCTCGCCAAGGCCTACGCGAACCTCCGCGAGGAGATGACCCGGGCAGTTACGGCTTTCGCCGCCGACGTAGACGCAGGCACTTTCCCCGACGAGGACCACTCCTACAGCTAGAGGCTGAAAATCCTTCGGCAGGCGGGTTCCGGACCTAGACTCGCCGAGTGGTGAAGACCAGATGGATCTGGCTGGTCGTCGTGGTCGCGTCGACCGCCGTAGCTGTAGCGACCGGCGGGCACGTCCTGTCTCGTGTCGTATCGGCCATGTTCGGTCACACCTGGGCCAACGAAGGCCTCTTCGGGCCATATCGCGGAGCGGTTGTCGCTGGCTTCGCGGCGACCTCGGCTCTGGCATTCGGCTCGTATCGAAGCTCGCGCGATACCCGGCCCCTCTTCCTCGCGATCGCGACCGGGATCTTGGCCGGGGGGTATCTCGCATTCAGCGCGGCCTGGCCTCAGGTCGGGCCGCCCGATCTGAACCGACCCCCTCGACTCTCGTGGATCTCGATGGACGGACTCCTCCTGTGTTGGATCGCCGCCGCGATCTGTTTCAAGGTCTCGGTGCCCTGGTGGGACCGGCGGGGCCGCAAGCCGGTTTCGCCGCAGAGGGCTCTCCTACTGACCCTGGGCCCCCTCGCTCTGGCCGTCGCCGCGTTGTTCGTGTGGGATCCGGGGGCGACCATCACCACCGCAGAGCACATCGAAGCGGTCGGGCTCAACGAACCCCCCTCGTTGCTACTTCATATGGCGTTGTTCACGCTGGCGATCGCGTTGCTCTTCTCTGAGGTTCGGAAGTCCTGGATCCGCTCGAGGCAAGACCCATCGCACGGAGCCTCGGCCGCCGCGTATCTGCTGGGCGCCGTTGCCGTCATCGGCACCTACTACAACTACACGTCGTCGGTCCCTCGTTCGTGGGCGGCGGGCTTGTCGTTCCTGCTTCCAGGGGTGTGCGCGGGTGCTCTCTTCCTGAGTCTGCTGTCGACTCAGCGGACCGAGTCATCCAGAGCCCGGCGGGCTACCGACCAGGCCAAGCAGGTCATGGGAGGGCGCGCCGAGATCGCCTCGATGATCGCGCACGAGCTTCGCGGGCCCGTTTCAACCGTCAGGGGTCTGGCCACGACCGCAGCGACCCACTACGACTCGATCACGGACGCGGAACGGCTCGAGTTCTTCAAGCTCGTCGACCAGGAGGCCCGCCGGCTGTTGCACATCGTGGACGAGACATCGATGGCGCTCAAGGTCGACGCCCGAACCCTGACCTATGACATCCGGCCGGAGGACCTCTCGCGGATCACCGCCGACGCCGTCCGCAAGGCCGCGACCGGCGAGCACCCGGTGCAGGTCGAGGGTGCCGACGAGAGGATCGAGATTCCCCTCGATCGCTTGCGCATGGAGGAAACCCTGGTCCAGCTCCTGGAGAACGCTGCGAAGTTCTCTCCGGCCGAAACGCCGATAGTCGTTCGGGTGCAAGTGCAGACCGACGCTGTGACGGTGGACGTGCTCGATCAAGGCCCCGGCATCGCTCCCGAGATGCGCGGCCGTGCCTTCGATCGGTTCGCCAAGTTCCGGCCCAAGGGTTACGAGGAGGTCCCCGGGCCCGGCCTCGGGTTGTTCATCGCCCGCTCCCACCTGCGCGAACTCGGCGGGGACTTGACCATCGAGGAAGCTTCAAGGGGTACGATGCTGCGGATCGAACTCCCCCTGGAGGGCTTAAGTGGCAGCTGACGACAGGGTCGTCTCGCTCCTCATATGCGACGACCACAAGATCTTGACCGATGCGCTGGCGATGGTCATTGAGCGCGACGAAGGCCTCGTGATGGTCGCCCCCCCGGTTCACGATCCCGAATCGGCTATCGCCATCTGCGAGGAGCACCTTCCCGACGTCGTCTTGATGGACATCGTTTTCAAGGGCGACATGAACGGCATCGAGGCCACCCGCAAGATTAAGGAAGTCTCGCCCTCGACGAAGGTCGTGATCATGACCGCGCACGACGACGAGCGGCTGCTGGTCGAGGCGGTCGAGGCCGGCGCCTCCGGGTTCCTGGGCAAAGACGAGGCGGCCGACGAGTTCTTGAGCGCCGCCAAGGCCGCCGCCGACGGAGAGGTCCTGATCGACCCCACGGTCCTGACGCGTCTGCTGCATCAGGTCTCCCGCGAGCGCGAAGCCCGCCGGGACGCCCAGACATTGCTCTCGGACCTGACCGAGCGGGAGCGCGAGATCCTCCAGCTCCTCGCCGAAGGTCTTCGCAACGACGACATAGCATCCAAGCTGTTTATCAGCCCACAGACGGTCCAGACGCACGTTCGAAACATCCTCGGCAAGCTGAGGGTCCACTCCAAGCTCGAGGCCGTTTCCTTCGCCGTCAGGCACGGCGCGATCCAGGTTTGAGCCCGCTACCCACAACCCGGTAGCCCGTTTTACCGGCCCCCGGGAATGCTCCGCATCCCCCATCCGGCCGAAACCCTCTTCTAGAAGAGGTCCACCGGGATCCCCCCGGGCATGACGCCCAAACCCCGGATGGCCAAGGAGGGAACGAGATGAGCAAGATGCGAAAGATGCTCATCACGCTGCTGGTCATAGGCGTGGTGGGAACCCTGGCAGGTGTAGGTACGTTCTCGGCGTTCTCATCGACGACCGACAACACCGGCAACAGCTTCGACGCAGGAACCGTCTACA
>JANPEZ010000128.1:0-11932 GCA_031423155.1 Actinomycetes bacterium
GCAAGAACTACTACCAGGAGCTTCAGGAGGACGCGCTGATCATGTGGGTCGACGAGGTCCGCACGCCCGCATACGCCGAGCGCCTGGCGCGGATCGCGCGGGAGCTCCCGGAGGGCGCGCGGCCCTGACCGGCCGCGCGAAGCCAGATGCTCACCCTCGGGATCGAAACGTCGTGCGATGAGACGGCCGTCGCCCTGGTTGAAGACGGCTTCACGGTTCGCTCGAACCTGATCGCTTCTCAGGTGGACCTGCACCGGCGTTTCGGAGGGGTCGTTCCCGAAGTGGCCGCACGCGCGCACGTCGAGTCCCTGAACCCTCTGCTGGAACAGGCTCTGGAAGAGGCCGGCGCCTCGTTCAACGACATCGACGGCGTCGCGTGCACGGTCGGTCCAGGCCTCGTCGGCGCGTTGCTCGTCGGGATGGCGGCGGCCAAGGCGGTGTCTCTCGCGACCGGCGCGCCCTTCGTCGGCGTGAACCACCTGGAGGGGCACATCTGGGCGAACTTCCTGGAACACGGCCGGCCCGAGCCGCCGTATGTGGCGCTCGTCGTATCGGGCGGCCACACGATGTTGGTCCACATGCCGGACGAGCACCGCCACGTCCTGCTCGGCCAGACGCTCGATGATGCGGCCGGCGAGGCTTTCGACAAGGTCGCGCGCCTGATGGGCCTGGGCTTCCCCGGAGGACCGGCGCTGGACAAGGCTTCCCAGACCGGTGACCCGAGCGCGATCCGATTCCCGCGCGCGATGGAGAACTCCGGCGACTTCGACTTCTCCCTGAGTGGCCTCAAGACCGCGGTCCTCAAACATGTGAAGAAGGAGCGCGAGGCCGGCATCGACATCGACCTGAACGACCTGGCCGCGAGTTTCCAGGAAGCGGTCGTCGATGTTCAGGTGAAGAAGACCATCGCCGCGGCCCGCGAGTCGGGCGTCGAGACGGTCCTGCTCGGCGGCGGAGTCGTGGCCAACACCCGCCTGCGAGTGAGGATGCAGGCCGACTGCGAGGCAGCAGGTCTGAAGGTCCTATTCCCGTCGATCGGCCTCTGCACGGACAACGCGGCGATGATCGCGTGCGTGGGAGCGGCAAGGCTGAAGGCGGGGGAGACCACTCCGCTCGACATCGGGGCCGATCCGAACCTAAGGTTGACGGCGTGAAGACCGTCCTGGTGACCGGGGGCGCCGGGTTCATCGGCTCGCACCTTGCCGACCGTCTCCTCGCAGAGGGCTACCGCGTGATCAGCGTCGACGACCTGACCACGGGGCGCATCGCCAACCTCTCCGAGGCGCGCGGCTACGGCAAGGAGTTCACGTTCTTCAACATGGACGTGAGAGCCGAGGGCCTGCAGCCTCTCTTCGAACGACATCGCCCCGAGGTCGTGTTCCATCTGGCTGCCCAGTCCGGTGTCAGGCCTTCCCTCGAAGATCCCACGAAGGACGCGAGCATCAACATCATGGGAACCATCAACGTCTTGGAATGCGCGGCCCGCGCCGGCGTACGAAAGGTGATCTACGCCGCCAGCGGTGGCACCATCTACGGCGATCCCAAGCGGATCCCGGCGAAAGAGTCTGCGGCGCAAGGCTCTCATCCGATGAGCCCCTACGGGATATCCAAGAAGGTCGCGGTGGACTACCTGGGCTTCTTCCAGCGGTTCAGGGGGCTCGACTACACCGCCCTGGCTCTGGGCAACGTCTACGGGCCCCGGCAGGATCCCAACGGAGAGGCCGGCGTCGTCGCGATCTTCGCCTCCAAGATGCTGGCAGGGGAGTCGCCATCGATCTTCGGCGACGGCAACCAGACCCGCGACTACGTCTTCATCGATGACACCGTCCACTCGTTCGTGCAGGCGATGGACCGCGGCTCCGGCAAGCTCGTGAACATCGGCACGGGGTTGGAAACCAGCGTGAACGGTCTCTACAAGATGCTCGCCGACATCTGCGGGTACACGGGTGAGCACGGCACCGGCCCGCTTCCACCAGGAGAGCTCAGAAGGATCGCGCTCGACATCTCGGCGGCTCCGGCCGCGATCGCGTGGAAGCCCTGGACCCATCTGGAAGACGGCCTCGGCGAGACCGTCGCTTACTTGAAAGGCGTCTGAGTCTTAGTGTCCTCGAAGACCTTCACCGTGATGGATCTCGTCTTGGAGCCGGAGCCGCTCGACCTCGCGCAGATAGTCGAGGGGACTCCTGAGATATCCGGCCTGGTGCTGTCCGAAGAAGGACCGATCGTGCGAGGCGTATGGCAGTGCACGCCCGGAGTCGTTACGGACGTAGAGCAGGACGAGATGCTCGTGGTCGTTTCCGGCCGGGCCACGGTCGAAGTAGAGGGCGGCGAGACCTTGGAGCTGTCACCGGGCGTCGTGTGTCTCCTGAAGCGGGGAGCCCGCACCGTGTGGACGGTTCACGAGACCCTGCGCAAGGTCTACCAGACCACCCTGCACGAGTAGGTCATCGTGCCCGTGTAACGACCCCTCGGCTCCAAAGGACCAGCCGGGATGCGCGCTGAAGCGCGTCGCGGGCTTCCTTGGGCGTTGCGCGCCTTGATCCGTACTCGACCGCCGTCTTCCTGGCCAGGAGTTGCCTCAGTTGTCTAGCCTTCACCTTGATCTCACTACCGCCACCGGCCAGTTCCTCGAGCAGATCGGCCGCGCGCGCGTGATCCGCATCGCTGGAACGCACGCCCGCCAGCGCGATCGCGACGGCGTCGCTCGCGCTGATCGCCGCATGGATCGCGTTCAGCATCGCGGCATCGTGAAGGGCCGCCTCGGCTGCCGCCTCGCCGGCTTCCAGGAACTGTTCCGCCTTCGCAAGGTGCTCACGCGCCCTAGAGCGGGGGATCGAGACGCGTTTGCCGCTCATCCTGCAGCCGCGTGATCGCGCATCGGGCGTAGAGGGATGCCCTCCTTCTCGATCACTCTCCACAGGGCCGAGCCGGAGCCGCGTTTGGTCATCTCTCGGATGGGGCGCGTGGCGACGACGGCCTGAACGCGGTTCCCGAACGTCATCTTGGTCTCGTCCGACAGGTCTTCCATGATCGTCTCGAGCTCCCCGGCGCGGGAGGCGGGACAGATGAGAGCCATGTCGATATCACTGTCGGGGGTCAGGTCGCCGCGCGCAGCACTCCCGAAGAGCCATGCCGCGCTCACCCAGGATGCCTTGGACGAGATGTGTCCTTCCAAGAGGGCGACGAGGTCATCGAACATCTCGCTCTCCCGGGCGAACATCCGCCCCAAGACCCCCGCGAGGAAGTGTTCAGGTTCGAATCGATATCCGTCTGAGATCGAAGAGCGGCTGACCGTGACAAGGCCTGTCTGCCGAAGGGAGTCGAGCACGGCCGAGGCCGTCGGGTGGCTCACGCCTGCTCGGCGCGCCAACTCCCTAACCCCGGCGCTCGCACCCGTCGGCAGTTGACATAGCGCCCGCAGAACCTTGATGTGGCTTCGCCCAGCGAAAACGTCGTCGAAAGGGTGAACAGATCTCATCGCCCGTCCTCTCAGTGGAAAGATATCCTACCAAGTGGTAGGAATAGTTACCACCTCCAGGGCGGAGCTCGCCCGGACTGAGTAGCCTCGCTCCGCTGAAGGGAGTCGATCTTCATGAAGAAGGGACTGAGGGGCCGGTTCGCGAACCATGTTCCCCCCGTGATGGAGGCTCTCGGTCTGGCCGAGGTGGAACACCAGCCACGCAACAACCGCATGCGAGCCGAGTGATCTCGGCAGAACTAGCGGCATTCGCCGAGGATCCGGGTGCCTACGCCGAGATCGGAACCGACGAAGAGCGGGTACTCACCGACGAGGTCTGCGTGACGTTCTCGCCCGGCGAGCACTACTGGTCGACGTCCGTTGAGCGCGTCAGGTTCGAAGCGATCGCGGAGGGTCTGTCCGGCGTACGGGACCTGATGCGAGCGCGCGGACGTTCGCAAGCCGCCTGGGCGCTCGGACCCTCTGCCTCGCATCTCCTCGAACCTCTCATCGGCCTGGGTCTGGAAAGCGAGTCCGACGAGGGTTCTGCAGTCCTCGTTCTGGACGAGCCTCCGAGGGTTAGGCCCTCGGCCTTCGAAGTCATCGTGACGGAGACGTTCGAAGAACATCTGGCCTCGATCGAGATCAGCGCCCAGGGTTTCGGCTACTCACAGCACGACGCGGAGGATGAACGCCGCCGCGCGCGTGAGACCTTCGAGTCCGAAAGGGCCGGAGGCGATACCGCCCGCATGATCGCCTACGACGGGGGCCGCCCCGTCGCGACCGGTCGCGCCTGGTTCTCCCCCTTCGGCCTCTACCTCGGGGGAGGGGCGACCCTGCCGGGCGATCGCTCGCGCGGTGCGATGAGCGCTCTGATCGCCTCGGCCTGGGGGCAGGCGGCCCTGCGTGGTACGCCGGCGTTGGTCATGCATGCCGGGCCGATGGCGGCGCCGGCGCTGCAACGGCTGGGCGCTCGAAACCTCGGGACGATCAGGCACCTCATCGACCGCAACGCGTGAAGGGACCTATCGGCGCCCGGCCATCCGATGTGACGCGGCCGCGGCGGCATCCATCACCTGCCGCGCTAGATTCGGCTGGTCCTTCTCGGGAAGCCGGTAGTTGGGCCCGGAAACGCTGATGGCGGCCACCGCACGACCCTCGGCCAGGACCGGCGCGGCGATGGTTACGAGCCCGTCTTCCAGCTCTCCCCGGCCGGCCGCGTATCCCTGACGCCGGGCCTTGTCCAGCAAGGCGTCCAGCCGCTCGGGATCGGTCACCGTCCGCGGCGTGAGCCGTTCCAGCTTGCCGCGCAACAGCGCCTGTCGGGCCCGGGGATCTCCGAAGGCGATCAACACCTTGCCGCTCGAACTCGCGTGCGCCGAACTACGGCGGCCGACCCAGCTGGCCATCACGACCGTGTGGGCCGGCGTGACCTGATCGACGTAGACGACATGCACTCCGTCCAGGATCGCCAGATTCGCGGTCTCCGATGTAACGGCGGAAAGGTGCTCCAGCTCCGGGCGGGCCTGGCTCACGACCGGAAGCAGAGCCACGGTTGCGGCGGCCAGGCCGACGATCCTGGCCCCCAGGCGGTAGCGCCCCGATACTTCCTCGCGTTCCACGAATCGGCTCGCGGCGAGCGTTCCCAGCAGACGGGATGCGGTGGAGGGGTGAACATCCAGCCTTCGCGCGATCTCTCTCACCCCGAGCGGGTCCTCGCAGGTCCCGAGCATATCCAGCAGGCGCACAACCCTGTCCGCTCCGTCGGTTCTGCGCATGCATGACAACCTAGAGGTCTGTTGCCCTGACGGCAATACCCCCCTTGTCCTGCTCGGACGGTCTCTCCTAGCATCCGCCCGACGGCAGCCTAGAAGGGGGCAGGGTGGACGGCGATCCGTTCGATCAGGAGGGTGTCTGGCTCAAGGCGGCCCTGCACAACCACACGAGCCGCTCGGACGGCATCCTCGACCCCGAGATCCACGTTCAGCATCACGAGTGGATGGGCTTCGACGTCGTCGCGATCACCGATCACTGGACGCTGACCTCGGTGCCCTCGACCGAGCACTGCCTGGTGATCACCGGCGCCGAGCTGGCCGCCGACCCGGGCACCGGGATGGAGAACGACGTCGAGATCCTAGCGATAGGCATCAGCGAGATCCCCGAGGATCCGGGTGGGCGTCGCGACAGATGGGCTCCCGTCGAGGCCTACTTCTACAAGACCTACGCCAGCCTGTCCGCCGCCGCAGCCTCCATCTCCGAGCAGGGCGGCGTCGGCTTCATCGCGCACCCCTACTGGAGCGGCATGCCGCACGGGGTCATCGTCGAGACCGACGGTGTCGTCGGCCTCGAGGTCTACAACGCCAGCTCCGAGCGCGAGAACGGCCGAGGTGATTCCTCTTATGTCTGGGATCTGGCTCTGGAACGTGGCAAGAAACTATGGGGCTTCGGCACCGATGACTCGCACTACCCGGGGTTCGACATCGGCGGCGCCTGGACGATGGTCCGCGCGGCCGAACGCTCCGAGCAAGCCTTCCTGCAGGCCCTGCGCCAAGGCCACTTCTACGCCTCGGCCGGCCCCGAGATCCGAGGCGTCGAGCGAGATGGAGAGGCCGTCGAAGTGCGTTGCAGCCCAGCGCGGATGATCAACCTGGTGTCTCATCGCGAGCACGGATGGGGGGTTCGCGCCGATCACCGAGGGATGCAGGATCAGGCCCGGATCCTCGAACGCAACGACGACGGCTTGATCGTCAGAGCCAGATTCACACCCCCGCCGGATCTGCCGTATAGGCGCCTGGTGATCGAGGACGCCGCCGGCCGCAAGGCCTGGAGCAACCCCCTGTGACCGAAGACCTCGCGTTCGCGCACGAGCTGGCCGATGCCGCGGCCTCCGTAACGATGCGATGGTTCGGCGACCGGCTTCCGGTCGAGCTGAAGGCCGACGACACGCCGGTGACCGAGGTGGACCGCGCGGCCGAACAGGCCATCCGCCGAGCGGTCGAAGCTCGCTTCCCGGGGGACGGCGTTCTCGGTGAGGAAGAGGGACTGGCCGAGGGCACGAGCGGAAGAACCTGGATAGTCGATCCCGTCGACGGGACGAAGCTGTACGCCGAGGGCATACCTTTGTGGACGACCCTCATCGGTCTGCAGGTTGAGGGCGAAACCATCCTCGGCCTGGCGGACGCGCCCGCGCTTCGGGAGAGATACCACGCGGTCAGGAACCAAGGCGCGTGGCGGGGCGACAAGCGCCTGGCGGTCTCCGACGTAGGTGCCCTCGACCGCTCGCTGATCGCGCACTCTCCGCTGGAGGAGTGGCTCGGCAACGGTCGCTCGGACGCCTTCTCCGACCTGGTCTCGCGCGCGCGGGCGACGCGGGGCCTCAGCGACGCCTGGGGTCACCTGCTCATCGCCCAGGGTTCGATGGAGGCTCTGGTCGAACACGAACCCTGCTTCGCCTGGGATTGGTCGGCCACAGGGGTTATCGTCCGCGAAGCCGGTGGGCGTATGACGACCCTGGACGGCGCCGAGCCTTCCCCCGGGCAGGATCTGATGGTCTCGAATGGACTGGTTCACGAAGAGTTGTTGAGAGCTTTCGCGATGGGAGGATCCGATGAGAGGTAACACACCGATGTTGCGCACCGCCGTCCTGATCGTCACGGTCGCGGCACTTGCGATGCCGGGCTCTGCTCGCGGCGCTTCACCCGAGACCGCGCCGGTGCGCCTTCGCGTTGGAACCACCGTAGACCTGGATTCGGACAACCCCTTCGCGGCCAGCGCCGGCAACGACTGGTCCGTCGCGACCACCCAGTACGACATGCTCCTGAAGTTCGCCAACGAAGACCTGACCCCGGCCCCCAGCCTGGGGACCGGATGCGAGAGCAGCTCGGACTACATGACCTGGACGTGCACGCTGCGAGAGGGTGTGAAGTGGAGCGACGGAGAACCCCTTACCGCCGCGGACGTCGCCTTCTCTTACCGGTTCGTGATCGACCACAAGATCCCCCAGTACAAGAGCTACTTCCCCTTCGATCCCGTCTTCGAGACCCCGAACGACACGACGCTCATCTGGAAGGCGAAGGAGCCGACGTTCGCCCCCAGCATGCCGCCGTGGGTCTACATCGTTCCCGAGCACATCTGGGCCGATGACGTCGGCAAGGAGCTCAAAGAGATCCGCGCCGTCCCGAACACTCCGGCGGTCGTGAGCGGCCCGTTCATGATGACCAGCTGGACCCACGGGCAGGGCTGGTCGTTCGAGCGCAACCCCAACTACTGGGGCGAACAGCCGCACATCGACGGCGTGGACTATCGCCTCTACTCGAACCAGGAAGCGATGATCCAGGCGCTCAAGAACGGCGAGATCGACATCGCCGACGGCCTGGAGCCCGGGTTGATCGCCTCGCTCGGAGATTCGAGCAACATCACCATCCAGAAGGTCGTCTCGGACTGGTGGCTGAACCTGGCCTTCAACTTCGGGGGCCAGCCGGGTTCGGACTACGAGCCGCTTCCGGCCCTGCACGACCTGGACGTCCGCAAGGCGATCATGATGGCCATCGACAAGCAGGCGATCGTCGACAAGGTCTACCAGGGAACGGCGACAACCGGAGACACGATCATCCGGCCCGCCTCGGCGTACTGGCATCTGGACATCCCCGCGGACGAGGAGTACCCCTTCGATCCCGTGGCGGCGAACAAGCTGCTGGATGACGGCGGCTACCTCGACACGGACGACGACGGCATCCGCGAGGATCCGGCCAACGGCTTGCCGCTGCACCTGGTGATGCCGGCATCCTCCGATACCACCGGCGCGGTGGGGGCCGGGGAGCTGATCGTCGGTTTCCTTGCCAAGATCGGTATCTCGGTCGACCTGAAGCCCGCCACCGACGGGAAGATGAACGACTACTGGGGCGCCGGCAGTTTCGACGCCTACATCTGGTACTGGAGCGGCGACCCCGACCCGAACTACCAGTTGTTCGTCTTCACCTCCGAGCAGTGCGGCGCTTGGGAGGACGGATGCTGGAAGAACGAGAAGTTCGATGCGCTCTACGAGGAGCAGCATTCGATCATGGATCCGGCCGAGCGTCTGGCCGTAGTGCAAGAGGCACAACGCATCGCCTACTTCGATATCCCCGGCATCGCCCTAGCCTACCCCGGGTGGCTGGAGGCCTACCGCAACGACCGGTTCGAGGGCTGGATCGGCGCACCGGGTGAGAACGGCTACATCCTGCCGACCTACAACTACGACTCGCTCATCTCGGTTCGTCCCGTCACCGGCTCGGCCGGATCCTCGGGCAAGTCCTCATCGCTGCCCGGATGGATCTGGATCGTCGCGGTCGTGGCTGTGGGCGGGGGAGTCTTCCTGATCACGCGAAGGGGACGGCGCAAGGAGATGGACGAGGCCTAGCGAGAAGGATGGGAGCGCGAAGGTACGTCGTCAAGAAGGTGACGCACGCACTGGCGACGGTGCTGTTCATCCTGTCGTTCAACTTCCTGTTGTTCAGGATCATGCCCGGGGATCCGGTCGGGATCCTGGTCAGGAGCGACAGGCTGACTCCCGCGCAGGTGGACGAGCTCCGGACCGACCTCGGCCTGAACCTGCCGCTTCCCCGGCAGTACCTGCACTACGTCGGTCAGACGGTGACCGGGAGTTTGGGCGAGTCCCTGCGTAACAGCCGGCCCGTTTCCACGATGATCTTCGAGCGGCTGGGGCCGACCGCGTTGCTGGTCGGCCTCGGCACCATCTTCGCGAGCCTGTTCGGCGTCCTCATCGGGATCAAGGGCGGCTGGAATCGAGGCAGCCGTTTCGACACCTCTTCCCAGCTGGGCTCACTGGTCCTGTACGCCGTGCCGGAGGGTTGGCTGGGGATGCTTCTGCTGCTCTTCTTCTCGGGGGTGCTCGGGTGGTTCCCGGCGGGTGGATTCGAAACGGGAGGGTTGACCGGCATGTCACGCGTGGTCGATGTTCTGGACCACCTCTTCCTTCCGCTGCTCACGCTCACGCTCGGCTACGTTGGGCAGTACTCGATCGTCATGCGCTCCTCGATGATCGATACGACCCACGAGGAGTACGTGATGAGCGCCCGGGCCAAGGGAGTGCCCGAGCGGATGGTCCGCCGCAACCACGTGGTCCCGAACGCGTTCCTTCCGACGTTCACGCTGATCTTCCTGAGCTTCGGCTTCGTGCTGGGAGGAGCCGTCGTCATCGAGACGATCTTCTCCTGGCCGGGGCTGGGTCTGCTGACCTACGACTCGATCGGCTCTCTGGATTACCCGGTGATCCAGGGCGTGTTCTTGTTGGGGAGCCTCGCCGTGATCGTGGCCAATCTCTTCGCCGACATGACTTACGGCTATCTCGACCCCCGGATCAGGGAGACGTAGGTGACATCCGAGGGCGGGCGCGTGGCGTGGATCCGCAGGAGGAGGGCCCTGGCCGGTCACTGGGCGACCTTCCGTTCGAGCCGGCGCGGGATGATCGGGCTGGCGATCCTGCTGGTGTTCATCGCCATCGCCATCTTCTCGCCGGTGCTGGTCGGCCCCGATCAGCTGGACCCATCGTCGGCGACGGGGCCGGTTCATGCGGCGCCCTCGTGGTCCTACCCTCTGGGGACCGACAACTTCGGCCGCTCGGTACTGGCGCTGATGATCACCGGTGCGAGGATCTCGCTTCTCGTCGGGTTCACGGCGGCGATGGGGGCGATCGTCATCGGTGCTGTGGTCGGAACGGTCTCGGGCTACTTCGGCGATACCTGGATCGATCACACTCTGAACGCGCTGACGAACTGGTTCCTAGTGATCCCCTGGTTGGCGCTGGCCATCGCGCTTTCGACGATCTTCGGCTCGACACTATTCAACGTGATCATCGTCATCGCGGTCACGTCCTGGGCGGGGCCCGCCAGACTCGTTAGAGCGCAGGCTCTCTCGGTGAAGGAGCGGCCCTACGTAGAGCGGGCTAAGGCTCTCGGCGGAAGCAACTGGCACATCATCACGCGCCACGTCCTTCCCAACGTCTTCCCGGTCCTTTTCGCCAACACCGTGTTGATGATCGCGCTCGCGATCTTGTCCGAGACGACTCTGGCGATCCTGGGACTCAGCGATGCCACGGCCATCTCCTGGGGAAGGATCATCGAGAGTTCGTTCAAGGCCGGAGCGATGACGGCGGGCTGGTGGTGGTGGCTGATCCCTCCGGGTTTGGCGATCGTGACCGTCACCCTCTCGTTCACGCTGGTCGGCTTCGCACTGGACGAGATCTTGAACCCGCGGCTGCGCCAGCGTCGCTAGATGCCCAGCGCTCCAGCACGATCACAGGGATCGTACGGCCCGACTTCTCCTGGTACTCACCGAAGATGGGCGCGTCCGTCACCTGGCGGGTCCAGATCTGTTCGCGTTCTTCGCCGGCGGTCACGCGCGCTTTCGCGGGGAAGGTCTCGGTTCCGACCTCCAGCGCCACGTCCGGGTTCGCGACGAGGTTGTGGAACCAGTCCGGGTTCGTGGGAGCCCCGGCCTTCGAAGCGAACACGGCGAAGGTCTCGCCGACGCTCTGATAGGCGAGGGGCTTCACCCGCTCCAGTCCGGTCCTTCGGCCCGTCGTGTGAAGCAGGAGAAGCGTGCGGCCCTCGAAGTAGCCGCCGACCCTGCCTTCGTTGGCCCTGAACTCCTCGATGATCCCGGCGTTGGGGTCCTCGGTGGCCATCGGTTCCTCTCTTGAAGGCGCTCCTAGACTGTGTCCCTCGGAAGGAAGATAGCCGTGCTCGGTGTGAACGAACATCCGACGGAGTTCCCCGGCCTCAACGAGGCCTTGGTCGAGCTGACCACGCGCGCGGCCGAGATCCTCGGGGCGAACTTCGTCGGGGCTTACCTGCAGGGCTCGTTCGCCGTCGGCGACGCGGACGTGCACAGCGACGTGGACTTCATCATCCCGACGGTTGAGGAGATCACGGCCGAACAGGAGGCCGGCCTGCGCGAGATGCACGCCGAGTTCCCCGAGCGCGACGCCTACTGCGCCCAACACCTGGAGGGCTCGTACCCGCCGGCGGAGGAGCTGCGAACCCTCGAGGCCGCCGGTCGAGATTGGCTCTACATAGACAACGGCCACAAGGTCATGGAGCGCTCGCCCCACTGCAACACGGCGGTCGTCCGCCGGTCGCTGCGAGAGTTCGGCGTCACTCTGGCCGGCCCGGCGGCCAGGTCATTGATCGACGAAGTCGGCGCGGACGATCTGCGGGCTGGGGCGGTCGCGGCAGCGGCCGGCAACCACGCCTGGCTGCGCGAGGACTGGAACGTCTTGGACAACGCCTGGACCCAGCCCTACGTGGTCACCACCTTCTGCAGGATCCTTGAAACGCTCGACTCGGGCCGGGTGACATCCAAGCTCGAGGCTCTCCTCTGGGGGATAGACAACCTCGATCCGCAGTGGTCGGGTCTCATCCGACAGGCGCTCGATGATCGCCCCGACCCGTGGGAGCGCACCGGCAAGCCCGCGCG
>JANPEZ010000129.1:0-3443 GCA_031423155.1 Actinomycetes bacterium
CACATGCGTCTCGGGCTCGGGTGCGGCCTCGCTATCGGTCGCTCCGAACGCCGGCACTTCATGGGCCGCTGCTCGGATGTCGGCTTCTACCACCTGCTATCAGATCAAGGACACCTCGGCTTCCGGCACCACGTATGGCACCAGTGCTACGTGCACCGGAACCGACGCCTTGACGAGCGCCACCTCGCAGAGCTTCCCGTAAGCCCGAGCGAGCAAGGTGTGAAAGGGCGGCCTTCGGGCCGCCCTTTCGCGTTCAGCCCCAGCCGCTCATGAGACGCAGGTTCTCCACCCAGACCGCCGGGGCCGGCACGCCCGTCCACAGCGGCCAGAACGCGACACCAGCGATCGTGGCCATGGTCGCTATCGCGATCGCGGATCCGGACGCACACGCGCCCAGCCGTCGCAGGGATGCGACCACCGCCAGGCACATGAACGGGATCGCCGGCAGGATGTACCAGAGGAACTGCGTTCGCCCCATGAAGAACCACGGCACGTACAGCGCCACGTAGCCGCCGAGAGCCAACGCGTCCCTCCAGTCGCACTGCCTTCTCGATCCTGCGAGCCAGAACGGCAGCAGCGCCAGGAACCCCCAGAAGAGCACCGGGTTGCCGACCAGAAGGATCTCGCCCTGGTTCTGCGAGCGATCGTCGGCCGGGCCGGCGAGTGCGTCTGGGTAGTAGCGGATGGGATGCGTCAGCAGCGGCCACGAAGCAGGCGAGGAGTTCTCTGGTTGCAGGTCGCTGTGATGGATCTGATGATCGAACATCGCGGCCTGAAGCCTGGCGAAACCCACCACGTCCGGACCGTGCTGGTACCAGAAGCTCCCATACGACAGCAGATACACCAGGAAAGGAGCGAAGAGGAAGGAGGCAGTTAACTGACCGATGGTTCGCTTGGACGGCGACCTCTTCAAGGCCCAGTAGCCACAGAGGAGCGCTCCGAATACCAGAGCGAAGACGCCCGACCATTTCGTGGCGACTGCTGCGCCGAAGAACAGGCCGGCGAGCAAGCGCTCCCGCGACCCGAACCACCGGCCGAGCCTGCCCTCCTCCGCTGAAGACCCGCGCGTCCGCTCGCGGACCAGGAAGAGCGTCCCGGCCAGGATGAAGGTCGAGGCGAAGATGTCGAGCATCGCGATGCGGCTCTGGACGATGTGTATGCCATCGACCGCGAGCAGGAGGGAGGCCAGGCCGGCCCAGAACACAGATCCCCACATCTCTCGCGCGACCAGATAAAGCAACAGGACCCCTATCAGGCCGAAGAGAACCGCGGGGAACCTCCAGGCGGAAGGACCGAACCCGAGAGGGCCGATGCCGAGCAGAGCGATCATCCACTTGCCCAGCGGGGGATGAACCCATGTGCCTTCGTCGGCGATCCGCACGGACGGAGGCGAACCTACCGGGATCCCCACGCCGCCCCCGATGTAGGCAGACGCGTCGAAGACGTAGTAATGCTCGTCCCACACGGGCGCGGAAGGCCAGGACAGGCTCGGGAGCCGGAAGGCCGCGGCGACCAGAAGCATGGCGACCGGCATCATCACCGCGAGCTTTGGCCGGCCCCGTGCCTGAGCTCTCACACGGCGCACGCTATGTACCTAACTTGAGGGATTCAAGCAGCCCCGCAACCGCCGAACATATCCTTATGAGACTCAGGCGGGCCCGGCCCGAGAGTGGTTACAGCATGGTCGAACTCATGGTGATCCTGGTGATCATCGGTGTTCTGGTCGCGATCGCCATCCCGTTCTTCCTCGCATCCCGGACCCGCGCACAGGACCGGCAGGCACAGGCCTACCTCCGAACCGGGCTGGTGGCCGCTCTGACCCAGTTCACGTCCAGCGACACCTACTCCGGCTTCGCAGACAACTGCACCGCGACCGTGGATTCCTGCACGACGGCCGATCAGTCGGAGCCCTCTGTTGACTGGGTAGGAAACGGTGCTCCAGGGGAGCTTCAGGTCTCGATCGTGATGGCCTCGGCAGGCGATCTGCTCATGGTTTCCAGGTCCGCCACAGGCACGTTCTTCTGCCTGGCTCAGCAGGGCGGCGGTACGTTCCGGGGCAGAGGTGCTGCTTTCGGCGACGTGGACACGATCGCTGAGTGCAACACCAGCTGGTGACCCCGCGCTGAGCCGTGCCTGAGCGTGCTCAAGGCGGCGCTCCCGGGTGCCGAAGACCTAAGGAGACAAGAAGGGACGGGTTCAAGGCTGTCATGACCAGGGTCGCTCTCCGCGCGCGCATGCGCGCTCGTCTGGATGCCGACGAGCGCGGCTTCACGATCATCGAGAGCGTTATCGCCGTGACCATCATCTTCGCCTCGCTAACGGCTCTCGCCTACACGGCCACGGTCGGCTTCAAGACGATGGCCTACTCCCGCGAGCGGATCACAGGTACCGGTATCGCGAACCAGATCATGGAGGAGGTTCGAGGGCTGGCCTACACGAAGATCACCGCAGGCCTTTCGACGGCGGACGCTACCTTCGCCACCGACGCCCGGATCCTCAACTGCTCGGGCACGTACAGGTTCGAGAACTGCTCGACCGGCGAGACGATCATCTCCAACACGAGTGCGACGACGACGACATGGATCAACCCGCACATGGGGACCGTCGCGGGCAGCTCCACGACCAACAACATCGCATTCAACTGGGGCGTTTACGTCACCAACAACAACACCTCGACGAGCGCCTACCGTGTCACGGTGGTCGTCACCTGGACGAGCGCGGTCTTCCCGAACGCGGCCAACAGCACGTCGCGTGTCCAGAGTCTCTTCTGGTCGCCCAGCGGGTGCGTGAGTTCCTCGACCCATCCCTTCGCAGCGCCTTGTCAGGCGTTCTTCTACGGCGAGGCCAACGTGCCGCAGGCCAAGGTCAACATCGGAGGAACCATCAACGGCCTGACGTTCACGACCGGATTCCTCGCTGAGACCGCCACGCTGGCCACCGAGCAGACCGAGCAGACGAGCCAGCTCTCATCCAGCACCACCGAGTCGGGCGTCTCGGTGACCGACGCGACGAGCACTCGCACAGAGGGCGGGGTGACGGCGACGTCGACGGCCGCCGACACGGATCCGGCGCTGACTGCGTCGACCTATCAGGACACCGGCGCCCTTACGGGTTCCGGAGGAACGGTGACGAGTCCGAGCGGCGGAGGGACTACCCAGATCACTTTCACGGCGCCGGCCTCGGACACCTCGCGTGCCAGCGCCGCGACGGCAGCGGGCGGGACCAGCGTCTGCCCCCCTCCCACCGATACCGCCCAAACGGACTCCCTTCCCTGCTCGGGAGGCCGAGTGCAGCAGGCCGGAAACCTGACGAGCGTGCTGACCCTAAACGGTATCGTCGGCACGCTCGGAACGGCGAACCTGGCCACCATGGCCAATGTCGCCAACAACCCCAACAAGTCGTTCGTCAACCGCGAGGCCGTCTCGGGACAGGATGGCCGCGTC
>JANPEZ010000130.1:0-8200 GCA_031423155.1 Actinomycetes bacterium
CCGGGTAAACGGCGACCGGGATCGTCACGAGGCCGAAGGAGATGGCCCCTTTCCACATCGTTCTGGGCATGGCGTCCCTCCCGGGGAGGCGAGCCGCCTTCAGGCGGAGCCGTGATTGTATCTCCCACCCCCGACACGGCAGGCGCTCAGGCGGCTTTCAAGCGCTGGAAGGCCCGGCGCGGTCCCAACCATCTCGAGATGGCACTTCCAGGTCGGGCAAAACCCCGAATGTCGCTCTCAAGGCCGCCTCCTGAAGCGGCGCCGATGACAGCCAGGCGTCTATCGCCCGCTCGATGACGTCGGCTATCGAGCGCTGCTCGCGTCTCGCGATCTCCTCAAGGCCATGTCGCTGCCCGGCTGTCAGCTGGATCTGGATCTTCATGTACGCCCCTCCTGTCTCCCGCGACCGAGATCGCAACTATCGCATCCGACCCTGACAAGAGATCTTCTTCTAGAGGAGAACCTCGCTGAACGGATAAGGAGCGAGAACCTCCAGACCGTTAGTCGTGACCAGTGTTTGATCGCCGAGCTTTACGCCGTCCCGCGCGCCGACCTCGCCGGCGTAGAGCTCGACGACGAGGGCCATGTTCTCCTCGATCACGCGCCCCGGGTTGGACTGGACGTCGTCGGGGTAGCAGAGGCTGGGACTGTCCTCCTCGTGGCCGATGCTGTGGAACATCACCTCGTAGCGCTGGGCCATGTACCTGTCGTCGAGCTTCGGCGCCTTCGCGGCCAGTTCTTCGGTCGTGGCCCCGGGGACGATCAGCTCCTTCATCTCTGCGAGCCAGTCATGCGCGTCGCGATACAGCGCACGTTGAGCCGTAGTAGGCGCGTTCCCCACCGGGAAGGTCCGCGAGACGCAGAAGAAGTAGCCCTCGACCGCAACGCTGTCCGTGTCGAGGAAGACGAGGTCGCCGGCTTCCAGCGCCCGGTCGGTCGCCTCGGCGCGCCAAGGGTTGGTGTTGGACCCCGAGCAGACGGTGTTGGTGGACAGATACTCGCCACCGTTCTTCAGCAGGGTTGACGCGTTGATCGCCAGAAGCTCCCGCTCGGTAATCCCCGGCGCGATGGCCGCCTCGAATGCCGTCAGCATCTCGACCAAGATCCCGCCGTTGAGGCGAAGCAGCGAAACCTCTTGCGGCGTCTTGATCTCGCGCGCCCGCGTGGTCACGAGCGCCGAGTCGGTGAGCGTGAGCCCTTCGGCTTGTAGCGCAAGGAATCCCGGGGTCCCGGCGCGGTCGATCGCCAGCAGATCGCCGGTTGCTCCGAGTGCCCGCATCGCGGCGACCATCT
The DNA here is from genome assembly GCA_031423155.1 of Actinomycetes bacterium. Classification (GTDB taxonomy): domain Bacteria; phylum Actinomycetota; class UBA4738; order UBA4738; family HRBIN12; genus JANPEZ01. The sequence continues at coordinate 1,294 of JANPEZ010000130.1, forward strand.
CGCGTGCCCAGATGCGAGCGTGGTGATCGACGTCGTCGAAGAAGTCCCAGGTGCGACAGGGACGAACATCGGCTTCGGTCGCCAAAAGCGACCTGTGGATCGAGTTCGGATGCTCGAACAGGACCGGCCGGCCCTCCACAGGAACCAGCGCGCACCTGACGAACGTGCTCTGCGACCAGACGGGCATCGAGGTGGCCCCGGTGGCGTACCGGATGTTGGGTTCCCCGAAGAGCAGGACGGCTTCGACATCACGCGCGATCATCTGGGTCTGAAGGCGCGCCAGTCTCTCGGCCCTCAGGGCCGCGAGATCGATCTCAGTGACGACCTGTTCCTGCATCCAGGCCGCAGACTAGGACGGATGGCGGTGTCCGTGCACGACCGGAAGTCACGCGGAACCTCAGGCCTGCCCCTCGAGTCTGGCTCGGAGTGAAGGGTCCGGGGAAGGCCGCGCTCGTGCTCCTGGCATCTGCCGCGGTGGCATTGCCGATCTGGCTGTTGTCTCCTCTCGGAGGATCCGAACCCGCCGCTGAGTCACCGAGCGCTGTTCCCGCGAGTACGAGCGACTCGCCGTCACCGGAGCCATCGGGTGAACCGTTCGAGGTATTCGTCCCGCCGACCCACAGTGACGGCGACCTCACGGTCCTGCCGGTCACCTTCCCCGATGGATCGACGGCAGAGCTGGCTTATCCTCCTTCGCTCGGCCTGGCCGAGATGGGCGTGCGCCCTTACTGGGTCGGATGCGGAGGCGACTTCGGGTTCTTCCACTACGAGCCGTTCGGATCCGCATACGAGGGCGAGCCACTGCAGACCTGGACCGGCTCGGACGGCCAGACCGTCGGGCTATGGCCCGGAGTCAAGGGCAACGGGCCGTTCGACCATCTCATCTGGCATTTCGGCGGCTGGACCGTGGAGAAGTCCGAGTATCGCAACAGCGCCGCGTCATCCCAGGAAGAACTAACGGCCTGCGCCGAGGGATTGCGAGCCACGATCACCGACGGCGGCTGGATAGTCCTGGACGGGCCTGCCGGAGTTGGGCTACCTCGCGGCAACTTCGGTCCACCCGAGGGGGCCGAGCTGCAGTTCGGAGATCTCTCGCCGAGGTTCGTCGTTCTTTGGCCCGCACATTGTGAGAACTACACGTTCGACGGAGTCACGGATATCGGTGGCGTCGGCGTGGATCTGTCGAAAGACTTCGCAGCCTGGTGCGAGCCGGGTGGCCAGATGCAGATCCACGTCTATTTCACGCCCGGCTCCTCCTTCTTCCGAGAGGTGTTCGACGGGCTGGAGGTGCGGAAGGTGACCTTCGCGAGCTGAAGTCCGGCCGACCAGCCCTGCGGCTTGAGTCCTCGCACGTGCGAACCGAGCTAGGAGGCTGCCCCCAGCTGCGTCATCAGCTCCAACAACCGGTCCCCCAGCTCGCGGCGCTGATCGGCGTTCGCAGGCGTATCGGGCAAGGCCTGAAGCCGGTCCATCGTGTCCCAGATCTCCATCTCCAAGGCGGTCGGTTCAGCCCCGTGGATCCGAAGGAGCGTCATGTAGACCTCTCGTTCGTCCATCCCTTCGACGACCCCATCGGCGCAGTACCCCGCCTTACTCGGACCGAACGTGAAGGCCTGACAGCCGTAGACGGGGAAGTCCCAGACCTCTTTCAGTCCGAGAGCTTTCGCGTACTCGTCGCCCAGCAGGACATCGCCCACCGGTGAGGGATGGATGATCGCACTAGCAGGGCGCGCAGCGTCGGTCGACGTCTGGCGCGCGGTGCTGAGTACTGCCGCGACTACGATGACGGCGATGACGGCGCCGATGGTGCGTCTCGTCCTTCTCATCGCGCATCTCCTCCCAGGCTAACTCATAGGATCGTTTCGCACCCAAGGATCGCGCTGTCGCTGGCATCCACGTAACACGTATCGTTGCCGGCGTTCCCCTCGATGTGGTCGGCGCCGGCGTTGCCATGGATGGCGTCGTCGTTCTCATTTCCCATAAGGGCGTCGTTGCCTTGGTTTCCATGCAGGGTGTCGTTGCCTGTGTTGCCTTCGATCGCGTCCTCGTTGTCGTCTCCGTACATGTCGTCGACGTGCGACCCGCCGTAGAGGTGGTCAGCTCCGGAATTCCCGAACAGCGTGTCTCCTTGGCTCCCGCCCCGGATCTGATCGGTGTCACTTCCGCCATCGATGGAGTCGTTGTCGTCGCTACCGCACAGATAGTCTGCAAGACCCAGTCCGCTGATCGTGTCGTCTCCCGCCAGCCCGTCGAGGACGTCCGCAACGCCGGACGAACCGGTCATCGAGTCGGCTCCTGAGGTGCCCTCAACTGCGGTCAAGCCGAAACAGGACGCATTGGCGTTGCCCGCGGGCATCACGAACATGACTGAGCCGAGGGATACTGCGGCCACGATCCCGCGGAGTCCCATCAGCAACCCTCCCTGGCTCCTGAACTTGGAATCACCACCGAGTATGCGGTCGGGCTTTCTGCAGGTCAAGGGCCATAGAAGAGACATGGCGAGCGGCCTTCGAAGAGCCGCGTCAACTGCGATCAGGGCGGGTCGTCGCGAGGGCTCCGAGCAGGCATTTCGGCCTTCGCGAGCTGAAGTCCGGCTAGCATCGCTCCGATGCCGGCGCGCAAGAAGGGCTCGGGAGGACCTGCCTTCACGGTGGAGTTCCCGCGCGCGCTCGAGGCAGGTAAGGACGGCGCGGCCTGGTGGTTCGAGTCCGACGGGCGCGACCTGCGGCTGTCGAACCTCGACAAGGTCTTCTGGCCCGACGAGGGCTACACGAAAGGCGACCTGCTCGCCTACTACTACAACGTCGCTCCGCTGATCGTGCCGCACCTGGCCGAGCGGCCTTTGACCATGAAGCGCATGCCCGATGGCATCGATGGACCTTTCTTCTACGAGAAGTCCGCGCCCTCCCACGTGCCGGATTGGATCGGCCGCTGCCCTGTCGCGAGCGAGGACTCCAAGAACAAGGTCATCGACTACATGACGATCGCCGACGCGGCCGGCCTGCTCTACATCGCCAACCTCGGCTGCATCGAGTTCCACCCCCTGCACTCGCGGTGCGATGACGTCGAACATCCCGACTACCTGTTCTTCGATCTGGACCCCTTCGAGCCCTATACATACGAGGACGTGCTGACGGTCGCGCGACACATCAAGGTGCTGCTCGATCAGCTGGGGCTGACCGCCTACCCGAAGACGAGCGGAGCGACCGGCCTTCAGATCTTCATGCCGCTGGAGCGCGGGGCGTACACCTACGAGCAGGCGCGCGCGTTCGTCGGAGCGTGCGGGAAGCTGATCCTTTCGGCCGACCCCGACCGGGTCACCATGGCCTGGAAGATCGCCGATCGCACCGGCAAGACGTTCATCGACCACAACATGAACCGAAGCGGCGCGAACATCGCGGCCGCGTACTGCCTGCGACCGGAGCCGCGAGCGCCGGTTTCCACGCCGCTGACGTGGGATGAGGTCTTCGCTGGTGGCTTCACCCCCGCCGACTTCCGCATCGACAACGTCTTCGAGCGTTTCGACCGCGTCGGCAACCTCTTCGAGGGCGTCCGCGGTCCCGGCATGGACCTGACCAACGCGATGGGGGCCCTGGGCGTCTCTGTCGAAGAAGAGAAGCCGCTGCCTAAGACAGCCTCGAAGTCCGTGCGGCGCAAGAGCTCCGACGAGGTCATCGCCGAGTCGAAAGACCCCAAGCTCGCCGACTACGTTCGGATGCGCGACTTCGAGGGCACCCCTGAGCCCGCGCCCGGGGACGGCGCGGACGCCGGTGGCAACTCGTTCGTGATCCACAAACATCGTGCGACTCGCCTTCACTACGACGTCCGGCTGGAGCGCGACGGGGCGCTGCCGTCCTGGGCGGTCCCACGCGGGCTGCCGCTGGCCAAGAACGACAAGCGCCTGGCCGTCCGCACCGAGGACCATCCTCTCGAGTACGGCAAGTTCGAAGGCACGATCCCGGAGGGGCACTACGGAGCCGGGGAGGTCCGAATATTCGACGACGGCTGGTACGAGCCGATCGAGTGGGACGAGAAGAAGGTCTCCTTCCGGCTACACGGCCGGCGATACCCCGGCCTTGAATTCCACTTCGTCAAGACCAGGACCGACTGGCTCGCTTTCCTTGCCAGCTCACAGACCGAGCCGCTGATCGCGGCACCCGGCGTCTTCTCACCGATGCTCGCCGAGGGCGGCCACCAGGCATTCGACGATGATGACTGGTGGTTCGAACCCAAGCTCGACGGCATCCGTTGCCTGGCAAGGCTTTCCACGGATGAGACCAAGCTTGTCACGCGGACCGGCCGCGACGTGACGACCCAGTACCCCGAACTGCACATGATCCACGAGCTGGTCGACCAGGTGAACGCCGTGATCGACGGCGAGATAGTCGCTTTCGACTCCGACGGCCGCAACTCGTTCGAGGCGCTTCAGCAACGGATGAACCTTCAGAACGAACGCGAGATCAAGCGCGCGACGAAGTCGATCCCGGTTGCCCTGGTCGTCTTCGATCTGCTCTGGCTCGACGGCCACGAAACCACGGGCCTGAAGCTGGAAGAGCGACGTGAACTGCTCGAGCTGATCGCCGAGCAGGATCACCGGCTCCAACTGATGACCCACGAGCGAGCTCAGGGCAAGGCCTTCGTCGAAGGCGCGAAAGCTCTAGGTCTGGAGGGGGTCGTCGCCAAGAAGTTGGGCTCCAAGTACACACCGGGCAAACGATCGGGTGACTGGCGCAAGATCAAGCTGATCCAGTCACAGGACTGCGTGATCTTGGGGTGGACGCGCGGCCAGGGCGGACGAGCCGGCACCTTCGGCGCGCTGCTCGTCGGCGCCATCGACAAGGGGCGCATGACCTGGATCGGCCAGGTCGGCACCGGCTTCACGGACAAGATGCTCAAAGACCTTCTAACGCAACTGGAACCGCTGAAGCGCAAGACCCCGCCGATCGACGAACCTCAGCTGGCGGAAGTGGACGGCGCAACCTTCGTCGAACCCGATCTCGTCTGCGAGGTCACCTATCTGGAGATCACCAAGAGCACGAACAAGTTCCGCGCCCCGAGCTTCAAGGGACTAAGACACGACAAGGCGCCCGAGGAATGCGTCCTGGAGCGCCCCCGGAAGGCGCGGCTTCAGAAGGGTTCGTAACCGGCGCGAACGAGCATGGCCCGGGCCTCTCGCTCGTCCATGCCCTTGGCGATCAGCTCGCGGTAGACGCGGACAGCACCGAGCGAGCGGCCGCATCGCGGGCAGAACTGGAACTCGGGCTGGAAGGACGTCTCGCACCAGGGACAATGGGTGACCTCGATCAGCTTGCCGGGTTCCAGGCCCGTGTCGAGAAGGGCGTCGACGTATCCCTTGCCGTAGTCCCAGAGGATGTACTCCTCCTCACGGACCTCGAAGGCGGGCTCGTGCATGCGCGGCTCACCGGTCTTGAGCATGTACTGAAGGTTGTCGCGGAGCAGTTCCCACTCGTAGAAGTGGTTCGACCCGCAGTCATCACACTGGATGACGACACCTTTGACCCCTTGCCCGCCGAACAGTTCGCGCATCGCGGCGAGGTCGTCCAGATCTGCTTCGATGTCGGCGCGCTCGTGCGGACCGAGGTCGACTATCTCCCCGGAGGGTTCCAGCGGTTCGTCTTCGTGTTCGCTCATCCGTCCTCACTGAATCGGAAGGTCTTGAAGCCTTCTGCGTATCTATAGCCCGCCGCTTCGCCCATTTCCTCGGCGCGCTCGCGGATGCGGGGCTCAGCCTGGTCGGTGCCCTGCGAAACGTGCGCCGCCAAGGCCTTCAGCTTCAGGTCGAAGGTCTCGGATATGTCCACGTAGGTATCGGGCGCCTCGGCCACCAACCAAAGGTTCGGGACCTCGAATGGCTCCAGGCCCTCCTCGAGCTGCTCGGGGAACATCAGACGAGTAGGTGCGTCGGGCATGACCGCCGTCAGGGCCAGCTCGCCCGCCGCCTTGTGGTCCGTGTGGTTGATGTAAGCGCTTCCGGACCAGAGCCGGGAGGGGTCGGGCGCGACCAGAACATCCGGTCGCAGCCGCCTGACCTGCCGGCAGACCTTCCGCCTCGTGTCCAGGTTGACTTCCAGCATGCCATCGAGCTCTTCCAGGAAGGTCACGTCGGCGACTCCCAGGACATCGGCGGCCGCTAGCTGCTCGGCTTGCCTGATGGGCCTTAGCGCCTCGCGGGTCATCCCGGGTTCGTTGGAACCGGCCGATCCATCGGTCAGGACCACGTAGTGAACCTGGGTTCCCTCCCTTGCCCAGCGTGCGACGGTACCCCCGCACATGAACTCGGCGTCGTCGGGGTGAGCGAACAGAACCAGCGCGGACGCGAACTCCATGGCTTCGGAGCCTACCGCCTGCCGCCTCAAGTGGTTGTATACGCGGGTGAGCCGAGCCGCAGGGATCCGCGAGTACGAGACCGCCTTCCGCCGCGCCGGGCTTCCCAACCTCATCGAGAATTACTCGGCCGCAGAGGACATCTTCACGAGAGCGCTGCCGCTCCTATCGATGATCTTCGTACTCGAGATCTTCAATGCGCTCAACCTGGATTACCCGTGGTGGGCGAACGTGCTTTCCCTCATCGGAGGAGTCGCGATCTCGCTGGGCGCCTTCGGGGCTTTGAACGCCGCGCGCGGACGCCCTTTCGCGTCCAGGCCGAACAGGGTCGGCACGGCCGAGCTGGCGATCTTCGTCGCGGTTCCTTCGATGGTGCCGCTGCTCTTCGGAGGCCAATGGAGGAGCGCGCTCGCCACCGCCGCCGGAAACATCGTGGTGCTGGCGGCGCTCTACATGGTCATCGGCTACGGGCTGGTGTCGATCCTTCGGTGGGCGGGGGCGCGTTTCGCGACCCAGCTCCGGGCCTCCCTGACCCTGCTCGTGCGAGCGCTCCCCCTCTTGC
>JANPEZ010000131.1:0-1889 GCA_031423155.1 Actinomycetes bacterium
CCACCTTTCAGATAGTGTCCACGAACTCGGGGGAAGGCCACTTTGCCGACCATCCCGCCAGCACTTGGCGCACCATCGAACTCGCGTTGGTCCCCTACAAGACGCGACTTCGCGCCAAGCGCCCATCGTTCCTGCACGTGATGGAACGTCGAATGGACGAGGTGACCGCGGCCTTTGACGGGGATGAATTCGTCGATGATCGACGACTGTCAGGCGAATTCTTGCTCGGGTATCACTGCGAAAGAGCGGCCCGGAGACACGGCGACAACAGAAGGCCGGACGCTGACGACGCAACCATTGACCACCACGACGACCGAGGAGGAGTTTCATGAGTACCCTGCAGCGGAAGATCGACTTTGCCATCATCCTGAGCGTAAAGAACGCAAACCCGAACGGCGATCCGCTAAATGGCAATCGCCCGCGCACCGACTACGCCAACTACGGTGAGATCACCGATGTCTGCCTCAAGCGAAAGGTCCGTGACAGGCTTTCGGAGAGCGGTCAAGCGATTCTCGTACAATCAGATGACCGCAAGACCGACGATGCGAAAAGCTTACGGGGGCGTGCAGAGGCCGCGCTCGGCAACAAGCTGGGGTCCGACCAAACTGTCCGACTCGCCTGCAAGACCTGGCTCGACGTGCGCGCGTTCGGACATCTCTTCGCGCTGAAGGCCGGGAAGAAGTCGAAAAAGAACGACGAACCGAGTGAAGGAGAGGGCGATACCGGCCTTTCGATCGGCATCCGCGGACCGGTGACGATGCAATCAGCCTTTTCGGTGTCACCTGTTGAAGTCAGCAGCGTGCAGATCACCAAGAGCGTCAGCGCTGAAGGCGACGGGAGTAAGCGCGGCTCTGACACGATGGGCATGAAGCACCGAGTCGACCGCGGCATCTACGTGTCCTTCGGTAGCATGAATCCCCAATTGGCCGAAAAAACAGGATTCTCTGACGAGGACGCTGAGACCATCAAGCACGTGCTGCCACGGCTGTTCCAAAACGACGAATCGGCGGCGCGGCCGGCCGGCAGCATGGAAGTGTTGAAAGTGATTTGGTGGCCGCACAAGTCCAAGGCAGGTCAGTACTCTTCCGCGAAGGTGCATCGGGCGCTGCTGGTAAGTTCGGATGGCAGCTTCAAGCTCGATCAACTGGACGGCCTCGATCCGGAAGTCATCGACGGCTTCTGATCGGCGCGGCACCGCGTTCGGAGAAGGGTTGAACATGATGACGACGAACACATTCTTCCGCGTTTTCTTCTCGCATCGTATGACCTGGGAACGCCAGTTTGTGGTCACACGAACGAGAAGGACGTACAGGTCCGGCTAGGTGATGTCGGGAGGCTTAGAACAGGCGAACCCACGTTCGGAGGAAGACCTCCTCCCTCTCTCCGCCCTTCAGCACATCGTCTTCTGCGAGCGACAGTTTGCCTTGATCCATCTCGAGGGCATGTGGGCGGAAAACGTATTGACCGTCGAGGGCCGCCATCTGCACGAACAAGTCGACACCGCGGGCTCCGAGTCGCGTTCGGACCTCAGGATCGCCCGTGCCGTTCCTCTCCGGTGCCTGAGGATCGGTCTCGTCGGACGGGCGGATGTCGTCGAGTTTCGCAGGGATGAGCGCGGAGTCGCGCTTTCGACGTCTCGAGGACGCTGGCGACCGTACCCAGTCGAGTACAAGCGGGGTCAGCCCAAGTCCCATCGGGCCGATGAGATTCAGCTTTGTGCGCAAGCCCTTTGCTTCGAAGAAATGCTGGGCACCGAGGTGTCGAAGGGGGCGCTGTTCTACGGCAAGACCCGACGCCGCGTCGAGGTCACGCTCGATTTCAAACTCAGGGATCTCGTCGAGCAGGCTGCTCTACGGGCTCACGAGATTTTGAAGCATCGGCGGACCCCA
>JANPEZ010000132.1:0-2294 GCA_031423155.1 Actinomycetes bacterium
CACCGGCAAGCCCGCGCGCCCCGGCAGCATCGAGCCGACCGAGCGGTTCGCCGAGTACGCCGAAGCACTCTGCTTCGAGCGGTGAACACCACTTACAGTGGGCGCATGAAGAAGGGGCCTGTCATCGTCGGCGTGATCCTCGTCATGGTGGGAGCCGTCTTCGCGTTCCAGGGATACGGCACGTTGAAAGGCAGCGTCATGACGGGCTCGCCGTTCTGGATGTGGGTCGGCATCGCATCCGTCATCGCGGGCGCGGCGCTGCTGGCTCGAACCTTCAAGCGGAGCGGCTGAGCGGCCCTCTACCAGCCGCCGAGGGCGCGGCGGTCGTGGTGCTCCTCGTCCCCCAGGTCGAAGACCAGCAGCTTGCGCTCGGTGAAGGCTTCCAGGAACCACTGGGAGAGTTCACGGCCCACGCCGCTGTTGCCGGCGCCGCCGAAGGGGGCCAGCTGATCCCAGTAGTTGCTCGTCTCGTTGATGTTGACCGATCCGTGTTGCAGGGCCTCGCCGACGCGCCAGGCGCTGGCCAGGTCGCGGGTCCACAAAGATGCGATCAAGCCCAGCTCGCTGGAGTTCGCGACGGCGATGGCCTCGGCGACCGAGTCCACCTTCATAACCGGGGCGACGGGTCCGAACGTTTCCTCCTGCGCGATCCGCATGTCGGGCGTGACGCCCGTCAGCAGCGTTGCCGGGTAGAAGAGTCCCTCCTGCGGGCCGAACTGTTCGATCGTCGCGCCCTTCGCGCGCGCGTCCTCGACATGCTCGACGACCCGCTTCAGCGTGGCGGGGTTGCAGAGCGGACCCATGTCGGTGTCTTCCAGCGCTGGGTCGCCGATCTTGAGTTGCGCGGTTCCGGCCCGGAACTTCTCGACGAACTCGTCGTGGACGTCCGAGTGGACGATCAGGCGCTCCGCCGAGGTGCAGACCTGGCCGCCGTAGTAGAAGCAGCCGTTGAGGGCGCCCTCCACTGCGGCGTCGATGTCGGCGTCGGACAGGATGATGAACGGCCCGTCGCCCCCGAGCTCCAGTAGCTGGGGCTTGAGCGCCGCCTTGACGGCGATGGTGCGCCCCGTGGCCGTCGAACCGGTGAAGAAGATGCCCTTCACGCCGGGGTGCTCGACGATCGCGGCGCCGACGTCACCGAAGCCCTGAACGACGTTGATGACGCCGTCGGGCAGGCCGGCCTCGGCGAACATCTGCGCGACCATCGCGCAGGAGGTCGGCGCGAACTCCGAGGGCTTCCACACGACCGTGTTGCCCGCCGCCACGATGTGAGACAGCGCGATCGAGGAGATGTCGGTCGGGAAGTTGTACGGCGTGATGGCGCCGACGACGCCGAGCGGCCGGTGCGTCAACACGAGCCGCTTGTTGTTCGTCTGCTCCTGGGTCGAGGGGAAAGACAGACCCCTGTGACGGAGGGCCTCTTCCCCGGCCTTCTGCCAGGCGGGGGCGGCGTACTCGTGGACCTCCTCGCGGCTGGCGGTGATCGTCTTGGCGATCTCCTTGACCAGTACCTCGGCGATCGGTTCGGCCCTCTCGACGAACAGCGCGTTGATGCGGCGCAGGATCTTGACCCGTTCGATGAGCGGCATCGCGGCCCAGGCGGGCTGAGCGGCTGACGCAGCCGCGACCGCCAGGTCGACGTCGGCGGGGGAGCAGCGCGCGACCTCGTTGACGACCTCGCCGGAGTACGGGTTACGAACCTCGAAGGTGCCGGCACTGCCTTCCACCCACCGGCCCCCGATGAGCGCGAGCCTGGGAAGCGTGGACGCCGTCTCTACCGTCATGGTCATGTCGATCCCCTCCTGAGGTCGGAGGCTAGAGGAATCCGGAAAAAAGCGCACGCGGCGCCGACCGGACTTCCTGCACGCACGGGGTTGCGGCAGGTCTCCACCACTCGTACCGTGAGTGGCATGGCGACCTACGAGTACCTCTGCCTGGCCTGCGAGCACCCATTCGAGGAGCGGCGATCGATGACGGGCGGCGGCGTCGATACGGCGCTGGCGTGTCCTTCGTGTGGAAGTGACCGGGTGCGGCGGCGCTTCTCGTTCTCCGCATCGACCGGAAGCGCGAGCGCCGCTCCCGCCGCCGGTGGCTGCTGCGGAGGTAGCTGTGGCTGCGGAAACTGAGGGGTCCGGAACCGCCAACGGCGTCCGCGGCGGCGTAACCGAGCCCGCGCACACAGGGGACGAGCGCACCACCCTGCTCGGCTACCTTCAACGCCAGCGCGACCTCGTCGCCTGGAAGATGCGCGATGTCACCGACGAGACGCTCGCGTCTATCAAGATGCCGAGCGG
>JANPEZ010000133.1:0-29006 GCA_031423155.1 Actinomycetes bacterium
TCCAGCTCCGCGAACCGGATGACCTTAGTCCTTGACCTCGTCTACGTGCATGCCGCCGAGACCCTCGGTCTCGGGATCGCCCTTCGCGCCCTGAGTCAGAGCGAACTCCTCCTCGGGGGACAGGACGAGCTTGTGACGGCCTGCTACGGCGAAGTAGACGAGACCCAGGATGAACCAGATCGCCGTTCCGATCACTCCGGGCCGGTAGGTCTTGTCCAGGTAGAGGGACACGAGCGAGATCAGAGCGATCGCGCCCGCGACGACAGCGCCGGCTATTCCCACCGGGCTGCGATACGGCCTGTCGATGTCGGGCAGGTTCCTGCGGAGCAGGACGAACGACAGCATCTGCATGAAGTACGAGATCACCGCTCCGAACACCGCCATGGTCAGCAGGGCCGCTCCGGTGTTGGTTCCGGTCGACTCGTTGATCCACCACGCGAGCCCGTAACCGACCACGCCGCCGAGGAGCAGGGCGACGTAAGGGGTCTTGCGCTTACCGTGGGTGATGGACATCCAGCGAGGGAAGTAGCCGGCACGCGACAGCGAGTAGATGTTGCGGCCGTAGGCGAAGATGATCGTGTGGAAACTCGCCACTAGACCGATCACCGCGACCAGCGCCAGCAGCGCCGCAGCCGTTCCTTCGCCGAAGATGTCCTTGAATCCCTGGAACAGCGGCTCCGCCGTGGCACCGATCCCGGCCGCGCCGGAGGAGGTGCCGGTGTTCAGGATCAGCGTGAGCACGCCTGCGATGATCAGGGCACCCAGGCCCCACATCGTCGCCTTGGGGATGTCCCTCTTCGGATCGTGCGATTCCTCGGCGGCCAGGGGTAGCTCTTCGATCGCCAAGTAGAACCAGATCGCGAACGGCAGGTTCTTGAAGATCCCCTCTACGCCGAAGGGCAGCCACTTGGAGTTGCCCGGTTCCGGCGGGATGTTCGTCAGGTGGTTTACGCTGAAGTCCGTAAGCGCCGCCACGAAGAACACTCCGAGGATGAGCAGCGACAGGATGCAGATCACGACCGTGAAGCGCATCGTCGCCTCGATACCTATGACGTTGATGCCGACGAAGATCACGTAGGCGATCAGCCACCAAACCTGCAGCGGGACGTCGACGTTGAACAGATCGATGAAGATCGCGTTCATGTAGGCGCCGATCGCCACGACGACGACCGCCGGCGTCACGACGTACTCCATGTTCTCCGCGAGCCCGGTGATGAATCCACCCCACGGCCCCATCGCCGATCGCCCGAACGAGTACGCACCGCCCGTGTGAGGCAGGGCCGGCGACATCTCGGCGATGCTGTAGCACAGGCCGATGTACATCACCGTGATGATCACCGTGGCGATCGCCAGGCCGCCGAACCCTCCGGAGAGCAAACCGAGGTTCCAGCCGAAGAAGTCACCGGAGATAACGGCTGCCACACCCAGGGCCCAAAGCGACCACACCCGAGCGTGGCGTTTCAGACCTCGCTGCTGGAAGTACTCGTCGCCTACTTCCTGGTAGGTGACCGAGCCATGCTTGCGTTCGGACATGCCCCCTCCTCCCAACCGAGAGTGACTCCCGGTTTTCAGCGCGTATCGAGCCACAGACCGGTTTGTCTGTCAAACACCGAGCGGAGGCGGGCCGTGTGGCGGTTCGCCCGCCGTGTTGACGATGTTTGTCAGACAAAGGTAGCGTTGACCGATGAAGAAGCGATTGTCGTTCCGGGTCCGGGAGGAGCTGGCCGCCCGGATAGCGAGCGGCAGTATCGCCCCCGGGTCCAAGTTGCTTCCCGAGCCCGACCTGGCAGAGGAGCTCGGGGTCTCCCGAGCCACTCTCCGCGAGGCCCTGCGGTCGCTCGAAGAAGACGGATTCGTCACTCGCAGCAGCGGCGCCGGCACCTATGCCACGCACAGGCCCAGGCTCCGCAACAACCTGGACGTGAATTTCGGAGTTACCGAGGCGATCCGCGCCGCGGGGATGCAGCCCGGGACCGCGCAGAGCGCGATCCACATGTCGTCGGCGACCGGCGATGAGGCCGGAGCCCTCGACCTGGCGCAGGGAGACCCGGTCGTGATCCTGGAGCGCGTGCGCACCGCCGACGGCTCGCCCGTGGTGTTCTCGCGCGATGTCATATCGGCCACGCGTTTGGCGGTCTCCGAGCTCGCTTCGATGCCGCTGGATGGCTCTCTGTACGAGATCTTGGAGCGTCACGGGCGCCCGGTCGCGCACGGCATCGTGACCGTGAGTCCGGAACGGGCAGACGAAGCACTCGCGAAGCGACTGAGTGCCAAGCTCGGCGAGATGCTGCTCTACCTGAGGCAGATCGACTACAGCACGGAGGGAGAACCACTGCTGCTGTCGGAGGAACATCACTTGGCGAAGGCGTTCGAGTTCAGCGTGGTTAGACGTGGACCTGGGAGGAGATCGACATGAGTGTGGGCAAGGCGATGAGGATGAAGCGCGTGATCGACCCAGCGGGGGTATCGGTCATCTGCGCGCTCGATCACGGGATGACCTCGCCGGTCTTCCTCGAACCGCTCGCGGACATCACGGCGCGAGCAAGGGAGACCGTGGCGGGCGGAGCCAATGTGATCATGATGAGCAAGGGCATGATCCGCGTGGCTCACGAGGGGTTCTCGCCGACGACCTCGCTCGCGATGCTCCTCTCGGCGAGTGCCGACCCCGGCGGCGAGCGGCCGCAGATCGTTCAGATCGCCGAGGTCGAGGAGGCGCTCAAGCTGGGCGCCGACGCGGTCGTGCTCTTCACCGCGCTCGGAGGCGACACCGAGGCAGGGATGCTCGACATCTTGTCGGCGGTCGGCCGAGAGTGCGCGACCCTCGGGATGCCCTTCATCGCCGAGGCCGAGTTCCCGACCACCTACGCCACCGTCGAGGAGCTGAAGCAGCAGTACGGGTTCGAGTACCTGCGCCGCAACGTCCGCCTGTGCGCCGAACTCGGCGCAGACATCGTCAAGACGAACTGGCCGGGCGATCAGGACTCCTTCGCTAAGTGCGTCGAGGCGGCGAACGGCATCCCCGTGGTGCTGGCCGGCGGCTCGCGTCTGGCGGACGGAGAACTCCTAACGCGGATGGAGCAGGCCATCTCCGCCGGGGCGATCGGCTGCTCGGTAGGACGGAACATCTTCATGCACTCCAACCCCGAGGCGATCACGCGGGCACTGGCCCGGGTCATCCGCGAGAGATGGAGCGCCGAGAAAGCACTCGCCGCGTTGCAGGAGGAGAGCGCCTGATGCGGGCCGCGTTCATGACCGCGGTCAACGAGGTGGAAGTGCGCGAGAACGCCGTGGAGCCGGTCTGCGATCCGGCGGGGGCGGTCCTTCGCGTGGAGGCCTGCGGCATCTGTGGTACCGACGCCCGCACCTTCTTCAACGGCGATCCGAAGGCTCCGCCTCCATGGCAGCTCGGCCACGAGCCCGTAGGAGTGCTCGACGAGGTGGGCCCGCAAGCGCTGCTGCCGGCCGGAGTTTCCCAGGGCGACCGGGTGTTCCTCGGTTCGATCCTGACTTGCGGCACTTGCCGATGGTGTCTTGAAGGGTTCCAGAACCTATGCGAGCACCACCTGCTCTATGGCTACGACCCGTTCCCGGGGGCGTACGCGGAGCGGGCCGGCGTGCCGCCCATCGCGATGAAGAACCTGATCCCGCTTCCTCCCGAACTGCCTTCGGACCTTGCCACCGTGGCCGATCCCTTCGCCTGCGCGTTGAACGGCATGGAGCAGTTGGACGTCAAGCTCGGTGACACCGTGGTGATAGTCGGCACCGGACCCATCGGCTGCTGGCAGGCAGTGATGGCGCGCGACCAGGGCGCCTCGAAGGTGTACATGACCGACGTGAGCGGAGAACGATTGAAGATCGCCCTCGATGCGATCGGGCACGTCGTCGACGAGGCCTGGGTCGCGGGTGAGGACAACGGCGTGCAGGAGGTTCTCGCGCGGACGGGAGGCCACGGCGCCGAGCGCGTGAGCGTGGCAGCTCCCGCGAAACCCGCGCAGCAGGCGGCGCTGGAGATGGCGGCCAAGCGCGCTACCGTCGTCTACTTCGCCGGGTTGCCGAAGCACGATCCGGTGAGTCCACTCGACATGAACGAGCTCCATTACAAGGAGCTGAGCATCCGAGGCGCTTACGGCGCGACGCATCGCCAGTACGCGATCACGATGGACTATCTCGATCGCAAGCAGGGCGAACTCGCAAAGGTCGTCACGCATCGCTGGCCCTTGGAGCAGATCGGTAAGGCGTTCGAGACGATCCGGGCGGGGACCGGTCTCAAGATGGTGATCGTTCCGTGAGTTACGTGATCGGCTGCGATGTCGGCAGCCAGGGCACGAACGCTGCTCTTTACTCTGCCGACGGCACGCTGATCGCGTCCGCCTACGAGACCTACCCCTTGTCGTTCCCCCGTCCGACATGGGCCGAACAGGACCCCGACGAGTGGACGGCGGCTGCGATCCGCGCGTGCAGGCGGCTCGTGGCGGAATGCCAGGGTGGAGCCGAGGCGATCGTCGGCATGTCGTTCGGCACGCAGCTGGACGGGATGGTGGTCACCGACGCGGCCGGCAGGCCGGTGCGACCGGCCATGATCTGGATGGACCGCCGTGCCGAGGCGCAGGCCGCCGAGCTGGCCGGGCGCATGGCGCCCACCGACTTCTATCGGGCCGTCGGCGCGAACCTGGACTCCTCTCATGCTGTGTTCAAGGCGTTGTGGGTGCGCGACCAGGAGCCCGAGGCGTGGGCTCGCGCTGCCCACATCATGCCGCCGGGGTCCTATGTGCTTCGCGCCGTGACGGGTGTCCTTGCGGTCGATCACTCGAACGCGTCCTCGTTGGCCTTGCTCGACCCCCGGACCCGGGGCTGGTCGAAGGCAGCCCTGGAGGCCACCGGGATCGACGAGGGGATGCTGCCTGCACTGGGCCGAAGCCTCGACGTGGTCGGCACCGTGACGGCGGCCTTCGCGCAGGAGAGCGGGCTGGATCCCTCCACTCGTGTGGCGATCGGATGCGGTGACGAGATGGCCGCGACCCTGGGAGCTGGTGTGTACGCCTCCGGTGATGTTTGCGATGTGGTCGGAACGGCGGAGCCGGTCTGCGCGGCAAGCGCCGAGCCCCGCGAGGATCCGACGATGCTCGTCGAGTGTCACCCTCACGCCGACCCCGATGCATGGCTGCTCGAGAACCCCGGGTTCGTCTCGGGCGGGAATCTTCGGTGGTGGCGCGACCAGTTCGCACCGCTCGAGCGCGACGCGGAGGCCGTGGGCCTCGGCGACGCCTACGACCTCCTGACAACGGAGGCCGGCCAGGTCCCGGCCGGCTCGGAGGGCCTGATCTTCTTGCCCTGTATGCAGGGCGCGATGGCGCCGGAGTGGAACGGGGCGGCGCGGGGAGTCTTCTACGGACTCACGCTGGCTCATACGAGAGACCACATGACCCGGGCGATCTTGGAGGGGAGCGCTTACGCCCTGCGCGACATCCTCGGGGCGATGCGCACCTCCGGTCTGGATATCCGACGGCTCACGATCGTTGGAGGCGGCGCGAAGGGCCCGTTGTGGAGACAGATCAAGGCCGACGTGACCGGCCTGCCGGTTCATGTACCGGTCTCGGTGGAGACGACGGCGACGGGAGCCGCGATCTTGGCAGCGGTCGGTGCGGGACTGCACGGTAGCGTCGCCGACGCGGTTGGCGCTTTCGTCGCCTTCCGTCCCGAGGTTCAGGAGCCCGATCCATCGACGCGCCCGGTCTATGACGAGGCGTACGCGAAGTACAGGTCGGTCTACGACGCCCTTCGGCCCGTCTTCAGCGAGTAGTCGAACTCAGTCCTCGGGTGTGACGTACGCGGCCGTGATCCCGCCGTCAACGATCAGCGATGACCCCGTCATGTACGAGGAATCATCGCTAGCCAGGAACAATGCGGCTTTGGCCAACTCCTCGGCTTGGCCGAGCCGTCCCATCGGGATGTGGACGAACCTGCGCTGTCGCTTGGCGTCGTCGGACAACAGCTGCATCAGCAGGGGGGTCTCGATGGGGCCCGGGCAGAGGGCGTTGCAGCGCACGCCTTTGCGCGCGTATTCGACGGCGATCTCCCGCGTCATGGCCAGAACCGCGCCCTTGGAGGCCGTGTAGGCGGTCTGCGAGGTAGCCGCGCCCAGCCAGGCGACGAACGAGGCCACGTTGATGATCGAGCCGCCTCCACTCGCGATCATCGCCGGCACGCCGTACTTGCAACCGAAAGCCACGCCCTTGACGTTGACCGCCAGGGTCGTGTCCCAGACCGATTCGTCGGTCGTATCGACCGATCCGTCGGCCGGCAGCATCACGCCCGCGTTGTTGTAGAGGATGTCGAGCCGTCCGAAGCGCTCGACGGCCGTGTCCACCATCGCCTTCGCGTCGGACTCCTTAGAGACATCGGCGTGAACGTAGAGGGCGCTGTCGCCGATGCCGGCAGCCGTCTGCGCGCCGCCCTCGTCGTTCACGTCCGTCAGGACGACCTTGGCTCCCTCGGCGGCGAACAGCTCGGACGCGACCTTTCCCATGCCGCTTCCACCACCGGTGATCAGCGCAACCTTGCCTTCGAGACGCATGATGTGCTCCTTCTTATCCGCGGGCCCGGCCAGGGTACGCGGCGAGGGCAGGAGGTGCCTCAGTCGAGGACGTCGGGGTTCAGGAGGGTCGGTGGTCGGTCGCCGTCCAGGGCTGCGAAGACGTTCTCAACGGCTAGGGCGCCCATCGCGTTACGGGTGTCGACCGTCGCGCTGCCCAGGTGCGGGATGACGACGGCGTTCTCCAGCCCGAGCAGCTTCTCGTTGACAGCCGGTTCGTTCTCGAAGACGTCGAGTCCGGCGGCGAAGATCTCGCCGGACTCGAGGGCGTCGGCCAGCGCGGCCTCATCGACCACCGGGCCGCGTGAGGTGTTGACCAGAACCGCCGTGTCCTTCATCCGCTTGAACTGCTCGGCACCGAACAGGTGGCGCGTCTCGGGGGTGAGGTTCGTATGGATCGAGACGAAGTCCGCCTCCTCGAGCAGGTCGTCCAGGTCGCGGCGGACGGCGCTCGTTTCCGCCTCAACTTCGTCGGGGAGCTTGAAGGCGTCGGCGTAGATCACGTTCATGCCGAAGCCCCGGGCTCGACGGGCGACGGCCTGACCGATCCGACCGAAGCCGACGATGCCGATGGTCTTGTGGTGAACGTCCTGGCCCAGCATCATCAGCGGGCCCCATATCCACCTGGTTCCGCTACGCAGGAATCGCTCGCCTTCGCCGACGCGGCGGGCACCCGCCATCAGCAGGGCGAAGGCGGTGTCGGCCGTCGTCTCGGTCAAAACGTCGGGGGTGTTCGTCGCCATGACTCCGGCCGCCGTGCAATCGGGCACCACGATGTTGTCGAAACCGACCGCGTGGTTCGCCACGATCTTCAGCTGTGGGCCCGCCGCGGCCAGGAATTCGGCGTCGACCTTCTCGGTGAGCATCGTGATGACGGCGTCCCGACCGGCGACGACCTGGAGCAGCTCATCGCGAGGGATGCCGAAATCGTTCTCGTGGACGGTGACCTCGCAGCGCTCTTGCAGAGTGGCCAGGGGGCCGGACATGATCGGACGGGTTATCAGAACATCGGGTCGGGACATCGTTGGCCTCCAGATGGGGTGGGTGAGAGGCGCTGAGGCTACTGACCAGGCACTTTCCGAGTCAAGTCGGCGCCTGAACCCTCGGTCGCGACTTATGCCCGTTCGCGACGAGGTTCTAGTATCGGCAAGCCCGCAAACGAAGGAGTCCTGATGGAACTGCTGATGCTCGGGGGGCAGACCTCCGCTTCCGCCGACGGCAAGACCTTCGAGGTGATCGAGCCGGGAACCGCGGCTCCGATGGCCGAGGTTGCGGAAGCCGGTCCGCAGGATGCCGCCCTGGCGGTCACCGCGGCCGCGAAGGCTTTCGCCGAGGGCGCCTGGCCACGGATGAGCGCGCGCGAGCGCGGACGCGTCTTGACCAAGGCCTCCTTCCTGATCCGTGAACGCCAGGAGGAGCTGGCCGTGCTCGAGGCCCGCAACGGCGGCAAGCCGATCTCCTCGGCCCGCGCCGAGATCGACATAGCGGCCAACGTCTTCGAGTACTGGGGCGGCGCGGCGAACAAGATCACCGGCGAGACCATCCCGATCGTCCCTCCGGGCATCGACGTGACGCTGCGGGAACCCGTCGGGGTCTGCGCGCTGATCACTCCGTGGAACTTCCCGGCCGTGATCGCGTCCTGGAAGATCGCGCCGGCGCTCGCATGTGGGAACACCGCGATCGTCAAGCCGGCTTCGCAGACGCCTCTCACCGCGCTCGCACTCGCGCGGATCCTCGCTGAGGCCGGCTTGCCGGACGGCGCTCTCAGCGTGATCCCTGGTCCGGGCTCGACCACGGCCGCCGCGTTGATCTCCGATCCCCGCGTTTCCAAGATCTCGTTCACCGGGTCGACGGAAGTCGGCACGCGCGTGATGCAAGCTGCGGCTCAGAACATCACGCGCGTTTCGCTGGAGCTCGGCGGGAAGTCGGCCAACGTCGTCTTCTCCGATGCCGACATGGATCTCTGCGTAGCCAAGTCCGTCTGGTCGGTATTCGACAACGCCGGCCAGGACTGCTGCGCCCGGTCGCGTTCGTTCGTCCAGCGCGCCGTATACGAGGACTTCATCGAGCGCTTCGCCGCCGCCGTCGACGCCATCGTGGTCGGCGCCCCCCTGGAGGAGGCGACCGAGATGGGTCCGCTCATCTCCGAGGGCCAGCGCGCCACCTCGCTCGAGTACCTGGAGATCGGATCGGCCGAAGGGGCTCGCCGGGTCACCGGCGGACAGGTACCCGACGAACCGGGCTACTTCATGCGCCCGGCGGTCCTGGCCGACGTGGCCAACGATATGCGCGTCGCGCAGGAGGAGATCTTCGGTCCGGTCGCCTGCGTGATCCCGTTCGATACTGAAGACGAGGCGATCCGGCTCGCCAACGACTCTCCATACGGCCTGTCGGGCAGCATCTGGACGCGCGACCTCGCACGCGCCATCCGAGTTGCCAAGTCGATCCGCAGCGGCAACCTCAGTGTCAATTCGTCCTCGAGCGTCCATACGGAGGCGCCTTTCGGCGGGTACAAGCAGAGCGGCTTCGGCCGCGAGATGGGCATGCACGCCGTGAATCTCTACACGGAGGTCAAGAACATCTACTTCTCCTCGGAGGGATGAGGACTTGAGCCAAGCACCGAGCCGCCGCGACGCGATCTTGGAGTCGGTCGCTTTCGCCGCGGGACGATTCCTGGAGGCTGACGACTGGACCGAGGGCATCGGTGAGGTGCTGGCCCGGCTGGGCGAGGCGGCCGAAGCGAGCCGCGTCTACATCTTCAAGTCCGGCGTCGATCCCGACGGCGCGCACACGACCAGTCAGATCTACGAGTGGTGCGCCCCCGGCATCCACCCCGAGATCGACAACCCCGTGATGCAGAACCAGCGTTGGGGCGATGCAGGTCTGGGTCGCTGGCTGGAGGTCATGTCTGCCGGCGCGATCATTCAGGGGCTGATCCGGGAGTTCCCGCAGGCCGAGCGGGACTTCCTTGAGCCGCAGGGCATCTTCTCGATCATCATCGTCCCGATCCTGGTGAACAAGCAGTGGTGGGGCAACATCGGATTCGACGATTGCGTTCGCGAGAGGAGTTGGACCAGCGCCGAGTCCGATGCCCTGCGGATCGCGGCCAGCACCCTGGGTGCCGCCATCGCACGCCGCGAGACCGAGCGAAGCCGCCGCCAGGCCGAAGATCTCTACAAGACGCTCGTCGAGCAGATCCCCGCCGTCGTCTACATCAACGAGCCCACGCACGAGTACAGGGCCCTCTACACGAGTCCCGCGGTCGAGGAGATATTCGGAGTGACGGCAAGCGCCTATCGAGAAGAGTTCCTCTGGGAGAAGATGATCCATCCCCAGGACCGCGAACGCGTTGTGGACGAGGACGCCCGCACGGACGAAACCCTCGAGCCCTTCCGCATCGAGTACCGCATGGTTCGCCCCGACGGTCGCATTGTGTGGGTTCGGGACGAGGCCGAGATCGTCCGGGATGAGCGCGGCGATCCGAAGTTCTGGAGCGGCGTGATGTTCGACATCACGAGCCTCAAGCTCGCCGAGCAGGAACTGGAACACGCGCTCGATCTCGAGCGGGAGGCCACCGCGAGACTGCGCGCCCTGGACGAGATGAAGAACACGTTCCTGCAAGCCGTCTCGCACGATCTGAGGACTCCCCTGGCGACGGTCCTGGGAAGCGCTGTGATGCTCGACAGCCCGGACGTGCAGTTGTCCGACGAGGACTCTCGGGACCTGGTTCATCGCATCGCAGTGAACGCTCAGAAGCTCTCGCGACTCATCACGGACCTGCTCGATCTGGACCGGCTCTCCAGCGGAGCCCTGGAGCCGAAGCGGGAGCCCGTCGACCTCGCCCGGTTGGTCGCGAGGGTCGTTGCCGAGTCGGAGGTGTTGATCGGCCGCTCGATCCAGACCGAGGTCTCCAGGTTCGTCGTAGAACTGGACGCTCCGAAGGTCGAGAGGATCATCGAGAACCTGCTGGTCAACGCGGCGAGGCACACGCCGAAAGAAGCCGGTATCTGGGTGATCGTTGAGCCGTCAGATGGGGGGGCGCTGATCCGCGTCGACGATGAGGGCCCTGGGATCCCGGTGGAGATGCGTGACTCGATCTTCGACGCTTTCGAGCGCGGACCGACGCCGTCTGCGCATGCGCCGGGCAGCGGGATCGGTCTCACGCTCGTCGCTCGCTTCGCCGAACTTCACGGCGGACGCGCATGGGTCGAGGAGCGGCCGGGGGGCGGCTCGTCGTTCCGGGTATCCCTTCCGGGGGATGCGCAGAGCTAGCAACCGCTGTCGGCTGCTAGATTCGCTCGCATGGTCGAACTGCCCGAAGAGCTTCGCAATCGCCCTCCTCGCAAGCAGGGTCACGAGCCGACCTCCACCCTCACCCTGGCCGCGTACCAGCGTGTGAAGGCTGAACTGGACGCGTTGGTGATCGGTGGTCGAGATCACATAGCCGAGCGTCTGAAGGCGGCGCGCGAACACGGCGACATCCGCGAGAACGCTGAGTACGACGCCGCGAAGAACGAACAAGGCCTGATGGAGGCACGTATCCGGGTCCTGCAGCATATGGTCCGCGACCCCGAGATCATCGAGGCCCCCGAGTCCAGTGACGAGGTCGGCCCGGGGATGCTCGTCACGATCCGCCCGTTGGACGAGGACGACCCGGATGAGGAAACCTATCTGCTCGCCCTTCAGGCCGAGGAACGGGCCGCGGGCGCGCGAACCGTCACGACGACATCTCCGCTGGGCAAGGCGCTGATGGGCGCACGGGTCGACCAAGAGATCCTGTACGAGGCTCCGGGTGGGGATTTCCGCTACGTCGTCGTCCGCTTCGACCCTCACGGATAGGCGCGCCTAGTGTCCGAGCCCGGCAGACCTGAGGCTCCAAGGGTCCGGGACATGCCCGACCCTCGTGAGAACCCCAGCGTCGCAGGAAGCACGATGACGCGGCTGTTCGGCTGGCCCTACAAAGCCATCCTGGCCGGTCTGTATCGGATGGGTGTTCGCCCATGGCAGCTAACGCTCGCCTCGCTGGCGATCAACGTGGCAGCCGGTGTGCTGCTCGTGCGGGGCGAACGGTTACTGCCGGCGGCGCTGTTGATCCCGGCCGGGCTTGCGGATGTCTTCGACGGGTCGATCGCCCGTCTGCGCGGGGAGGACAAGCGTGCGGGCGCCTTCATGGATTCGGTCCTGGACCGGGTTGCCGACGCGATCGTCTTCTCCTGCCTTTTCTGGTCGCTCGCAGCTCAGGGGAGGGACTTCGACGCCGCCCTGGCATTGGTGACCCTGATCGTGACCTTGTTGGTAAGTCACCTTCGCGCCGAGGCCGAGGCCGCCGGGATCTCTCTCAGCGAAGGGTTGTTCCAGCGGCTCGAGAGATACATCGCCACGATCGTCGGGCTTGCCGTCCCGGGAGCTCTCCGGCCAGTTCTGATACTTCTGGCAGGACTCGGCGGCGTAACCGTGCTTCAACGGTCCTACTCGGCCGTTCGCCGCTTGAGTGCGAGAGCCTGAAGGGGGACCCGTTGGATTACATCCGAGTAGGCGCACTCGCGGAGGTACCCGACGGTGAGGTTCGCTCCTTCGAGATCCCCTACGGTCGCGTGGCGGTCGCTCACGTCGAGAACCGCCTCTTCGCTTTCGGCGACGAGTGCACCCATCAGGGCTGCTCTCTTGCCGAGGGCGAACTCAACGACCGTGACACGACTGTCGAGTGCCCCTGCCACGCAAGTGTCTTCGACGTCGAAAGCGGAGAACCGCTCGAAGGTCCCGCGTCTGACCCGGTACCAGTGTTCTCCGTGCGGTCTGTCGACGGCTGGATAGAGATCGCAGCCACGCCCACGGTCGAGTAGCTGCCCGAGCCCTCTGTCGCGATCGGCCGGGCGTTTCCGCCCGGCCGATCGCGTTCGTCAACTAAGAGCCGTGCCGGCTCAGTAGCAGTAGTAGCAGTACTCCGTGTCGATCCCGTGCCAGGGGTGAACGACGACGTGGCGGCCGATGCCTTCGCCTCGGATCGACACCTTCCGGTCGACGATGTTGTTCGTTGAATCGCGCTCGTACAGGTTCCCGTTCGGGTTGGCCTCAACGCGGACGAAGTACCGGCCGTTTGGAAGATCCGTGATGTCGAAGGACTGCCCCGGCACCCACTGGGTGTAGGTGTCGCCCCATCCGGCGTCCAGGGTCTCGCGCACCCAGATCGCCGATTCCCCTCCGCACGCCGTTCCCAGGCCGATCGAGGACGGCAGCCAGTTCGCACCGGGCTGGGTCAGGTCGATCGCATCGGTAGGTACGAGACAGAACGCCTCCTTCGTGCTGCGCACGACCAGAGTCCCAGTCGAATCCAGCAGCGAGTAGCCAGCGAAGTCCTGGAAATGCCAGTGCGTGTGGCCGTCGCGCTCGTCGTACTCCATCGTTCCGACGGGTGCTCGTCCCACCACGGCTTCATTCTCGTAGAAGTACTGGTATGCATCCATGACATCGGTGTCGGGTTGACGGTAGCCCTCAACCATCAGCGGCGAGGGCCCCTCGTTCCAGACATTGGCCGAGAACGTCAGGTACTGAGAACCGTTCCTACGGAACGAGATGCCGATGTTCCATGGTGGCAAGACCTGAAGGTCCGGCAGCGAAGCCGGATCGGGGCTCGTCGTTACCGGGACACCCATCGTGGGGCTCTGCCCGGCCGGTTCGAGGCTGTTGCTGCTCTTGGCAGCGCCTGCCAAGCGTCCGCCGCGGCCGTAGCAGGGCCAATGGCAGCGGCGATCGGTGACGATTGTTACCCCCACCTGGACGGTGCCGTCCGTCTCCGAGATGCCGAACAGGCTGCGGTATTCGGAGCCGATCGCGACGTCCACGGTGAAGTGCCCGTCCTTGCCCATGAAGTAGGTGACCGGGGCCTCACCGTAGTAGCCGTAGTAGTAGCCGTACGGGTCGAAGGCGTTCAAGGACCATCCCTGGTCGATGCCCCAGACATTGCCGAGGGCGAGCGGGTTACCCCCGCAACCGTAGTAGGGGAATCTGGATCGGTCGGGGCCGGAGTCATCGATGCGCTGACGCCCGTACATGGCCGGGCAGAACGTCTGTGTCGCATTCAGCCGGACCACATCGTTGGAGTTCGTGACTGTGACGTCGAAGAAGTTGGCAAGGCCGTTCCAGCCGTCTGCGGTTCCGTCCGGAAGGGTCTGGATCGGCACTCCGCCGTCCCATTGAGTCACCACTATGGGGTGGTCGTAGTCCTGCCGAGCGGCCTGCAGCTCGAAGTCCCCGTTGACGGCGGCCGCGTAGACGCCGATATCGAGAGGAACCGGCCACGGTCCCCTGCGGTAGATCGTGACTTCCGCCTGGGCCCGCACGAGCCTTAGCGTCGGACCGCCGTTGGCGCTCGCAGGCGCCTGGGCCAGGGTTGCGACCATGGAAGTAGCCGTCACCAGTGCGGCGAGGGCACGGTAGGAAGGTCGGGCCATCTCGTTCCCCTTTCGGATGCTTGAGGGCGCTTCCTGCGCCCGCCGTGGTTGAGGACGTACGTAAGGACCAAGAGGTTCCGTGTCGGTTGGCCAAGACTAGCCCACCGGAGTTAGGCTCGCGTCTCGAATCTTCCGAACAAGAGGAGGTACTTCCCATGGTCGATGCACGAACCCGGTTCGATCTGGCCCCAGAGGACATCCCTTCCGCCTGGTTCAACCTGATGCCCGACATAGTCGGCGC
Organism: Actinomycetes bacterium; assembly: GCA_031423155.1. Lineage (GTDB taxonomy): Bacteria > Actinomycetota > UBA4738 > UBA4738 > HRBIN12 > JANPEZ01. The sequence continues at coordinate 14,285 of JANPEZ010000133.1, forward strand.
GGGCATGCAGCCGCTTCCTCCCCTGAGCCCCCAGACGAAGCAGCCGATCGGGCCCGATGACCTGGCGCCGTTGTTCCCGATGGCGCTGATCGGCCAGGAGGTCTCGACCGAGCAGTGGATCGATATCCCCGGGGAAGTCATCGACGCCTATGGGTTGTGGAGGCCCTCTCCGCTCTTCCGCGCGACCCGGCTGGAGCAGGCTCTGAAGACGCCCGCCCACATCTACTTCAAGTACGAAGGCGTCTCGCCGGCCGGCTCGCATAAGCCGAACACCGCGATCCCGCAGGCCTACTACAACAAGGAAGCGGGCGTCCGCCGGATCGCGACCGAGACCGGTGCCGGCCAGTGGGGATCTGCGATGTCCATGGCCTGCTCGTTCTTCGGCCTGGAGTGCACCGTCTACATGGTGAAGGCTTCATACGACCAGAAGCCTTACCGCAGGATCTTCATGGAGACATTCGGTGCCGAGGTCATCGCTTCGCCCTCGGAGAGGACCAACAGCGGGAAGTCGATCCTAGGAGCTCACCCTGATTCAACCGGATCGCTCGGCATCGCGATCAGTGAGGCCGTTGAGGACGCCGCGACTCACGAGGACACGAACTACGCGCTGGGCAGCGTGCTCGGCCACGTCCTCCTGCACCAGAGCGTGATCGGCCTGGAGGCCCAGAAGCAGATGGATATGGCCGGCGAGCGCCCCGATGTCGTCATCGGCTGCGTTGGAGGAGGTTCGAACTTCGCAGGACTGGCGTATCCGTTCATGGCGGGGCGCCTTCGGGGGGACACCCCGGACATGCGCTTCCTGGCCGCCGAGCCGGCAGCGTGCCCGACTCTGACCAAGGGCGTATTCGCCTACGACTACGGCGACACCGCGATGATCGGGCCGATCGTTCCGATGTACACGCTTGGTCACGGATTCGTGCCGGCGCCGGTGCACGCGGGAGGCCTGAGGTATCACGGCGATTCACCGTCGCTGTCGTTGCTCGTTCGCGCGGGACACATGGAGGCCGCCGCCTACACCCAGAACAGCGCGTTCGAGGCGGCCATGATGTTCGCCAAGACCCAGGGGATCATCCCGGCCCCCGAATCCAGCCACGCTATCCGGGGCGCGATCGAGGAGGCCGTCGCGGCTCGCGAGGCGGGGGAGCCCCGTGTGATCTTGTTCAACCTGAGCGGCCACGGCAACTTCGACATGCAGGCCTACGACGACTATCTCAACCATCGGCTGCCGGAAGTCGAGTTCGACCCCGGTGAGGAAGAGGCTGCGCTCGCGGATCTGCCCGAGGTGCCGATCCAGGTCTGAGGATCGGCTAGCTGTCGAGGACGTCTCGGCTCAGGCCGAACTCGTTCGCAGCCGTGAGGGCAACGGCTCGCGCAAGGATCTCGTATCCGGTCGCATTGAAGTGCACGCCGTCGGAGCCGCGAACGAGCTGGATGAAGCCGTTCCTGCGGTAGAAGGCCGAGTATCCGCCGTCTGGTGCTGCGAACAGCTCCCACGAATCCAGGTAGGCGACGTTGGGAACCACCTCGGCAGCGCTCTCGTAGATCTCGTTCTGATGCCGGATGAAGTCCCAGCGGGCTTCGTCCTTCACGGCGGGCAGGCCGACCCAAACGACGCGGGCGCCGCCGGAAACCGCGAGCTGCATCAGGTTCTCGACGCGGTTCTGGTAAGCGGCGGGCCAGTCCACGGTTCCGATGGCAGTCTCCTCCTTGCCATCGGGAGCCCGCAGGCCTTGATTGTCGTTCTCCCCGAGCATGATGATGACCAGGTCGGGCCGGAATCCACCGACGATCGCTCGCATCGCCCCAGGCCAGTTGAAGTAGTCGGGGCGCGCGAGTCCGGTCGAGATGCGCCCTTGACGGGTGACCTTGGCAAGCGCGGGTCGGAAGATCCTCTCCGAGCCGTAGCCGAGACCGGCCGCCAGCGAGTCGCCGACGACCGCAACCCGAAGCTTGTTCTTGCCGGTCGGATCTCTCATCGGGGCGGTCGTATCTACGGTCGGTTCGACCGTAGGGCGCGGCTCCCCGGTGAAAGTGGGCAGCGGCTCCGGCTCGAGCGAGACCTGACCACCGGGATCCTCATCGGGGTCTCGTCCGAGCGCTTGGAGGGCGACATCTGTGATCTTGGTCAGTTGCGAGATGTCGCTGATGGCCTTCAAAGGAGCGAGGGCAGCCAGCGCGGCGGTCCTTCGCGCCCCGTCGTTGGACGCCTCCGCCGCGCGATGCATCATCGGTGCCGACAGAAGACTCCAGAGCGAGATGCACACGAGCATGGCAACGAGCGCTCCTCCGGCCGGTATCGTTCTCCGGGTCGCTCGGTCCTGCCTCGAGGTCTTCGCCCGCGCGTTCATCAGAACCTGAAGTAGATGAAGGGGGCCACGCCTTGCGGTCCCAAGCCGACGATCACGAATAAGGCCACGGCCAGCAAGGCTCCGAGGGCTACCGGGCGCATCTGCGAGATCCGGTCCTTGAGTCCCTCGGCAGCTCCGTGCGGGCCGAACTGAAGCGCCAGCATCCCGGCGACGGTAAGAACCACACCCGGGGTCACGAGGCGGACCGGTCCCCCCCACCCGGTGACCAGGCGCCCAAGCATCGAGAACGCGGTTCCCAGCGTGTCCGCGCGGAAGAAGACCCATCCGAGGCAAACGAGGTTGAACGTCGCTAGCCGTTGCAACCGACCGGTTCTCGCGTCGTCTTCGGCTTCCGGCAGTTGGTTGGCGACCCTTATGCTCCGCCGGGCGTGGCCCAGCACCTGCCCCGCCCCGTGGAGCGCGCCCCAGACCACGAAGGTCCAGGCCGCTCCGTGCCAGAGGCCCCCTAGAACCATCGTGGCCAGGATGTTCAGGTAGGTGCGACTGGCGCCTTCGCGTGATCCTCCCAGCGGAAAGTACAGGTAGTCGCGAAGCCAACGGGACAGCGTCATGTGCCATCGTCGCCAGAACTCCTGCAGCGATCGGGCGCTGTATGGGCGGTCGAAGTTCTGCGGGAACTCGAAGCCCAGCAGTTTGGCGATCCCGATCGCGATGTCTGTGTATCCGCTGAAGTCGGCGTAGATGACCACCGCGTACGCGTACACGGCGAGCAAGACCTCGAACGTTCCGTGGCGGGCGGGATCTCCGAATACGGGGTCTACGACGGCGGAGGCCAGGTAGCTGGAAACCACGACCTTCTTGAATAGGCCTCCGAAGATGAGCCATGCCGCCGCGGCCACGTCGACGTGCTTCTGGTCACGCCGGACATCCAACTGCGGGATCAGCTCGCTCGGTCTCACGATAGGCCCGGCTACGAGATGGGGGAACAGCGACAGGTAAAGGAAGGCGTCGACCCAGCTCGCCGGCGCGAACTCCCGTCGGGAGACATCGACGATGTAGGCGACGGCCATGAAGGTGAAGAACGAGATCCCCACCGGCAGCGCGATCTCCAGCAGCGGGGGCGAGATGCTCAACCCGAGCTTGTGCGCCGCGTTCGTCAGGTTGAGCGATAGGAATCCGTAGTACTTGAAGTAGAAGAGTGGTGCGAAGCAGGCCGCTACCGCTAGGCCCGTCGCGGCGCGCCTCCGCTTCGGGTCGGCCTGGCGATCCACTGCCAGCGCTCCGATCTGAGCAAGGGCCGAGACGCCGGCAAGCAGAAGTACGAACCCAACGCTCCACCAAGCGTAGAAGACGTAGCTCGCCCCGATCATGAACAGCTTCCAGGGAAGCGGCAGGTGGTTCAGCAGCCAGTGCCCGAGGAAGACGAGACAGAAGAAGATCGCGAAGTCGATCGTCGGGAACAGCACGGCGTGACTCTAGAACGAGACGCCGTGGCGCGGGACGGCCGGGAGCGGGCGCCGCGAGCGTTCTTGCCGAGACGGACAAGGTCTGTCGCCCGGACCCCCCGGGTAGGCTAGGTGGTCATGGGAGCCCCGATAGATCCGCTCGACGTTCTGAGCATCGACAGGCTGCTCACTACGGAGGAACGCCAGGTCCGCGACCTCGTCCGAGAGTGGGTCGGCGAGAGATTCATGCCCGGCGTCGCCGGCTGGTTCGAGGAGGGCGTCTTCCCGAAGGAGCTCATCCCTCAGCTGGGGGAGCTGGGGCTGCTGGGTATGCATCTGGACGGCTACGGGTGCCTTGGGTCCAACTCCGTATCCTACGGGCTCGCGTGTCTGGAGCTGGAGGCCGGCGACAGCGGCCTGCGTTCCTTCGTCAGCGTTCAGGGTTCGCTCGCGATGTTCCCCATCCGAACCTACGGCTCGGACGAACAGAAGGAGCGTTGGCTCCCCGGCATGGCCCGGGGAGAGCTGATCGGTTGCTTCGGCCTGACCGAGCCTGACTTCGGAAGCGATCCGAACCACATGCGAACCTTCGCCAAGAAGGACGGCGACGACTGGACCTTGTCCGGAACGAAGATGTGGATCACGAACGGCAGCATCGCCGACGTCGCCGTCGTCTGGGCCCATACCGACGAGGGGGTTCGCGGGTTCCTCGTTCCCACCGATACCCCCGGGTTCAGCGCGAACGACATCCATCTCAAGATGTCGCTGAGGGCCTCGGTGACGAGCGAGCTCGTACTGGACGACGTGCGCCTGCCCTCGGACGCGGTCCTGCCCGGGGTCACGGGGATGAAGGGTCCGCTGTCCTGCCTGTCCGAGGCGCGCTTCGGCATCATCTGGGGGGCGATGGGTGCGGCTCGCGCCTGCTTCGACTGCGCGCTCGAGTACTCCAAGACCCGCGTGCAGTGGGGCAAGCCGATCGGAGCGTTCCAGCTAACCCAGGCCAAGCTGACGAACATGGCCCTTGAACTCAACAAAGGAACCCTGCTCGCACTTCATCTGGGCCGCATGAAAGACGAGGACCTTCTTAGTCCGGAGCACGTGAGTTTCGGCAAGCTCAACAACGTTCGTGAGGCGCTGAAGATAGCCCGCGAGGCTCGAACCATCCTGGGGGCGAGCGGGATCACGCTTGAGTATCCGGTGATGCGTCACGCGAACAACCTCGAGTCGGTCTTGACCTATGAGGGCACGAGCGAGATCCACACCTTGATCCTGGGACAAGCGCTGACTGGTCTTCGCGCTTTCGACTAGAGGCCGCGGCGGGCTCGGACCTCGGCGGTGAGAGCCGGGATCACTTCGAACAGATCGCCTATCACGCCCAGATCCGCCAAGCCGAATATCGGCGCGTCGGCATCCTTGTTGATCGCGATGATCCTCTTGGCGCCTTTCATACCGACGATGTGCTGCGTCGCTCCGCTGATCCCGACGGCGAGGTAGATCTCGGGCTTGACGGTCTTTCCGGTCTGACCGATCTGGTAGCTGTAGGGAACCCAGCCCGCGTCGACCGCGGCCCGGCTTGCGCCCACGGCCGCATCGCCGATGGCTGCCGCCAGTTCGTCCAGCATCGAGAAGTTCGACGGGTCCTGAAGGCCGCGTCCGCCGGAGACGACCACCTTCGCGTCTTCGAGTTTGGGACCCGAGGCGGACTCGGCGTGCCGCTCCACCCTGCGAGCCGCGCGGAGCTCGTCGGGAACCTCGGCGGCCACCTGCACGACCGTCGCGGTTCCGCCCGATGGCTCGGCGACGAACGACTTGGGCCGGACCAACACGATGTGGGGGCTCGGCCCTCGAAGTTCGACATCGACGATCTTCGTGCCCCCAAGGATCTCGGTGCGCGCGCGGTCCAGCGCCAGGACATCGCTCGCGTTGCTCATCAGGGTCGAGCCTGTCTTCGCCTGAAGTCTGCCCGCCACATCGCGAGAGTCGTATGAAGTCGAGAACAGGACGAGTTCGGGGGAGTGTTCCGCCACCAGCGCCGCCAGAACGTGGGCCGCCGGCTGTCCTACCGAGTCGGAGAAGACCGCGTCGTCACTTACGTAGACGGTGCTCGCGCCGTGCAAGCCGAGTTCGGCCGAGGCGGCGTTCGCGCCCGGTCCCAGGGCTACCGCCGCCACATCGCCGCCCAGTTCGCGAGCCTTGGTCAGAAGTTCCAACGCGGCGGGGCTGGCTCCGGCTTCGGAGACATCGGCGTAGACCCAGATCACGTCAGATCACCTTCGCTTCGGCCAGCATGTCGGCGATGCGCGAGGCCGCGTCATCGGAGGCGTTGATCACTTCGCCTCCGGCCTTGGCGGGGGCTTCGGCGACCGCGACTATGCCCTGCGATGCGGTCGTGGCTTCGGCAGACAGTCCGAGATCGGAGGCCGAGAGCCGTTCAACCGGTTTGGTCTTGGCCGACATGATCCCCTTGAGGGTCGGGTATCGCGGCTCGTTCGCGCCGGAGGTGACGGTGACGACGGCGGGGATCGGGCACGTAACGACGTCGTATCCGGTCTCCGTCTGACGCTCGGTCCTAAGGTCCGCTCCCGATACCTCGACCTTGCGCGCGAAGGTCGCGCTCGGAAGACCGAGCAGTTCGGCGACGGTTGCCGGAAGGGTTCCCGTGTACCCGTCGGTGGACTCGACACCTCCGATGATCAGATCGAAGGGTGCGCGTGAGATGGCCGCTGCCAGAACGCGAGCGGTTACCAACGTGTCGGCTCCTCGGAGTCCCTCGTCGGTTATCAGCACGCCCTTGTGAGCGCCCATCGCCAGCGCGCGCTGCACGCCTGCCAACGCGTCATCCGGCCCCATCGAGACGGCCAGAACCTCTCCGCCGGAGGCTTCCGCGATCTGAAGTGCGGCCTCCAGGGCGTACTCGTCACCGGGATCGAGAGCGCCCTCCACCCCGGAGCGAACCAACAGGTTGTCGGGTCCGAGCTGGGGCGTCCCCTGAGGGCTCGGCACGTATTTGACGAGTGCGACAACGTTCATCCGGATGCTCCTAGAGGCGATACCGCCGCCGATGCTACCCGCCCGGTGCGCACCTCGACCGTACGAAGGGTCACAACCGCCCGGCCCTCAGGTAGCCTGGTCGGCACTAGCGAGGAGTCAAGCGATGGAGGTTCGTATGTCACGCGAGGGCGACTGGGCTGTGTTCGAGAAAGCAGTGGAACTGACGGCTTCGGCGGTGAGAGGTGCTCTCGGCGCGGCGGATAGCCAACCCGCGTCCTTCGTCGGCGATGTATTCCGCGAGACCTACGCGGCGCTCAAGCAGGCTGCCGACGAGATGCCCGACAAGGCGGCCAAGGCCGGCTTCTAGGGATCGTCCTTCACGCTGCCAGAGCGGCTGAGGTCTCGCAGCGAGACGATCCCAACCAGCGCCCGGCCGTCCATGACCGGAAGATGGCGGTAACCCTCCTCGAGCATGCGATCGAGGGCCTCGGCGGTCGAGTCCTCCGGGCCGATCGTTGCCGGACCCTTCGTCATCCAGTCGCCCACCAGGTGGTGAGCCGCGTCGAAGTCCGAGGCCAGTGCGCGCAGGATGTCTCGCTCGGTGAAGATACCGACCAGGTCATCGCCTTGGACCACCAGGGCCGAACCGACGTGTCGGGCCCCCATGACCGTCGCGGCCTCGGCAACCGTCGCTTCCGGCGCCACGGTCACCATGACCTTGCTCATGACCTCGCGGATCCTGGACACCTTGCCAGAGTAGTCGCCTTCGGCCCCCCGAGTGAATAGCCCTGACGGCGCGAAGCGCGGCGCCTCGCAGCTGTCGGCCTTGATCAGGGCTTCAGGTCGTTGGACCACCGCCACCCGGGTTGGAACACGAGCCGTCCGATCTCGGCTCCCCCCACTTCCAGGAAGCTGCCAGACGCTTGCTCGCGGGCCTCAAGACCGGCGTGCGATCGATAGTCCGGCGCGGAGACCGCAACACCGGCCGGACAGCCGGTGCCGCCGTGCGTCATCATGTCGCCCTCGGATCGGGGGAAGGAGCGGTTGGGATGAGCGACCTGCCATCGGAAGCGCGCGTCGTCGTCATCGGCGCGGGCATCGTCGGTAACAGCATCGCCTACCAACTCGCTCTGCACGGATGGAAGGACATCGTTCTGCTGGACAAGGGTCCTCTGCCCAACCCGGGGGGTTCCACCGGTCACGCCTCGAACTTCATCTTCTTGGTCGATCACTCCAAGGAGATGACCGACTTCACGTCGGACAGCGTCCGCCAGTACAAGGAACTGGGCGTGTTCACCCAGAGCGGCGGGATCGAGGTCGCGCGCACCCCTGAACGCATGGAGGAGCTCAAACGGCGCATGGCCTCCAGCCATTCCTGGGGCATCGAGTCCGAGATGCTCACCCCGGCCCAGGTCAAGGAACTGGTGCCCTATGTCGAGGCCGACGTGATCCTGGGCGGCTTCTACACGCCGGGGGTCGGTGTCGTCGATTCCCTGCGTGCCGGCACGCTCATGCGCGAGAAGGCTCAGGAGTTGGGTGCCCTGACCATCTCCGCCACGACGGAGATCACCGGAGTCGATGTGCAGGACGGCCGCGTTCGCGCCGTGCGAACGGCCGAAGGCCGGATCCAGGCCGAGACCGTGGTCGTGTGTTGCGGGATCTGGAGTCCTCGGATCGCCCGCATGGCGGGCGCGTCCATCCCGCTTACACCGGCGGTGCACCAGATGATCAGCGTGGGTCCGGTTCCGATGTTCGCGGACACGGTGGGCGAGATCACCTACCCGATCGTTCGCGACATGGACACGAACATGTACGAGCGCCAGCACGGAGGCGATCTGGAGGTCGGCTCCTACGCACACCGCACGATCCTCATGGATCCCGACGACATCCCCTCGATCGAGGAATCGGCTCTTTCGCCGACCGAGCTACCGCTAACTCAGGACGACTTCGACCCGCAGATGGAGCAGGCGCTCGAGTTGGTTCCCGACATCCTGGCCGACGAACGCGTCGGGGTCAGGTATGCGATCAACGGGCTGCTCTCGCTTACCCCGGACGGCGCGCCGCTCCTCGGCGAGACCCCCGAGGTGGGCGGACTATGGTCGGTTGCGGCCGTCTGGATCAAAGAGGCGCCGGGTATCGCCAAGACCGTCGCGGAATGGATGACCGACGGCAAGCCCGAGATCGACCCTCATGGATCCGACATCGCGCGCTTCTATCCTCACCAGCGGACGAAGACCCACATCGCCGCCCGGACGGACGAGGGGTTCAACAAGACCTACGGCATCGTGCACCCGATGGAGCAGTGGTCCTCGAACAGGGACGTCCGGCTCAGTCCTTTCAACCCGCGCGAGCGTGAACTGGGGGCGGTCTTCTTCGAGGCGGTCGGCTGGGAGAGGCCGTACTGGTACGGCTCGAACGCGCCTCTGTTGGAGGAGTTCGGTGACCGCGTGATGCCTCGTGAGGCCGAGTGGGAGTCGCGCTGGTGGTCGCCGATCGTCAACGCCGAGCACCTGGCGATGCGCGAGCGTGTGGGTATGGTGGACCTGTCCGCGTTCGCGGTGTTCGACGTCACGGGTCCGGGTTCCACGGCCGCCTTGCAGGGTCTGGCGGTGGCTCAGATGGACGTGCCCGTAGGCCGCGTCGTCTATACGCCCTTCCTGAACGAGGCCGGCGGCATCAAGGCGGACCTGACGATCATGCGTCTGGGTCCGGACTCCTACCGCGTCGTCACGGGCGGGCACTCGGGCATGATCGATCGAAAGTGGATCGTCGATCACCTGCCAGCCGACGGTTCGGCGCAGTTGTCCGATCGCACGTCGGCGCTCAGCAAGATCGGCATCTGGGGGCCACGCGCCCGCGACGTCGTCGGGTCGGTGACCCAGGATGATGTTTCCAACGACGCCTTCCCGTTCGCTACCTGCAAGCCGGTCACGTTGGGCCCGGTGGAGGCTATCGCTTCGCGCATCTCCTACGTGGGTGAACTCGGCTGGGAGCTCTACGTTCCGATGGAGCAGGGCGCGCGGCTCTGGGATCTGCTGTGGGAGGCGGGACAGCCGCACGGTCTGGCCCCGGTCGGGATCGGGGCTTATGCGGTGACCGGACGGCTCGAGAAGGGCTACCGAGCCCATGGCAATGAGTTGGATCTGGAGCACGACCTCGTCCAGGCGGGCATGGCGCGCGCGAGCGTCAAGGACGATGACTTCATCGGACGCGACGCTTACATGAAGCAAAGGACCGAGGATCCGGCGCGTGTGCTGTGCACGCTGACGGTGGACGACCCGACATCGGCCGGCGGCGTGAAGCGGTACATGATGGGCCGTGAACCCATCACCACGAGGGACGGCGATCCCCTGGTCGATGCCACGGGAACCCGCTCCTTCGTTACCAGCGCCGGGTCGGGTCCCTCGGTTGGCAAGCACCTGCTGATGAGCTATCTCCCGCCCGAGCATTCCCGTGCAGGCGCCGAACTGGCGGTGGAGTATTTCGGCGAGCGGTACCCCGTCACGGTCGCGGTAGTGGGGGCAACGCCGCTGTTCGATCCGGAGAACGCCCGGATGAAGGCCTGAGCCGTGGAGGTTCTGGTCTGCGTCAAGCGGGTCCCCGCGACCGGCGGACGCATCACCCTGACGCAGGATCAGCAGTCGATCGACACCAAGTTCCTCGGGTTCACGGTGAGCCCCCACGAAGAGTGCGCCGAGGAAGAGGCGGTGCGGATCGTCGAGCAGCAAGGTGGCTCTTCGACGGTGCTGACTCTCGGGCCCGAGGTCGCCGTGGAACAACTCCGGGATGCGATGGCCCTAGGCGTCGACCGTGCGATCTGGCTGGATGGCGGCGAAGACGAGTGGGATCCGGAGGCGACCGCTGCCGCCATCGTCGAAGCCGTCCGGTCCGAGGAGACAGCCGGACGCAGCTTCGACGCCATCTTCTTCGGTAACGAAGCGGCCGACAGCGGTGGGTATCAGGTTGGGATCCGGGTTGCGCACGCCCTGGATCTGCCCTGCGTGTCGGGCATCAAGCGCCTCGAGCTTTCGCAGGGGAAGGCCACGGCTAGGCGCGAGGGGGCCTCTGGTGGGTGGGAGATCTTCGAGGTCGACCTGCCCGCCGTTTTCACGATCAAGGAGGGTATAAACCTGCCCCGTTACCCATCGGTGCCCGGCCGCCTGCGGGCCAAGAAGAAGGAAGTCCTGCGGATGGAGCCGACCCGCCGTCCCGGAGGACTCGGAAAGCTCCGATTGAAGCTTCCCCCCGAGGAGGAGGGCCAGGTCCAGATCCTCGGCAACGGCGCGGATGCTGCTCCTGCGGTGGTCGAGATCATGCAGCAGCTCGGATTGGTCGGGCGATGATCCTCGTCTGGGTGGATCTGGCCGGTCCAGAACCGGACATGATGTCGCTCGAGGCGCTGACGTTCGCGCGCGGAATCGGCGACTCCGTGGAGGCAGTGGTCGTCGCCGGCGAGGACGTGGCATCCCGGCTCGGCGCTTTCGGAGTCGGAACGGTTCATGCGGTCTCGGACGACCTGCTCGCCGATTTCGCCCCGGCGGCCTGGGCCCAGTGCGTTGTCGACATCATGGACTCGCTCCTGCCCGAAGCGGTTCTCGCCGGCGGCAGCGATCGAGGCAATGAAGTGATGGCCCACGTCGCCGCCAAGACCGGACTGGCTTTCGCCGCCAACTGCGTCGAAGTGGAGACGGGTGATGACTATGTCGTCACCCGGATGCGTTGGGGAGGAAGCCTTCTCGAGGAAGCTCGCCTTTCCGGAGCGACGAAGCTGCTGACGGTCGCGCCGCATTCCCTCGCTCCGGAGGAGGCGCCGGCGCCGACGGACCCGATCGTGAACCAGGTCACGCCCGTCATCGCGGAGGAAGACCTCAGGGTTCGCGTCACCGGTCGCGAGGCGCCCGAGGGCGGGGTCTCCTTGGCCGACGCGCGCGTCGTTGTCGGCGGTGGCAGGGGTGTCGGCAGCGCCGAGGGTTTCCGGATCCTCGACGACCTGGCCGCGCTGCTGGGAGGAACCGTCGGCGTCTCGCGCGCGGTGACCAGCCTCGGCTGGCGTCCCCACGCGGAACAGGTTGGGCAGACGGGCACCCGGATCGCGCCCGATCTCTACATCGCGTGCGGCATAAGCGGCGCGATCCAGCACATCGTCGGATGCAAGGCGGCCAAGAAGATCCTGGCCATCAACACCGATCCGGACGCGCCGATCCTGGCCCACGCCGACTACGCGGTCATCGGCGATCTTCATGCTGTCGTTCCCGCTATCGCGGAAGGGATCAAGCGGGCCTTAGCCACTTGACCCATCTGTAAGGCTTCGCTTACACTTCGGCGCCATGGAAGCCGTGCTGCGCGCCGTCGCCGAACCTCGTCGCCGCGAGATCCTCCGCCTGGTCTGGGACGCGGAGCGATCCGCAGGCGATATCGCCGAGCACTTCGACGTCAGCCGCCCGGCCATCTCCCAGCACCTGAGGGTCCTCAAGGAGGCGGACCTCGTGAGCGAAAGACGAGATGGAACGCGCCGGTTCTACAAGGCGCGCCCCGAGACCATGGAGGACCTTCGCGATTTCCTCGAAGGATTCTGGGACGACAGCCTGGCCGGACTGAAACGGGAGGCCGAGAAGGACGAGAGGAGACACCGTGCAGACGGAAAGAACGTTCAGCGTCACCCGTGAGGTTCACATCGCCGCCAGCCCCGAGACGATCTTCCCGTTCCTCACCGACCCCGTGAAGATGGCTCGCTGGAAGGGCCGCACGATCCGCGCAGATGCCCGCCCCGGCGGCGAGTACCGCCTCGAGATCAACGACGGCGCCATCGCGATCGGCGAGTACGTCGAGATAGATCCCCCCAGGCGCGTGGCCTTCACCTGGGGATGGGAGGGAAGCCCGCTGGTCCCTCCGGGCTCGAGCACCGTAGAGATAACCCTGACACCCGACGGCGAAGGAACACTCGTTACGCTCACCCACCGCGATCTTCCCGAGAGCGAGCTCCCGGGTCACGGCGAGGGTTGGGATCACTTCCTTCCTCGCCTCGTCGACGCGGCGCAAGGCAAAGACCCCGGGCCGGATCCCTGGTCCGAGATGGCACCCGAAGGAGGGGGTAAGTGATGGGAGGAAACCCGGTAGTGCACTTCGAGATCTACGGGCGCAACCAGCCGGCGCTCAGGGAGTTCTACGAGAAGGCGTTCGGGTGGGACATCCACGTCGACCCGAACTCGGGCTACAGCATGGCCCACGCCGGAGCCGACGAGGGCAAGGGCATCAACGGAGGCCTCGCCGAGGGCGCCCCTCGCGTGAACTTCGTGATCGAGGCCGCCGACCTGAAGGCGACCCTGGACCAGATCGAGATGCTCGGTGGCAAGACCGTTACGCCGATCACCGAGATGGGCCCCGTAACTTTCGCCGAGTTCTCCGATCCGGAGGGCAACGTTCTCGGGATCGTGAAGTCCGAGTAGAAAGTGCGCGCTAGGGCGTGAGGTAAGGCTTGTCGGGTGCCGCGGTCTTCTCGACCGACGTCGCGTTCACGATCACCTCGCGCCCTAGCGGGTACACCTGGCCCTTCACTTGCACCCAGTCGTTCTCCGCGAACCGACCCGGGGTGACGTTTACCACCCTGACCTGTACGACCGTCGCATCCGCGACGCAGCACGTGATCACATAGCGGGTGAGGAGCAACTCGTCGGCGGGCGTACCCGGCTCCCGGGTAACGAAGCCGACGAAGTCGACGTCGGATCCCGCGCGAGCGGCAAGCGCTTCGGTCCCGGCGTCCGAGGTCTGGCCGGCCGCGATCGTGAGCAACGTTATCTCGCTGGTCGGAGTGATCTGGTCGTAGATACTCGAGTACTTCACCGAGGAGAAGGCGGTCTTCTTCGAGGCAGAGAAGTTCCCGAGCGTCGCCGGGGGAAGCACCATGACCAGGACGACCGGGACGACCATCAGTGCCATGACGACCGCCTCCCGCCGCGCGAGAGGTTCGGACGATCGCACGCGCGCGGCCGCGAGGCGACCCAGGCCTCCGAGCGTGAGCAACACGGCGCCGACCGGCACCACCCAGGACGTTCGCGTCGACAGATACAGGTTCACCTTTCCTGTGATGAACAACCACCAGAACATCACCGCCCAAGCGCAGAGCACGAGTCCTCCCGCCAGACGCGAGTGACTCCAGGTTTTCGCCGCAGCCTTCGCTCCGAGTGCCAAGGTCCCCCTCATCCCGAGATCACCGCGATCCAAAGCGCCCCGAGCAGCGTCACGGCCCCCACCGTCAGGGCGATCGAGTGAAGGACGCCCTTACCGAACGTTCCGGCGTACAGCGCGCCCAGCTTGAGATCGACCATCGGACCGAAGACGAGGAACGCGACTTGCGCAGCCGGTCCGAACTGGACGAACGAGGCCGCGATGAACGCGTCGGACTGAGAACAAAGGGAGAGTACGAACGCCAGACCCATCATCACCAAGATGCTCACGACGGGTACCTTCGCGACGTTGCTCACGATCTCCTGAGGCAAGAAGGTCTGGACCAGAGCGGCCACGGTGGCGCCGAGCAGTAGGAACCGGCCCATGAAGAGGAAGTCGTTCCCGAGGTGGACGAAGAAGGCGCGCCACCTGGCTTCCGGCCGGCCGAGTTCGAGGTGCTCGGCTTCCTCGCTTTGGGCCGAGGGTCGCAGGAGTTCCTCCTTCGATCTGGAACCCAGGACCCAGCCGGCTACGACGGCGACCAGCAATCCCAGACCGAAGCGTCCCATCACCATCGTCCACAGAGCCGGCCTGCCGCGGAATGCGACGTAGGTGGATACGACCACGACCGGGTTCAGCACGGGAGAGGCGAGCATGAAGGTGATGGCCGCCGAAGGTGCCAGGCCCCTGTTCATCAGCCGCCGCGCCACGGGGACCGACCCGCACTCGCATATCGGGAAGGCGATGCCGGCCAGTCCCGCCGCGGGAAGTTGAAGCGGCCTGGGCAGGTCGGCGAGCCGCTCGAGCGCCCCG
>JANPEZ010000134.1:0-10921 GCA_031423155.1 Actinomycetes bacterium
CATCTGGCGGGCCCTACCATCGCGGTCGGAGGTAGATCGATGAGACTGCTCGTAGTCGAAGATCATGAACGGATGGCCGACATGATCCGCCGGGGCCTAGAAGAGGAAGGCCACGCCGTGGACCTGGCTTCGACGGGCGAAGACGGGATCCATATGGCTACCGAGAACGAGTACGACGCGATCTTGCTCGATGTGATGCTTCCCGGCGCCGACGGGTTCGAGGTCTGTCGCAAGATCCGCAGCGAGGGTCGTTGGGCTCCGGTGCTGATGCTCACAGCGCGCGACGCAGTGGACGATCGTGTGCGCGGCCTGGACTCGGGCGCCGACGACTACCTGACGAAACCCTTCTCCTTCGAAGAACTGCTCGCCCGGCTCAGGGCACTACTACGCAGAGGTGCGACGTCCAGACCGTCCGTCCTGCGCGTTGGGGACCTGGCGCTGGACCCAGCCCGACACACGGTCGAACGAGGCGGCGAGCGTATAGACCTGACCGCCAAGGAGTTTTCCCTCCTGGAGTTCTTCATGCGCCGCGCGGGCGAAGTGCAGACGCGCTCACAGCTGATCGATCACGTCTGGGATTTCGCATTCGAGGGAGACTCCAACGTCGTGGATGTCTACGTGCGCTATCTCCGAGAGAAGATCGACCGGCCATTCGGCGCTGATTCTCTCGAAACGGTCCGCGGTTCCGGATACAGGCTCCGCAGCGAGGAGCCCGATGCGGATCAGAACTAAGCTCACCCTCGCATTCGCGGCGGGGATGGTCGTCGTGCTGGCATGTCTCGGCGCCTTCCTGTACGTGCGCCTCGGGGCGGAGCTACGAAGGAGCATCGACACCGGCCTTCGGTCTCGGGCTCAGGTCCTCGTGGGCGGTATCGGCCAGGGGTTCGCGGATGAGGGCGGCCTGATCGATCAAGACGAGGCCTTCGCTCAGGTTCTCGATGCTTCCGGCAAGATCCTCGAAAGCTCTCCTCGCGTGTCGGGTGCGCCGCTCGTTCCGGTCTCCATCCTGTCTTCGGACGGGCCCGTCTTCCTCGATCGGCAAGTGCCGACCTTGGAGGATCCGGCCCGGTTGCTCGCCGTACCCACGGGTGACGTTTACGTCGTCGTTGGGGCGACCCTGTCGGACCGGGCCGAGGCGCTGCACAGACTCCTGGTCCTGTTCGCCATCGGCGGTCCCATCGCTCTGGTGATCAGTTCGCTGGCAGGATGGCTTCTCGCGGGCGCGGCGCTACGCCCCGTCGAGCGCATGCGCGAGGAAGCCGCGGCCATTACGGCCTCGGATCCGCAGCATCGCCTGCCGGTGCCCAGACCTGATGACCAGTTGCGGCGACTCTCGCTCACCCTGAACGAGATGCTCGACCGGCTACAGGACTCGCTTGCCCGCGAACGCCGCTTCGTCGACGACGCCTCCCACGAGCTGAGGACTCCCTTGGCGATCCTCAAAGGAGAACTCGAGCTGGCGCTCTCGCGCGATCGCTCTGCCGAGGAGATGCGGGCGACCCTTCGCCGAGCCTCCAGCGAGGCCGATCGCCTCGCCTCGCTCGCCGAAGATCTGCTCGTCCTGGCCAGGGCCGAGGACGGAAAGCTCCCGGTCCATCGACAGAACGTCTCCCTCTCCGGCCTGCTCGCGGAGGCGGTCGACTCGAGGAGGACCAGCGCGCTGCAGGCGGGTATCGAGGTCACGATCGAGGCTCCCGCAGAGATGGTCCGTCTGGATCCGGTGCGGGTCCGTCAGGCGCTGGAGAACATGCTCGACAACGCGCTGAGATTCACTCCCTCCGACGGCCATGTTCGGATCGAGGGCCGTCGCGAAGGCGAGTTCGTTCACATAAGCGTCTCCGATGACGGCCCGGGGTTCTCCGACGGGATGGCGCAGCGCGCCTTCGAGGCCTTCGTTCACGACTCGCACGACGGGGCCGGGCTGGGGCTTGCGATCGTCCGGGCCGTCGCGCTATCTCACGCTGGGGAGGCGACCGCCCGGAACCTGCCCGATGGCGGCGCGGACGTCTCCATCACCCTTAGAACATAAGAGCGTCCTCATCCTGGTTTCACGCCCAGCTCAGTGCCTGAGCGCGAGGATGGCAGCGAAACGAGGAGGAGGTGATCACACATGAGTGAGAAGAACAGGTTCAAGAAGCTGCTCGCGATGGCTATCGGGGCCGCCATGGTCCTCAGCCTGGGCGGAGCCGCGCTGGCCTCTTCGGGCAAGGTAACCGCCAAGACGGGCTCCGCTGAGAGCACGACGGAGGCGGACACCGACGATGTCCAGGAGGGGGATCAGACCGGTCCCGACACCGCCGACTCGACGGACGAGGCCGAGGGCTCCGAGGGCTCCGAGGGTTCCGGCGAGTCCGACGGTCCCGGCGGTCACGCCGACCCGGCCGGCAACGTCGACCATCAGTTCGACGGCGAGGAGTAAAGCAAGGTAAGGATGGAGGGGCCCGCGCAAGCGGGCCCCTCCTTCACGCCGTGGGGAGCGCCAGCGAGAAGGAGGAGCCTGCACCTTCTGTCGATTCGACCCAGATCCTGCCGCCGTGAGCCTCTACGATCTCGCGCGCGATCGCCAGGCCCAGGCCGCTTCCGCCCGTTTGCCCCGATCTGGAGTCATCGACCCTGACGAATCGGTCGAAGATCGTGGTCTGCATCGAGGCGGGGATGCCCGGGCCGTGGTCGCTAACTCGGAGGATGGATTCGCCGCGAACCGCTTGCGTTGTTATCTCTATGGAAGCCCCCGCGGGTGAGTATTTGACCGCGTTGCCGAGCAGGTTCGCGACCGCGCGCACGAGCCGTTCCACGTCGCCGCGGATGGGAGCGCGCTCGCACGCAAGGACGACTTCAAGACTCTTGTCCCGCGAGAGAGAGTGGGTCTCTGCGGCGACGCGAGCCGCCACATCGGCCAGATCGACCTCCCCGATATCGAGCGTCAGGCGGCCCTCGTCGACCCTGGCGAGTTCCAGGAGGTTCTCGACCACCGAACTCATCCTGGTGATCTCCTCTCGAGCGCTCTGCAAAGTCGCGCGCGCGCGCTGATCCAAAGAGGGATCTCGCAGGGTCACGTCCAGCTCGGCGCTCATAACTGCCAGCGGCGTTCGCAACTCGTGCGAGGCGTCGGCAACGAAACGCCTCTTCTGCTCGACACCGGTCTGAACACGGTCGAGCATCGTGTTGAGGGTCTCGGCCAGCCTGCGCAGCTCGTCGGTCTGGGCTGGAACCTGCACCCGTTCGTCCAGGCGGTTAGCGTCGATCTCGGAGGCTTCAAGCGTCATCCTGGCCACGGGCCTTAGGGCGCGCGTGGCCAGCAGCCAACCGCCTGCGGCCGCCAGTAGCATCGCCACCGGCCCACCGATAAGCATCAAGACCGCCAATCTGTGAACGGAGCGGCCGACCTCATCCAAGGAGGTACCGACGACGATCACGCCCCTGCACGAACCGGAGGGAAGA
Organism: Actinomycetes bacterium; assembly: GCA_031423155.1. Lineage (GTDB taxonomy): Bacteria > Actinomycetota > UBA4738 > UBA4738 > HRBIN12 > JANPEZ01. The sequence continues at coordinate 3,442 of JANPEZ010000134.1, forward strand.
GCGACGGCCAGTATGCGGAAGCTCTCCCGGTCTGAACCCAGGACGAGGGTCTGGCGGACGTGGCTTCCCGACACGGCATCGGCCAGGGCGCTTTCCTCGATCAGCGCCCGCTCTGCGATCTGATCCCCGCTCGATTCGAGGACGACGCCGCGGACCGACAGGAACTGGGCGCCCGACTCCCCCTGCGGCAATCCGACCAGGGAGGAATCGCTGACGTCCTGGAATTCTCCCCCGCACCCATCGCCCAGACCCAGGGAGATCTGGGCGGCGCGGGTGTCCAGGTTCTGGTCCACGCCGTGGATGAGGTCCGCACGCAGACGAACCAGGAGGAAACCCCCGACGCTGGCCAAGATCACCGACAAGGTCGCGACGGTCAGCAGCGTAAGCTTCGCGCGGATCGGCACCTCAGGAGGCTTCCAGGCGGTACCCGACACCGCGCACCGTAGAGATCAGCGGTTTGCCGAAGGGCTCCTCGAGCTTCTTGCGCAGGTACCCGACGTAGACATCGACGACGTTCGAGAAGCCGTCGTAGTTGACGTCCCAGACCTGTTCGAGGATGCGGGTGCGGCTGACCGCCTGGCCCGGGTGTCGCATGAGGAACTCGAGCAGTGCGAACTCGCGTGAAGTCAACTCGACCGCAACATCGGCTCGAGCGACCGTGTGAGCGGCGGGGTCCAGCCGTACGTCGGCGGCTTCGAGCACGGGCAGACGTTCGGAGGGGCCTCGGCGGACCAGAGCGCGGAGGCGCGCGAGCAGCTCGCCGAAAGCGAACGGCTTGACGAGGTAGTCGTCGGCACCCGAGTCCAACCCTCGGATGCGATCCTCGACGGCGTCGCGGGCGGTGAGCATCAGGACCGGAGTCCAAACGCCGGCCGCGCGAAGCTCCCGACACACCGAGAACCCGTCACGACCGGGGAGCATCACGTCCAGCACCACCCCGTCGAAACCGTCGCTGCGAGCCAGCAGCAGACCTGTGTCACCGTCGCCGGCTACCTCGACCGCGTGACCCTCCTGCTCGAGGCCCCGCTTGAGAGCGCGAGCCATCTTGAACTCATCCTCGACTACCAGGAATCGCATGAGGGTCCCATAGATCCGGAGTCTGGCACTCGTTCATGAGAGTCGCATGAGAGTTCGCTCAGAGGTACTCAACCTGTGATGCCCTAGAGCGGAACGTGCGAGAGAACCATGATCCTCTGCTCGGTCATCTCCTCCATCGCGAATCGCAGGCCCTCGCGGCCGAAGCCGGAGTCCTTGGAGCCGCCGTAGGGCATCTGATCGGCACGGAAGGCGCTCACGTCGTTGATGATGACGCCGCCGACATCGAGGGTGCGATGGGCCTGGAAGGCCCGGTTGATGTCGTTGGTGAAGACGCCCGCCTGCAGCCCGAACTTGGAGTCGTTGACCTCGGCCAGCGCGTCCTCGAACGTCTCGTAGGGCGTGATGGTCGCGACGGGGCCGAATATCTCCTCACAGCGAACCTTCATCTCCGGCTTGGTCTGGGAGAGCAGCGTCGGGTAGTAGAAGGGACCCTCGGCCTTGCCGCCGGTGAGGATCTCGGCGCCTTGAGCGACGGCCTCGTCGACCCACTCGGCGATGCGATTCACGTTGCCGGTGTCGATGACGGGGCCGACATCGGTCGTCGGGTCCATCGGATCGCCGGTCTTGAGGTTCTCGATCTGCTTGGTCAAGCGCACCGCGAACTCGTCGTAGACCTCGGAAGCCACGAGGATCCTCTGAACGCTGATGCAGCTCTGGCCTGCCTGGTAGTAGCCGCCGAACGCGATACGAGCGGCAGCCAGGTCCAGATCGGCGTCGCTGTGCACGATGACACCGGCATTGCCACCGAGTTCGAGCGTCACGCGCTTGCGGGGGTCCAAACCCTTCAGGTACCAGCCGATGTCCACCGAACCGGTGAACGAGATCTTCTTGTATCGGGCGTCGCGCGCCATCTGATCTGCGACGCCGGAACGCACCGGCAACACCTGATACATACCCTTGGGCAGATCCGTCTCTGCGAACAGCTCTGCCAGAACGAGCGAGCCGATCGGGGTGGCGCTCGCGGGCTTTACGACGATCGGCGCGCCGACGCCGAGCGAGGGCGCGACCTTGTGCGCGACCAGGTTCAGCGGGAAGTTGAACGGCGTGATCCCGAGCACCGGCCCGATGGCGAACCTGCGAAGCAGCCCGATCCGAGAGCCCAGCGAGGCCTCCGTGTCCAGGCGCATCAGCTCGTCGTTGCCGTGACGGATGACCTCGGAGGCCCAGCGGAAGGTCGACACCGCGCGCGTGGCCTCGACCTTGGCCCACTTGATCGGCTTGCCGCCCTCTTTGGCGATCAGCTCGGCGTTGCGATCGATCGTCTCGGAAAGGCGCTTGGAGATGTGATCGAGTGCCTCGGCGCGGGCGTGGATCGGAAGGTGCTTGGACTCTTCGAAGGTCTTCGTGGCTACGGCCGCGGCCTCTTCGACATCTTCGGCGGTCGGGACTGCGATCTCGGCAACGACCGAATCGTCGTAGGGGCTCTTGACCTCGAAGGTCCCCTCGCCGGTTCGCCACTCGCCGTTCACGAGGAATGGCCTGGTCTCCATCGGGTTCACCACCGTCTCTTTCTCGTCATGGCGCGCGCGGGCTTCGGCGCCCGCGGCGCGGCTACTGGTTATGTCGGTGCTGCGGGCCTGCTATTCGAGCGAGATCATCACGTGCTTGATGTTCGTGTAGTCCTCGAGGGAGTAGACGGACATGTCCTTGCCGTGACCGCTCTGCTTGTATCCGCCGTGAGGCATCTCGGGCGTCAGCGGGATGTGGGTGTTGACCCAGACGCAACCGAACTGAAGGCGGCGGCTCATGCGCATCGCGCGTCCGACGTCACGCGTCCATACCGAGGCGGCCAGACCGTAATCCACGCCGTTCGCCCAGGACAGAGCCTGAGCCTCGTCGGAGAAGCGCTGAACCGTGACGACAGGTCCGAAGACCTCCTTCTGGATGATCTCGGAGTCCTGCGCCGGGTTCGCGACCACGGTCGGCTTGTAGTAGAACCCGTCGCGGTCGATGACCTCGCCGCCGGTGACCACTTCAGCTCCGGCCTCACGGGCCCGATCCACGAAGCCGATCACGCGCTCCTGCTGCTCCTTGGAGACGACCGAACCGACGGCGACGTCGGCCTCGAACGGGCCTCCGACCTTGATCGCCTCGACCGCCGGCACCAAAGCAGCCAGCACGTTGTCGTAGGCCTTGTCGGCTACCAGCACGCGCGTCGCCGCGGTGCAGTCCTGGCCGGCGTTGAAGTAACCGGCGATGCTGACCCACTCGACCACGGCGTCCATGTCGGCGTCGTCGAAGACGATGACCGGCGCCTTTCCGCCGAGCTCCAGGTGCATCCGCTTCAGCGTGTCGGCCGCGTTGGCCGAGATCAGCTTCCCGGTGCCGGTGTCGCCCGTGAGCGAGACGATGCCTACGTCGTTCGAACGCACCAGCGTGTCGCCTACGGGTACGCCATCGCCCGTGATGACGTTGAAGACTCCCGCCGGGTAAAGGTCGGCGGCCAGCTCCGCGAGCTTGATCGCCGTCAGCGGCGTCAGTTCGCTCGGCTTCAGCACCACGGTGTTTCCGGTCGCGAGCGCCGGGCCGATCTTCCAGATCGCCATCATGAGCGGGTAGTTCCAAGGAGCGATCAGGCCGGCGACGCCGATCGGCTCGCGGCGGACGATCGAGGTGAACCCGGCCATGTACTCGCCTGCACTCGAACCCTGCATCGTGCGAGCGGCGCCGGCGAAGAACCGCAGGTTGTCGACTATCGGAGGGATCTCCTCGGACATCGTCACCTCGTAAGGCTTACCTACGTTCTCGGCCTCGAGCTTGACGAGTTCCTCGGCGTTCTCCTCGATGCGGTCGGCCAGCTTCAGCAGAGCGAGCTGACGGTCTTTCGGTGTTGAGTCGTACCAGGTCTCGAAGGCCGCCTTGGCCGCAGCGATCGCCTTCTCGGCGTCTGCGGCGGTCCCCTCCTGCACAGAGGCCATCACGGCGCCCGACGCGGGGCTGATGATGTCGCGGGTGCCGCCGTCGGACGAGTTGACCCACTCGCCGTTGATGAACATCTGGTGACTGTCGGCCATGTTCTCCTCCTTGAGCGACGCGGAGCACGCCTGTGGTCCAGCGGCCAGTATGCCGCTAACCGGGGCTTTCAGGCCACTCGCCGGAAGGGCCGAGGTGGACGGTCCGTCTATACGGACGGGACAAAGGGGGTTCCCACCAGCGGCGAAGGGGCGTACCCTCGAGGGGAAAGGACGGTTCCATGCTGCGGTACCTGATCGTGGCGAACCAGACCCTTGCCGCCGGCCAGCTGGCCGAGAAGGTCCGAAAGCTCGCGGCCGGAGGGCAGATCCACTTCCACGTGCTCGTGCCCGCAACGCCGCCGCGCGACCACCCGTTCACCGAGTTCGAGGCCAGGGAGACGGCCCAGCACCGGCTCGACCTTGCGCTCAGGCGTCTGCGCGAGTTCGACCCGGAGATCACCGGCGAGGTCGGCGACGCCCACCCGGTCACGGCCATCACGGACCTGCTCAACCGGGGCGAGCGCTTCGACGGGATCGTTCTCTCGACGCTTCCTCCGGGGCTGAGCAAGTGGCTGAAGCTCGACCTGCCTCACCGGATCGAAGTCGTCTTCGGCTTGCCGACCATCCACGTCATCGGCCACCGCGAGCCCGCAGGGGTCTAGGTCTCCTGCTGGGTTGCTAGAAGGTCGCGCGCGCGGAGCGCGAGCCAGAATTCCATGCGGTCGAAGCTGCTCGCCAGATCGCGGCCGGTGAGTTCCTCGACCTTGCGCATCCGGTAGCGCAGCGTGTGACGGTGCACGTACAGCTCTGACGCCGCGGTCTCCCATCGCGCGTTGTGCTGAAGGAAGGCTTGCAGGGAGCCGGTCAGTTCTCCGTTGTGGTCGCGGTCGTAGGTGTCCAGGGGCGCCATCATCGCGTCGGCGAACGCGCGCAGGGCGTCTGGGTCGGCCATTGAAAGCAGCAGCCGGTAGGTACCGAGGTCCTCGAATCCGGCCGACTCCCAGTTCTCCAGACGGCAGACCTGTAGGGCGTACTTGGCCTCTCGAAGGCTGCGACCTATGTCGGCGGAGGTCACAGCGCTACCTCCCCCGACCAGGACGTCGGCCTTCACCCGCGCGCCGATCGCCTTTCCGAACGCCGCAAGATCGGGGACGGCTCCTTCGGGGAGAAGCAGGTGCACGCCGTTCGAGTGGGTCGAGATGAGGAACCCCCCCCCGGCCCTGGAGCATTGGTCGGTCGCGGCGGCCGCTACTTCTTCGGGAACCCCACCTTCGAGGGCGACGACCATCATGGTCGCATCCTTCGGGAATCCGAACCGCGCGAGGCCCCGGATCGACTCCGGGGCCGAGACTCCGCCGCGGGCAAGCTCATCGAAGAAGTCGCCCTGGAGCCGGCGTTCGGCGTCGGCGACGGCGCGAGACTTGGCCAGCTCGATCGCGAAGAGCGAGAGCGCGTGCCCGGCGACGATGCGATCGAGCTGCGAGAGAGCCTCGGGCTTTCCGACGGCGAGGAACGCTTCGATGCGGCCGAGTGCGCCGACCGGCTGAACCCAGATGTGATGCCCGCGATCGACGAGCGTAACGCTGAAGGAGGTGCCCTCGGGGCGACGCTCTTTGAGTTCACCCCAGACGCGCTCGGCACGAAGGGACGCGGCCTTGGAAGTGGCAGTGAGTTCGAGCCCGTGAAGGTCGAGCAGAAGCGCCCAGCCCTTCGTGACGTCGGCTAGGGACTGGGCGATGCCGTCCACTCCCTTACCCTCCATCACCGCGCGGGTGATCACGTGCTCGGCGTCCACCGCGCGCTGGAGGGTGTCGTACTGCTCGGCCAATATCCGGGTGAAAACGGCCTCGGTGATCGCGATGAACGGAACGGGATAAGGGACCTCGAAGAGGGGGAAGCTGAGTTGCTCGGCCGCGGCGACCAGGGCCTTCGGCGTCTTGTCGTGGCTGAAGCCGGGGCCGAACCCGAGGCCCGCGACGCCGGCGTCGGCCAGGCGCTTGACGTAGGCGCGCTGCTTGGCGGGCGTCGCACCGACGCCCATCCCGGTCGTCAGCAGCAGCTCCCCGCCCTTGAGCCAGGGGGTCGGGTCCTCCAACTCGCTCGCGTGGACCCATCGGATCGGGCTGGCGAGCGCGTCCTCGCCGGCGAGCAGCCGAAGCGGCATCCCTGGGATGGAGACGATGTCTTTGACGGTGAGAGCCATCGCCGCATTGTACGTGTCGTACATATCCGGCGGCTAGGGGTGCCTATCCGAGGTCCGTGCCTGGCCAGAATGTATAGAACTGAACGTCATGCAAGGTCCTACTGCTGCCTGACAGGCGAAACGCAGAGGCGCCAAACTCGTTGTCTAGACCGCCGAGGTCCGGCGGTGCCGCGCAAGAAAGGCCCGTGCGATGGACATCCCTCAGGAGCGCAAGCTCGTTACCGAGATCCCCGGCCCCAAGTCCCGCGAATGGTTCGCTCGACGCGAGCAGGCCGTGCCCAAGGGCGTCGGGAACATCCACCCCATCGTCACCTCGCGCGCGTCCGGAGCGATCGTCGAGGACGTCGACGGGAACCGGCTGATCGACTTCGCCACCGGGATCGCTGTGTTGAACGTAGGTCACACCGCCCCCGAGGTCGTCGCGGCGATCCAGAAACAGGCCGAACTCGACACCCACACCTGCTTCCACGTCACGGCCAACGAGCCGTACATCGAACTTGCCGAGCGACTCAACGCGCTGACCCCCGGCGACCACGCCAAGAAGACGATGTTCGCCAACTCCGGCGCCGAAGCCGTCGAGAACGCCGTCAAGATCGCGCGTTACGCGACCGGCCGCGACGCGATCGTCACTTTCGACCACGCCTTCCACGGGCGGACGCTGCTGGCGATGTCGCTGACCGCGAAGGTTATGCCCTACAAGCAAGGCTTCGGCCCGTTCGCGCCGGAGGTCTACCGCCTCCCCTTCGCCTATCCCTACCGCTGCCCGTGCGGCGGAACCGCCGAGACCTGCGCCGATGCCTGTCTGGCCTATGCCGTGGACGAGATGCACAAACACATCGGCGAGGACAACATCGCCGCCGTGATCATGGAGCCGATCCAGGGCGAGGGCGGGTTCATCGTCCCGGCGCCGGGATTCGTCAAGGGCATCGCGGACTTCTGCGCCGCCAACGGCATCGTCTTCATCGCCGACGAGATCCAGAGCGGGATGGGCCGGGCCGGCCGCTGGTACGCGATCGAGGACGAAGACGTAGTTCCCGACATGGTCCTGACCGCCAAGTCGGTGGCCGGGGGGCTGCCGCTGTCGGGCGTTACGGGCCGGGCCGAACTGCTCGATACCGTTCACCCCGGCGGACTCGGCGGCACCTACGGCGGCAACCCGATCGCGGCGGCAGCGGCGCTGGCGGTCCTGGACAAGATCGAGAACCAGAACCTGCTCGCCCGCTCG
>JANPEZ010000135.1:0-11343 GCA_031423155.1 Actinomycetes bacterium
CTCTCGGACGTGGCCACGGTCATGTCCGACAACCACGTGAACATCCTGTCCGCCAACTCATCTACCGGGCGCGACCGCATCACGCGGCTGCGGTTCACCTTCGAGATGGCCGACATCGCCCATCTCTCGAGCGTGTTCGCCGCCGTCAAGAAGGTAGACGGCGTCTTCGACGCCTATCGGGTTCTCCCGGGCTAGATGAGGGTCGTTCTGCAGAGGGTCTCGCGGGCCTCCGTGTCGGTGGACGGGATCACGGTCGGCGAGATAAGCGCCGGGTTCCTGCTCCTGGTCGGGATCGGCGCCTCCGACGATCCCGGCGAGATCGAGCGCATGGCCGAGAAGATCGTGAACCTGCGTGTCTTCGCCGACTCCGATCACAAGATGAACCTCGCGTTGGCCGATATCGGCGGCGAGATCTTGGTCGTATCCCAGTTCACCCTCTACGCAGATGTCAAGAAGGGAAGACGGCCCTCATGGACGGGCGCCGCCGATCCGGCGATCGCAGCCGAGCGGGTCGAGGCCTTCGCCCGAGCGCTCGAGGCCCGGGGGGTCACGGTTGCCAGGGGGGTGTTCGGCGCCCACATGAAGGTCGATCTGCTGAACGATGGCCCGGTGACGCTCGTCCTGGACGCAGCGAGCATCTGAGCCGGCCCGCTCGATCCGGCATCCTGGCCCGCCTCTCAGCCTCCGATACCATGAGGCCCCTCATGTATCTGGACGTCTTCAACGAGAACCCCTTCGGCACGAACTGCTGGCTGCTGGCGGCCGAGGGCAGCGACGAGGCTGTCGTCGTCGATCCTGGGTTCTCGCCGGAAAGGGTGCACGCGCTTCTGGAGGCAGCGGGCAAGCGGCCCGCGGCGGTTCTGCTCACCCATGCTCATGTCGACCACGCCGAGGCGGCTGGGGCCTTCGCGGCGGATGATCTGCCTGTCTACGTCCACCTGGCCGACGCGGTCGCCTTCACCGACCCGGAGGCCTGGAACCCCGGCTTCGCCAACCCGCTGCAGCCGGTAGCGGACCTTCGGATCATCAACGATGGCGACGTCCTGTCCTTCGCCGGGTTCTCGATAGAGACGCTCCACACGCCCGGCCACACGCCCGGGCACTGCGTCTTCCGAACGGACGGCCTGCTTCTCTCGGGAGACCTGGTCTTCGCCGGGTCGATCGGGCGATCGGACCTTCCCAACTCCTCGCCGGCCGACATGCGCGCGAGCCTCGGACGGTTCCTTACCCTGCCCGACGAGCTGCCCGTCCACCCCGGTCACGGCCCTGTGACCACGGTCGGTCGCGAGCGCAGGTCCAACCCCTTCCTGCAGGAACTGAGGGTCTAGCCGTGGAGCTGTCTCCGCCTCGCGGTACTTCGGACCTACTTCCTCCTAAGGCCGAAGCGATGCTCGGGCTCTACGAGGAGTCTCATCGGGTCGCTGCGCTCTTCGGCTTCTCCTACGTCGAGACGCCGACCTTCGAGCACACGGAGCTGTTCGCCCGCGCCGCCGGCGGGACCTCCGATGTCGTGACGAAGGAGATGTACACGTTCGAGGACAAGGGAGGGCGCTCGATCACGCTGCGGCCTGAGACCACAGCTTCGGTCGTGCGCGCCTATCTCGAGCACTCGCACGATCTCCCGTTGCCGTTCAAGGGCTACTACATCGGCTCGCAGTTCCGCCACGGCCGGCCGCAGGCGGGCCGGCTCCGTGAGCTGCGTCAGTTCGGTGTGGAAGTCATCGGCGTTGCCGCCGCGGGCGCGGACGTGGAGGTGATCCTTCTGGCGGATCGGTTCCTGCGCGAGCGAGGTCTTACGAAGCTGACGCTCAAGATCAACTCGATCGGAGACGACGCCTGCAGGCCCGTGTACCGACAGATGCTCATCGCTCACCTGGAGCCACACGAAGCCGAGCTCTGCAAGGACTGCAAGACGCGTCTGCGCGTGAACCCTCTACGCGTCCTCGACTGCAAGGTGGACGGCGGTAAGACTTTCGTGCTTGCCGCCCCGGTCATCTCCGATCACCTGTGCACAGAGTGCGCCGGGCACTTCGCGGCTGTGCGCGGCGGGCTGGATGCCGAAGACGTCCCCTTCGAACACGATCCTCGCCTGGTCCGGGGACTCGACTACTACGCCAGGACGGCTTTCGAGTTCGTGAGTGGGGCCCTGTCACCAGCCCAGGCGACCGTCTGCGGGGGAGGCCGCTACGATGGCCTCGCGGAAGTCCTCGGAGGCCCTCCAACGCCGGGTGTCGGTTTCGCCCTTGGTCTGGATCGAACGCTGCTGGCGATGGAGGAAGAAGGCCTGCCGCTTCCCCGAGCCGTTGGACTGACGTGTTTCGTGGTCTCACTCGGCGAAGGAGCCAGAGCGGCGGGCGCCCGACTGGTGAGGGAACTTCGCGCCGCCGGCGTCTCGGCGGCCGCATCCTACGAAGAGCGCCCGTTGAAGGCTCAGCTCAAGATGGCCGACAAGGCAGGCGCCGCATTCGTCGCCATCCTCGGCGAGAAGGAACTGGCCGATGAAGTCATCAGCCTGCGCCGTCTGGCCGACGGCATACAGAAATCCGTGCCGGCCGACGACGTGGTCAACTGGCTGACCCGGCTCGACGGATGGACCGACTGAGATGAAGACCACGATGAGGACCCACTCCGCGGGACAGCTCCGCGCTTCGCACGCGGGCGAGGAAGTTGCGTTGTGCGGTTGGGTCGCTCACCGGCGCGACCACGGGGGAGTGACCTTCATCGACCTGCGCGATCGCGAGGGCATCGTGCAGGTCGTCTTCCACCCGGAGCAGGCCCCCGAGGCCCACGCGGGAGCGCAGTCGCTCTCGGGAGAGGATGTCGTTCGCGTGACCGGCGCGGTCCGCGCTCGACCTGCCGGCATGGTCAACCCCGCGCTGGGAACCGGGGAGATCGAAGTCGCGGCCACCGGCGTCGAGGTTCTGTCCGAAGCCGCAACGCCGCCGTTCCAGATCGAGGACTACACGGAGGCGAACGAGCTGCTGCGCCTGAAGTACCGCTACCTGGACCTGCGCCGCCCGGAGATGACCCAGCGCATGCGCCTTCGCCACGACGTCTCGCGTGTCACACGCGAGTATCTCAACGACCTAGGGTTCGTCGAGATCGAGACTCCGATCCTCACCCGCTCGACGCCCGAGGGCTCGCGCGACTTCCTGGTTCCCTCGCGCCTGTCGAAGGGCTCGTTCTACGCGCTTCCCCAGTCGCCGCAGCAGCTCAAGCAGCTGCTGATGGTCGCCGGTCAGGACCGCTACTACCAGATAGTCCGCTGCTTCCGCGACGAGGACCTTCGCGCCGACCGACAGTTCGAGTTCACTCAGCTCGATATCGAGATGTCTTTCGTCTCGCAGGAGGACCTGATCGACCTGATGGAGCCGTTGATGGTCAGGTTCTTGAAGGAGCTGAAAGGTGTGGACGTGGCCACGCCGTTCCCGCGGATGACGTACGCGGAGATGATGAAGCGCTTCGGCTCGGACCAGCCGGATCTTCGCTACGGGATGGAGCTGGTCGATCTGGCTGATGTATTCCAGGGCACGGGCTTCAACGCTTTCGCCTCGGTGCTGGCGAGCGGCGGCCAGGTCAAGGCGGTCTGCGCGCCGGGCGGAGCCGCCTTGAGCCGCAAGGAACTGGACGGGCTGATCTCGGATACCAAGGGCCGAGGCGCCGCGGGCTTGGTTTGGATGGTCATCGAAGAGGGCGGACTTCGCTCGCCTGTCGAGAAGCATCTTTCGCCGGAAGAACTTCAGGGAGTGACGGCCGCCACCGGCGCCGAGGCTGGGGACCTCATCTTGATAGTGGCCGACAAGCCTTCCAGGGTCGCCGTTGCGCTCGACGGACTGCGTCGCACGATGGCGGCGCGCCTGGAACTGATAGACCCGAACGCCTGGTCCTTCTGCTGGATGGTCGAGCCTCCGCTCTTCGAATGGAGCGAGGAGGAGAGCCGCTGGGTCAGCGTGCACCACCTCTTCACAGCTCCGAGCGACGCCGACGACATGGACCCCGCGACCGCCACGGCTAAGGCGTACGACCTGACCCTGAACGGCCTCGAGTTGGGCGGGGGCAGCATCCGCATCAACCGTCCCGACGTGCAGCGCAAGGTCTTCGAAGTCTTGGGCCTGAAGACGGAGGAAGCGGAAGAGCAGTTCGGTCACATGCTCGAAGCGTTCACCTACGGGGCGCCGCCCCATGGGGGGATCGCGTTCGGCTGGGACAGGGTCGTCATGCTGCTCGCCGGCGAGTCGAGTATCTCGGAGGTCATCGCTTTCCCGAAGACGCAGTCCGGTTCGGACCCCTTGACCGGCGCGCCGGCGCCGATCGACGACGGGCAATTGCGCGAACTAGGCATGCGCCTGGCCGAGCAGCCGAAGAAGGATCCTGCAGGTTGACCGAGAGCCTGAACGACTTCGATCTGGCGCTCCTGCGGGGGCGGAACTGGGGACACTTCGCCACGAACGGCTCGGACGGCTATCCGCAGGTCACGGTCGTGTGGGTCGACACCGACGGCGAGAGCGTGCTGGTCAACTCCGCCGTGGGTCGCGTGAAAGACCGTGCGGTGCAACGCGACCCGAGAGTGAGCATCTCGATCCACGATCAGGTCGATCCGCTCATCTTCGTCTCGATAAGGGGGGACGTCGTCTCGAGGGAGACCGACGCCGCTGCGCAGCAACTGATCGACACCCTCAGCCGCAAGTACGACGGCGTTCCGTGGAAGCCGGTCCAGGGTCAGGTTCGGGTCACCTACCGGATCGCCCCGGAGAAGATCATCAGGCATACCTAGATGGCTCAGGAGCCGCTCGCCAGCCGGATGCGCCCCCGAACCTTCGACGAGTTCCTAGGCCAGAGGCACCTGCTCGGAGAGGGCAAGGCCCTGGCGAAACTCGTCGAGAAGGGACACCTTCCCTCGCTGATTCTGTGGGGACCGGCCGGGACCGGCAAGACGACCCTGGCCAACCTTCTGGCCGCGGCGGTAGGGGCCGACATGATGAGGCTCTCCGCCGTTTCCTCCGGGGTTGCCGACGCCCGCAAGATCATGGACGGCGCGCGCGGCGGGCTGTTTCGAACCGTCCTGTTCGTAGACGAGGTTCACCGCTGGTCCAAGGCTCAGCAGGACGTGCTGCTTCCGGCTGTGGAAGCCGGAACCGTCACCTTGATCGGGGCTACCACTGAGAACCCCTACTTCTCTTTGAACACGCCCCTGCTCTCACGTTGTCTGTTGCTGCGGCTCGAACCGTTGGACTTGGAAGACCTCAAGACATCGATAGGCCGGGCGCTCGTCGATCTCGACAGAGGCTTGGGCCCCCTAGGGCTTTCGATAGAAGACGACGCCCTCGAACATCTTGCGGAGCTTGCGGGGGGAGATGCCCGCATGGCGCTGACCGGGCTCGATGCCGCCGCGCTCGCCGCGCAGTCGGCCGGAGAGACCACGATCACGCGCGATCGCGCCGCCGACGCCGTTCAGAAGAAGGCGGTCGTCTACGACCGTCAGGGCGACGCCCACTACGACGTCATCAGCGCCTTCATCAAGTCGATCCGCGGGTCGGACCCCGATGCCACCTTGTTCTGGCTCGCTCGCATGATCGAGGCCGGCGAGGACCCTCGCTTCATCGCGCGGCGGATGATCGTGCACGCCTCCGAGGACATCGGGCTGGCGGACCCGAGAGCGCTGCAGATCGCCGTGGCGGCCGCCCAGGCATTGGAGCACGTGGGACTGCCCGAGGCGCGCCTTAACCTCGCCGAGGCGGCCATCTATCTGGCCCGCGCGCCCAAGTCCAACAGCGTCTACACCGCCATCAGCAAGGCGATGGAAGACGCCATCAGCGCGGACCCCGTCCCCAAGCACCTACGGGACGCCAGCTACCCGGGCGCGCGCAAGCTCGGCCACGGGGACGGCTACCTCTACCCCCACGACTTCCCCGGCCACTCCGTGGAGCAGGAGTACCGTCCTGTGCGCTACGAGGGGAACCGGTATTACGAACCCTCCGGGGAGGGCGAGGACACCTAGGCACGTTGGGTATGATGCCCACTCCCACCGAACGATCAAGGAGAGACCGATGGCCTTCCTCGCAGCCGGCGCTGGCGACATCGCGCTGATAGTCCTAGCGGCCTTCTGGGGCCTGCTCGTTCTCTTCCTCTGCGTCGTCTTGCTGAACACCTTCCGTGTGCTCGAGAGCACGAAGATGCTCATCGACGGCATCCGGGAAGAGACCGTGCCACTCCTATCGGAGGTCAAGGGCTCGATCGAGCGCACCAACCGCGAACTCGACCGGGTCGACGGGATGCTCGTGAGCGCCGCAGAGATCGTCAAGCGCGCCGAGAAGCTCACCGGGTTGATCGAGGAGGCCGCCTCGAGTCCGCTGATCAAGATCATCAGTTTCGGTGCGGGGCTGCGCAAGGCCGCCACGCGCTTCACCAAGGGCAAGTAGGTGCGAAGGGCTTTCTGGGTCGCGCTGGGCCTGGGCGCCGGCGCGACCGGCGCGGTCATCACCTCGCGCTGGGCCAAGAAGCAGGCCGCAAAGGTCGCCCCTCAGAACATCGCACGCGAAGCCAAGGGGGGTCTGCTCGATCTCGGCAAGCTCGTCTCCGAGACCATGGCCGAAGGCAAGCACGCGATGGCCGAGCGCGAACGCGAACTTCGCGCCAAGCACGACGAACCCGCCGCCTGACCGCCGGTAGACTCCTGCCGATGGAGGGCAACCGGGTCCGCGAGACGTTCCTTTCGTTCTTCGAAGAACGAGGTCACAAGCGCGTGCCCTCGTCGTCCCTGATCCCTCCGGCCGAATCCGGCCTGTTGCTCGCCAACGCCGGGATGAACCAGTTCATCCCCTACTTCCTGGGGCAGGCACCGGCGCCGTTCCCGCGGGCGACCACCGTCCAGAAGTGCTTCCGCGCCAACGACATCGACAACGTCGGCCACACCGCGAGGCACCTGACGATGTTCGAGATGCTCGGCAACTTCTCATTCGGCGACTACTTCAAGGCAGATTCCTGCGCCTGGGGCCTGGAGCTGATCACGCAGGTTTACGGGATCGACATCGATCGGATCTGGACCTCCGTCTACGAGACCGATGACGAGGCCATCGGCATCTGGCAAGACCTGGGTATCCCGGCCGGTCGCATCGTTCGCCGCGGCAAGGCCGACAACTACTGGTCCACGCACACCGCCGGCCCGGGAGGCCCGAGCAGCGAGATCTTCGTCGATCGCGGGCCCGAGTACGGCCCCGAGGGCGGTCCCGAGGCCGACGAGGATCGTTTCATGGAGGTCTGGAACCACGTCTTCATGCAGGACCTGGTCGACGCCGACGAGAACGTCCTGGGGGAGCTTCCGGCCAAGAACATCGACACCGGAGCCAGCGTCGAGCGCCTCGCGACGGTCCTGAACGACCTGGACTCCTTCTTCGAAACCGACCTGATGCGGCCGCTGCTGGAGATCGCCGAGTCGATGTCGGGCCGCAAGCACGGCGCCGACGAGCGCGTTGACGTCTCCTTGAAGGTGATCGCCGAACACGGTCGTTCGACCACCTTCCTCATAGCCGACGGGGTTCAGCCCTCCAACGAGGGTCGCGGGTACATCCTTCGGCGCATGCTGCGCCGCGTCGTCAGCCACGCGAAGCGCTTGGGGATCGAGGGGGCCGTGATGCCCGCGTTGGTCGAGACGACCGTCGCCCTGATGGGCGACGCCTACCCGGAACTGCGCGAGAACCAGGCCTTCGTCCTGCAGGTTGCAGCCGGCGAGGAGGAGCGCTTCGCCGCGACCCTTCGCCAGGGCATGCAGATCTTCGGACGGGCTTTGGACGCAACCCCGGCAGGTGGAACGCTGGCCAGCGGTGATGCCTTCAAGCTCTTCGACACGTTCGGCTTTCCGGCCCAGCTGACCGAGGAGCTCGCCGCTGAAGCCGGTCGAACCGTGGACATGGACGGGTTCGCCGAACTCATGCAGGAGCAGCGCGCCCGCGCCCGCGCGAACGCCAAGAAGGTGCCCATCGGACTGGACGCCGCCGCCGCCCCACCGGGCGAGTTCGTCGGCTACGACCGGCTCGAGTCAGAAGTCAGCCTGGTCGGCCTGCTGGACCCGGACTACGGCGAACTCGAAGCGGCCGAGGAGGGCGAGCAGGTGCGCGTCTTCCTCGACGTGACTCCCTTCTACGCCGAGGGTGGAGGACAGGTCGGCGACCAAGGGGTCATCCGCACCTCGGGCGGGCTGATCACCGTCACCGACACCCAGCGGATCGGCGATCACGCATTCATGCACACCGGCGTCGTCGCTTCGGGTGAGGTTCGCCAGGGCGAGCGAGCCCACGCCCAGGTGGATATCGCGCGCCGCGAAGCCACCGCCCGCGCGCACACCAGCACCCACATAGTCCACTGGACGATGAAGCATCTTCTCGGCGAACACGCACGCCAGGCGGGTTCGCTCGTCGCTCCCGGGCGGCTGCGCTTCGACTTCCCGAATCCGGGCGCCGTTCCGACCGAGGTCCTTCAGGAGGCCGAGATCCAGGCTAACGCCCTGCTCGCCCGAGACGATGACATCAAGATCTTCGAGACGTCGATGGACGAGGCCAAGGCCCTGGGCGCCGTCGCACTCTTCGGCGAGAAGTACGGAGACACCGTCCGTGTGGTTGAGGTCGGCGACTACTCCCGAGAGCTCTGCGGCGGAACGCATGTCGCTCGCACCGGGAACGTTGCCTTGATCCGGATACTGCACGAAGGCTCGATCGGCGCCGGGATGCGACGCGTCGAAGCCCTGGTCGGCCCAGACGCCCTGCGTCAGATCAACGTGGAACGCGCCCTGCTGCACGACCTGGTCGAAGCCCTCGGAAGCAAGGATCCACAGGCCGCGACCGAAAGGGCTCGCCAACTTGTCGAGAGGACGAAACGCCTCGAATCAGAGCTGGGCAAGCTTCGAAAGGGCGACCGCGACGCCGTGATCGGAGAACTCGCCGCGCGAGCCACGAAGGTCGGCGACGTAGCGCTGGTGGTCTCCGAGATCCCCGGCGAAGACGCCGACGGCCTCAGGGAACTCGCTCAGTCCCTGCGTCAGCTCCTCGAGAAAGATGGATCGGCTGCAGTGGTCCTGGGCAACGGCGATGGGGGAAAGGCGCTGCTGGTAGCCGCGGCTACCAAGTCGTTGGTCGACCGCGGTGTCACGGCGCCCCTCCTTCTGGAAGGCGCCGCCAAGCGGATAGGGGGAGGCGCGGGAGGCAAGCCCATCCTCGGGTTCGCGGGAGGAAAGAACGCCGAAGGACTGGCAGCCGCTCTCGAAGGGATCCCCGGGCGCCTCTCGGAGCTCCTGGAAGGCGCCTAGCGTGAACCCCACCGGCCGGGTGTTGGGCCTGGACCTGGGAGAGGCGCGGATCGGCGTGGCCATAAGCGATCCGGAGCGGCGCCTGGCGCTTCCCCTCGGAACGGTTCACGTCGGGCGTCCCCCGGGAGAGCTGCGAGCGATCGCCGCGATGATCGAAGAAAGCGAAGTCACGCTCGTGGTCGTGGGACACCCCAGGTCGATGTCCGGAGACCGAGGTCCCGCTGCCCTCAAGGCCGAGGCGTTCGCCGACGCGCTTCGCGGAGCAACCGCCGTCGAGATCGAACTTCAGGACGAGAGACTGACCACGATCCAGGCAGAGGGCGAGCTGCGTCGGGCCGGCATCGGCGGCCGTGAGCGGCGCGCGTTGGTCGACAAGACCGCGGCCACTCTCATCCTGCAGGCCTGGCTCGACTCGCACTGAGTCGCCGGCTCTCCCCGGTATCCTCGGAGCCCGATGGAACCCGAACGCAGTCAGAGCCGCAGCGAGCGGCTAAAGCCAGACCACGAGCGATCCGGTCGCCGGGCGATCGCAGTGCTCCTCGTGGCGTTCCTGGTCGTGGCCGGAGCCGTGGTAGCAGCCACCTCCTATTACAGGAGGTGCGGAGGCGCCGCGGGCCCTCAGACACCGGTGAGGATCACGATCCGGCAGGGGAGCTCGGGTGATGATGTCGTAGCCTTGCTTGCGCGCGAGGGCGTGATCCGGTGTGGAGGGATCGTCGGCCGCCTCCTCATGCAGAACACCGGTCAAGCGAGCGCCATCAGGGCCGGTTCCTACGACCTGACGACGAACATGACCCTCGGGGATGTCATGTCGATCGTCACGGCACCTCCGGTCCCGATCCCGTACGTGAACCTGACCGTGATCCCGGGCCATCGCTTGACCCAGATCGCCGAGGCGGTTGCCCGGGACCTCGGGATATCGGAGAAGGTGTTCCTGCGCGCAGCAGAGAGTGGGGACTTCTCCCTCCCGCCTTATCTGCCTGCGGGAAAGCCCAGCGTGGAGGGGTTCCTGTGGCCTGAGACCTACAGGGTGGTAAAGAAGGATGCCACGGCTCCGACCGTGATCCAGAAGTTGCTCGATCAGTTCGCTACGGATACCGCCGGCATTCCGTGGGAGAACGCAGGGGCTCTCGGTGTGAGCGAGTACGAGATCGTGGTGATCGCTTCGATCATCGAGAAGGAGGTCGTGGCATCGGCGGACCGCGAGCTGGTAGCCGCCGTCATCTACAACCGGCTGAAGATCGGGATGAGCTTGGGTATGGATACCACCGTCGCATACATCGATCCGGACCCCTCGAACGGGCTCACCGTCTCCGATTTCGCGATCGATAGTCCTTACAACACCCGGCTGAATCCGGGGCTGCCCCCGACCCCGATCACGAGTCCGGGCCTGGAGTCCTTGCAGGCGGCACTGCAACCGGCGAAGGTTGACTACCTGTACTTCGTTCAGTGCCCTGGGGAGGCGAGGTCGCGATTCAGTACTTCCTACGACGACTTCCTCAGCGATAAGGGCTGCCTTGGCTGAGCGAGAGCACATCCGCGTGGACTCCGGTACCAGAGCGGTCGGAGTGATCGGCTGGCCCGTCGACCACAGCCTGTCTCCCGTGATCCACAACGCCGCCTTCGGCGCCCTCGGCTTGAACTGGGTCTACGTTCCCATGCCCGTCGAGCCCGGCGAACTCCCGGCGGCAGTCGAGGGGCTGCGCGCGTTGGGATCCGCCGGCGCGAACGTGACGATGCCTCACAAGAGCGAGAGCGCCGCGCTTGCCGACACCCTTTCCGAGGATGCCGCCCGGTTGAGGGCGGTCAACACATTCGTCATCGGTTCAGCCGGTATTGAAGGCCACAACACAGATGCCCCCGGGTTCGCACGGTTCCTGGATCGTGACGCCGGCTTCGATCCCGCTGGCTCGTTTGCGGGCAGGACGGTGCGGGGCGTCCGACGTGGCGGCCCGGCCTGGAACAGCGGCCTGCGCAACGGGATGGCTTTGGAAAGCTGGACCTACACGGCGGGCGACATGACCCGTGAGATCGAGCTGACCGAT
>JANPEZ010000136.1:0-3590 GCA_031423155.1 Actinomycetes bacterium
GTTCTGGGATGCCTAGAGCCGGTTTGCAGACCCCGGACGCGGGACGCTAGCGCGCGGGTACGACACGACTTGGAATAACAGCGATGTGAGCTGTGTCGGTGTTCGTCCCTACTGCGCGATCTCGATCGCATCAGCCAGGCAGGTGCTCGACGTCACGACCCGTACCCCGCTAGGCGGAGGCTAGCGGCGTTCCATCTCCTTGCGGAAGCGCGCTTCGGCGTCCCGCTTGCCACCCTCGAGGTAGGTCACGAGTCGCGGATCGGGATCGAAGGGCGGAGCTATCTCCTGCTCGCGCACGTCGGCCTCGACCTGCGGGTCTTCGGGTTCATGCTCCATGTGTACCTCCGGCATCAGTGTAGTCCCAGACCGACGGCCGTTAGTAACGCTGAGATGAGCAGCATGCCCATGGACAAGCGCAAGCGCACCACCTTCTTCTGCACCACGCTCTTCGACGAGACAAGACCCGTCATCGAGTTGAAGGTGACCTTGCGTCTTCTTGCAGATCGACTTCAAGAGCGCGTTCCTCTGCTCTTGGCTTATGTCCGCCTGAGGCACCACGAGAACGTCGACATCCTCGGAGAACCTGCGGATCAGGCCGTATGACTTCGAGAGGCTGGTGCCGCCCTTGAAGACGACATGAGCCGCAGTCGTCATCGCTACCGCCCTGAGAACCTCGGTCACCCAGTAGTCCTTCTCGATGAACTCGGGTGGCATCTCGTTGGCCGCGCTCGCCGCGCGGATGAGCACGATGAGATCGTCGCGCGCGTCTCGAAGCAGCGTCACGCATCCCTCGCGGGTGCGATCGCTCGCAAGCGGGAGACAACGCGGGATGGTTCGCGTTCGGCCGCCTTCATCAGGCGCGGCCAGCGGATCCGTTTCTCCCTCACGAGGGTTTCGACCCGTCCGCGAAGAGTGTCTGTATCGCAGAAGGCGACCCAGCCACCGCGCAGGATCTCAAGGAGCGCCACCTCCAGATAACCGAGGCCGATCCTGCGGAGATTGGAACGCGAACCGAATCTGACACGCTCGATCCCCGTGGGAGGGGGGCCGACGACCACGAGTTCCAGCGTCGCGGGAACCTGTGTCGTGAGACCAAGGGCGGACGCGGCATTCCATCCGGTCGGCCCAACGCCCTTCTCGTCGCAGAGCTTCAGTGCAACCGCCAACGGCGACGGTGCGCCGGTGCCGAATCGGGAGCGCGGTGGCTTCCAGTACAAGCCACGTCTCACTCGAAGGATGTCACCCCTGTTCTGCATCCTCGACAGGGCGGTCTCGGCCGCTACCAACCCGAGCGAGGCGAACTCGGTCGTCTCGAAGAGCGTTCCGACGGGCGCTCGCCCGATCCGCTGCGCGATCATGCTGCTGGTGCTCGCCATGCCGGTATTTCATCATGAATAACTTGCATCGTCAACTGACCTCCCCGACACAGGACGCTAGCGCGCGGGTAGTGGTCAGGGCTCGGGAAGGTTCAGCTTGATCTTTAGGCTGTATGTGTCGATAGTTACGGTACTGCGGTACCATGCGTGCTTAGGTACCGTCGATTCGTGGAGGGTCGATGCAGGCGGCGAAGAGAACGATCCAGCACCCTCTGAAGGTGTACGAGCGCACGAAGACGCAGGTCCGGCTCGCCGCGAGCATCTTCGATCGATCTCAGGCCCAAGTAGTGGAGGCAGCCATGGACGAGTACATCGAGCGTCATATCGAGGACTTCGACCTCGGGCTCAAGCACGCCAGAGAGGCGCTGCTCGGCGGCGCCGTCCCGACGCTCGCCTACGTCATGAAGGAGGACCCCACCGCGGTCCGAGATGTTGTCGGGGAGATCGATCCCGCCCTGTTCAAGCCACGAAGAGTCGAGCTACCTCGAACCACTCGAGATCCCTAGCCGCCGGCCAGTTCTCGGGTTCCTCCGATAGTTGAGCGTCCACCGCCTGTTCGAAGATCCCGAAGACGGCCAGGATCCGTTCGGCGCTGACGAACGATCCGGATCGGTCTTTCTTGCTCACAGCGACCCAGAGTTCGAGCGTGGCCCCTGCGTCGTCGAAGTAGGCGACCACGTCCATCGAATCACCGATCCGGCCGGCGACCTCCTTTCTAGGTGTGGAGGCAGCCTGCTCGATGAGGGCGAGGTCGACCATCGCCGCCGGTAGAGAACCCGTGCTGGAGCTCCGGCTACCTCTTCGGAAAGAGCTGGCGAACCTGCCCTCTGCGGTTCACGCCCTTGATGTAGCCGCCCGGTTCACGGGCAGATATCTCGAGGATCTTCGGGAGAGCTTTGATGAAGACCTCAGCCATATCCTCGCCGGTCAGGCCTTTCGTCGGATGAAGACAGAAGCAGCGGACACCCGCCTCGATGACGGCTCGTTGTTCGCCGGGCCGGTATCGGATGCGATCGTCGATCGTCAGAACGATCCATCCCCCTTCTCCCGCCGCCCGCAGCCACACTTCGTCATCCGCGTCCTGCTCGAACAGGTCGTCATGGGCAACAACGTCCCCGTGCACCTGTCGGAGGCGACCCGGGACCTTGTGTCTGCCGAGGCTCCTGTCGCAGAAGAGCCTAGGCTGCGAGCGGTTCAAGGAGGGTGGCCTCGAGCCGGATCGCGGATTCCACCTGGGGAACGCTCAACCCATAGTCCTCGGTGAGATCGGCCATCGACTCGCCGGCGGAGAACCGAAGGAACACTTCCTGCGTGCGGATCCCTGTGCCCACGAGGACCGGAGCACCGAAGGCGCGGTTGGGATCGACGACCACGAACCCTTCGGTAGCGGTCGCAGCCCCGGGCCACCAACGCGTCGCGAACGAGTCGCTGCCCCATTCGACTTCGCGGAGATACCGCCCGACCGCCTCCGGGAAGGCCTTCTGGCCGCCACGCGACATGTTCACGAGGTGAGGCGACTCCCCGTTCTGTTCCTGGAACTCCCAGAACAGGTCCAGCCCATCCGACAGGATGCGCTCGCTCGCCAGGAGATGCTCGACCCGGAGTGCTTCAACCGCGTAGTCAAGTGCCGTGCGCACCCGCTGAAGAGGAACGCCCATCTCGCGGAAAGCGGCGAGCGTCAGTGCCTCGATGAGATTGACGAACGAAAGGGCAGCAGGCTCCGAGGCGACGGTCGGTCGGATCACCGGCGACGCCTCGACGCGCTCGCCTGCGCGTGAGTACAGATATCCGGTCGCCCAGTTACGCAGGGTCTGGCGCGGCACGCGTGCGAGCCGTGCAGCCTCAGGCAGCGAGTAGAGGCCCAGATCGAAACGGGCGTCGGTCACGATGCCATCCTCTCGTCTTTGTCCGGCGGTTCGGAGCATACCCGTGCTTCTCCTTCGGTTCGTGGAGGTTCTGCTTGGTCGGACCCTACTCCGCGGGTCTGACGGAACTTCCGTAGCGCTCAGGCGCGGCGACGGGCCTTGGGCTCGAACCACCAGGGGTCGAAGCCGCGGTCGTCTTCGTCGACGAGGGTGCCGGGCGGCACCAGCGCATCGATCGCGTCCAGGGTCGCCTCATCCAGCCGGACATCGGCCGCCCCGAGGAGGTCGTCGAGCTGCTCGCGCGTCCGCGGGCCGACGATGGTCGAGGTCACCGCCGGGTGCGCGAGCG
>JANPEZ010000137.1:0-6341 GCA_031423155.1 Actinomycetes bacterium
ACGTCGGTGGAGCCGGTGAAGCCGGTTCCCGAGATGGTGACGCTGGCTCCCTCGAGTCCGTGCGTGGGATCGAATCCGAGGATCGAGCCCTGAGCCGAAGCCGGAACCATCCCCGCGGTCAGGGAGAAGATAGCGACCAGCCCGATCAAGATGGCGCGGCGTTTCGGGCCCATCTTCCCCCCGCTCGGGGGCGGCCCCCGAGATCAGACTCTGGGCCCCACCCCATCGGGGTCGAAGAACGCCCTCGCGGTCACGACACCCTTGGCAGAGGACCCGTCGGCGGACGCTACCATGACTTGCGCTTCGGCGCAACCCGGCCGCAGGTATCCCATGGCCAGACCCTTCCGAAGGAACCAGCCGTTGTCGGATGACGTCACCGCCCCGATCTGTTCGCCGTCCAGCGTCACCGCATCGCCGGCCGCAGGAACGTAGGACAGGTCCTCGAACCCGATCCCGACGAGGAGCCGCGAGAGACCGTCGTCCCTCTGGCGTCGAAGGGCATCCCGCCCGATGTAGCCCTCCTTGTCGACGTCTACCGCCCAGGCGAGGCCGGCCTCGAGCGGGCTCGTGGTGTCGCTGATGTCCAGTCCGTAGAGCGGGTACTTCTTCTCCATGCGGACGCTGCGGAGCGCGCCGAGACCTGCTGGCTTCGCTCCGAACTCCTCGCCGGCCGAGAACACCGCGTCCCAGACGTGCTCGGCGTAGTCGCGCGGGTAGTACAACTCGTACCCCAGTTCGCCGGAGTATCCGGTCCGGGACACGACCATCGGAACCTCGGCGACCACAGCCTCGGTCAGCCGGAAGTACGGCAGGGCCGCCGTTGAAAGGTCCGCGTCGGTAAGACCGGACAGCAGTTCGCGAGAACGAGGTCCCTGCAGAGATAGGTACGCATGGCCCGAGATGGTGTTCGTGATGTAGGTGCGCATCCCGGCCCCGTGTTCGGCAAGCCACGACTGCACGGTCTCGACCCGAGAGGGCGTCGCGATCAGCCAGAAATGCTCGGCCGAGAACCGATAGCACGTGAGGTCATCGATCATCCCCCCGGCCGCGTTGCACAGCGAGGAATACAGCACTCCCCCATCCGTCAGCCGGCGCTCGACGTCCCGCACGAGCACCTTCTGCAGCAGGGCTTCCGCATCCGGTCCCTTGATGTCGATGGGACCTTGGTAGTAGACGTCGTAGATGCCGACGGCCTCGCGCGTCGCCAGGTGCTCCTCCTCGACGCTGGTGAAGACGACGGCGGCGTCGAACCCGATCCGGTCACCGAGCTCGGCCCCCGCCTCGAGGAACTTATGGAAGTACGGCGTATGTCTGCGTGCCATCGGCGGATCCCCCTTCGAGAAGTCGAACGCCGCGCAGCTTACGCCGGTCTCAGCACCGGGGGCTAACTCACCAGCCGCCTGAAGACGATGGCAGCGTCGTCCGATCCGTCGATGCGTCGATAGCAGCGGCTGGAAGGGTCGCCGAAGTAGGCGTGCCTCCGCATCCAACCTCGTTCGCTGCTGGAGAGGTCGGCAGACAGTGGATCCGGATCCGCCACCAAAGACAGGAGGAACGCCACATCCTCGCGCTGGGCCTCGGGCTCATCGTCCACTTCGATCGCTCGAACCTTCACTAATAGCGCGCCCAGCATGTTCGGCAGCGGCACTTGCCCGACTTCATCCCTGGTTCTCACGGGCATCTCGATCGTCCGGCGCAAGGCCTGGGTGCCGCCGGGAACCCGCACCGTATGAGCTCTCCCGATCGTGAGGAGACGGGCTCTCTCACCCACGCCGTCCGGTCCCAGAACGTCGAGGCTCACCTCCCCTTTCCTGAAGCGGTGACCTACTCCGTCGGGCGAAGCTCCGTCGAACTCGAATCCGCGTTCCACGAGTAGAGCGCTCATCAGCTCGGTCCCGCCGGTCACAGCTCGGACGTTGACGAGGATGTCGGCGTCCCGGCTCGCGCGGATCAGGTCGGCGCCGAGAGCCCAGCCGTGCAGGGCAACCATGTGAGCGCCGATCAGTGTCCACGGAGCCGGGGAGGATCGGGCCAGGTCGATCAACCCCGCCCACATGTCGTGGAACCCATCACCGAGTTCAGGGACCTCGATCATTCGGACAACTTGCTGATGAGATCGCGCGCACTCCTTCTTACGCGCGGGTCGTCCGCGTTCAGCAGATCGGCCGCCGCCACCGCAAGGGGCGCTCGGTCGGCGCGCCGAAGGACCCAATCCTGCTCTGGGATGCGCAGGATCAGGTTGGGCCTTGCGGCATCTGCCAGCGGGCGGAACCGTTCGTCGATCGATTCGTAGTCGCGCCGACTCACGTAAGCATCGAGCGATCCCGATTCCGGCCGAAGGTCGTACTCGGGAAAGTCTGCTGACAGCCCCGATCTGACGGGCGATCGCCCTTCGAGCCTCTTCAGATCCCCTGGTAGAACCCGCAACTTCTCAACGGATGCCCTCGGCTGGCTGGAAGCTATCGCCCGGGCGAGCCAACCCGGTTCACGCATCCGGCGCCGCAGTCGGGACCTGACCGAAGGAACGACCCAGGCCGGATCTTCTCCGGACAGCAGGGCAAGTACCGCCCAAGCGTTCGCCGCACTCAGGGGACGACCCGGATGGGAACGACGGGCACCGATATCCTTGACCAGCCATCGGTTCCCCACCTTCGCCGCATCGATGAGTCCACGCTTGGCCAGGACCCGAACCCTCTGCGGGCTGATATCGAGTTCTGATGCCACGTCGGATATCGATCGGAAAGCCATGAACAGAATTATTGCGCTATCGCAATGATTCTGTCAAGAGGACCCTTCCAGACCGGCGTATCCCCTTCTCAGGTGCCGTCGATGTGGACGAGCAGGAGCTGCCCGCGCTGGCCCCGCGCCGAGTTCAGGGTCAGGTCCGGTCCCTGCTGCGACACATAAGTCTTGTGCGCCTGCACGTCCAGGAGCCAGTAGCCCTCGCCGAAGAAGTAGCTCACGTCGACCACGCCGCTCGACTCCCAGACGCCCGGGCCGCCGGCGGCCTCGATCGCGCGCGCCGGGGGATCGAGCTGGGCAACCGGGGTCAGCGTCCCCGAACCCAGGTCGTAGGTCAGTACCCGGGCATAACCCGAAGAAGCTCGGTTGCGATCTTCCTGCATCACGAGCGTAGTCGCGTTGATGCCCAGGTTGTCCAGGTTGACGATGTCGTCGCCTGCGTCGCCGTCGAGCACGACCTCGAGGGTGGCGTTCCGGGGCGCCGCCGGATCAACGGTGAGCCTGTACAGCCGACCGTTGGTCGTCTCCCCTCTAGCTGCGCCAGTGTCCGACATGTAGATCACTCCAGGGTTACCCGGATCGTGCGCGGCATCCTCGATGCGCACGAAGTTGAACGAGCCGAGGCCCTTCGCCACCTCGTTCAGTTCCATGCCGTCGTATCTCGAGGCGTGCGGGATCGTCACGAAGCGTCCGGCGAGCGACTCCCCCTTGGTGATGTCGTCGGAGGAGGGGTTCCCGTCTCCCTGGTCGTCGGGCACCCAGACGGTGAACCTGCCCTGGCCACGGATGGCTTTGGCGAACGTGGGGCTGTAGTAGGCGTATGCCTGCGACTCCAGCCGGAACGAATCCTCGGCCAGGTAGGTCATCGCCGTGTCGAGGCCCTTGATGGGCACGACGTTCTCGTGATTGAGGTGACCGAACTGGGGTGTTTCCAGTATGCGGCCGGTGATCGTGTTAACCGCGACCGAGATGCCGCCCTTGGGAGTTCCGATCCACTCTTCTCCCGTGAAGTACCAGGGCGTGCCGCGCACGTAGTCAAGCGTGCTGGAGCAGAAATACTGATACCCCTCGGTTCCGTCGACGAGATAGCTGGCGGCGACGACCTGGCCGTTCGGGTTCAACGTCAGATGCGATACGCGAGAGTCGCTCGCATCGCCCCAGTCATGGGCCGTCTCGTGGTTCACGAAGACTTCGAGCCGGTTGCCGGCGCTCTTGTACGCGCCGATACCGTCGGGCACGCCGGTGAACTGGAATCCCCCGAGCGTTCCGCCGATGACCTCGCCGCTCGTGATGATCGGCGTGATGCTCGTGCCGGGATCGAGCGAGATGATGTACGCCCGGGCGTCGGTCACTGCAGGCGTCTTCAGCTCTACCGCCGCCGCGTTCCCCGCAGGCGAGAGCATCGAAACGACCAGTAAGGCTCCGACGATGGATGCGACGCGACGGCGCAAGACCTTCCCCTTCCCTCTAAGGTCGGGGAAGCATATCCCTTACTGCGGCCGCGCGTACTCCCGCTAGCGGCGGTGCTTACCCCTGCGGCTGGGGCCGCTTACGACGACGACGGTCTCGCGCTCGAGCATCATCGCGCGGAGATCGGCCACGATCGGGCGATCCACGACAACTTCACCGACCAGACGGACTCGCAGATCGGAGATGTCCCGGCGGGGCGGAGAGCCGATGGTCTCCTGAGCTTGGGGGGGCGTCATAGGTGCCATGAGGGGGGGTTCCTTCCATTGCTTGGGTGATCAAGTTAACGGTGTCCCCCGGCGAGCGCATCCGCCTAGTGGCTCACCCTCCATCACCGCCCGGTCGGATTCAGGCCTAGGTCCCATGTCCACCAGGCGGGCATCTGGGGCGAGATCATCCGAGCGCGCCCTCGGCTTCTCGAGATCCTTGGGGGGTAGGCTCCGGTGGGTGCGCATCCTCGTCGACGTTGGAGCCCACTACGGCGAAACGCTGACCGTGGCGCTCGATCCGCGGTGGGGGTTCGATCGGGTGTTCTCCCTCGAGCCTTCTCAGGATTGCCAACGACTGCTCCGAGCTTTCCGCGACCCCCGCCTCGTCGTCGACGGCCGCGGCTTGTCCAACGAGACCAGAACCGCGCAGCTGTACGGGGCCGGCTCGCTCGGGGCCAGCGTCTACGCCGACAAGCTGCAGGCCGGAGACGGATCGGTGAACGAGATCAGTCTCGTTCGGGCGTCGGACTGGATCCGCGAGCACACGTCCGCAAGCGATGACGTCTTCCTGAAGATGAACTGTGAAGGCAGCGAGGCCGACATCCTCGACGACCTTCTCGACTCGGACCAACTGACCCAGATCCGATCCATATACGTGGACTTCGACATCCGGAAGATCCCCAGTCAGGCACATCGGCGAGGCAGACTCGAGGAGCGGTTGTCCGAGGCCGGCATCCCCTACATGACGCCTGAGAGCAGTGGGAAGGCTGGCGGCGCAGCGGTCAAGATCTGGCTGAACGCTGCCGTCCGAAGGGTCGACTGTCCCTTCTCCGCCCGGGTGCGCTACTCGTTGGGTTGGTATCTGCCGCGCTACATGAGGACTACAGCTATCGCCCGCGCGGTCCTGCCTCTGTTCGCGTTCCGGTGGGCGGCCAGAAGGTTCGGCCGCCTAAGGAGCGGCAGGGCCCACCCCTGATCCGATCGAGAACCGGCGTCCTGAGGGCCGTGCGTCCCGAGGGCCGCTTCCCCGAAAGTCCGTCTTGACGGCCTACATGGCTCTACGTAACTTATGGCTCCGATCGCCGGATCCCGCGGCCGGCTTCGATCCGAAGTCGCTTTCGCGCGCGGAATGAGTAGGGAGGACCCATGGGATCAGCGCCGACTGAGCGCCGCACGCCGCGGCGAGCTACCTCGTTCCTTGCGACTATCAGCCTGACAGTGGGGTTGCTAGCGATCGGCATCGTCCCGGCCCAGGCTGTCGCCCCAACCATCACCTCGTTCACCCCGACCAGCGGGAGCGTGGGCAAGAGCGTAACGATCACCGGAACGGACTTCGTAAGCGTTTCCGCGGTCAAGTTCAGCGGGGTCGCATCCTCCTTCAACGTAACTTCACCGACTTCGATCAAGACCTCGGTGCCCGCGCTCGCCTCCACCGGACGCGTAACCGTTGTGGCCTCCGGGGGCACCGGCACGAGCGCGACCAACTTCACCGTGACGCTCGGGCTGAAGCTTTCCGCCACTACCGGCCCACCTACAACCAGCCTGTCCATCTCGGGCTCGGCGCTCGGCGCTAACGAGCTGGTCGACCTGTACTTCGACACGAGCGACCTAGTCTTGGTTACCACCGATGCCAAAGGCAACTTCACCGGGGCGAACCTTGAGGTGCCTAGTTGGGCCACCCCGGGCAACCACACGATCACCGCGGCTGGACGCCACAGCGGCCTAGCTACCCAGGCCACGTTCCTCGTTCGCACCGACTGGGCCCAGTTCCGTGCAGGACCCAAACATCGTGGTCGGAACCCACTTGAGAACGTCCTGTCTCCCTCCAACGTCGGCCAGATCGACCTGGATTGGAGCTACACGGCCGGGGACTACGTCGCCTCCTCCCCGGCGGTCGCAAACGGGGTCGTGTACGTCGGCTCG
>JANPEZ010000138.1:0-5031 GCA_031423155.1 Actinomycetes bacterium
TCGGGGTTCTGGAAGGCGGCGATCCGTTTGATCGCATTCAGAAGAGCGGAAGGGAGCTCGCCTTTTTCGACGAAGAGCCGTTGCGAAATAACGGCGCGCACTTCTCGTGGAACTTGGCCCGCAATCGCGAGGCGACGGGTCCTGCCAGAAGGCGCGTTCATCCATGGCGTGTCGCTTTGGTCATCGCCGGCATCCGCGACGCGCAGGCCGATGACTTGGCCTCGCCGAGTTCCTTCCTGCGCAATCCGTTCGACCGCTTCAGGCCGCATTGACGTCACCGAGGCGAGATACGCCCACTGATCGGCATGCGGCTTGAGCCCGTCGTCGAGGAATAGCGTGTTGCCGTCTTTGCGTGCGTCGTACTGGAGCGGCAGCGCAATGAGATTCCCGAAGCCGCCCCGAGGCATAGTGTCCTGGTTCGGGAACAAACGGTCGTACGAGTCCATACCCAACTCGTGGCGTCGGCTCATGGTCTCGGTGATGAGGTAGCACCCCATTCTCCGAGCGACGTTCGCCGCTACAGGCTCGGCGAAGAAGAACCAGGCGTGGGCGCCGTTACCGGAGCGTGAACGCTCCACGGAAACGGGCACGCCCGTCCCTCGGCACGTCACGACGAGAGCCGCGACGTCGTCCTGCCACGAGGCCTTGTCGAAGTCGGCTGCGAGAAACCAGCATGTCTCGTCCCCGAGGAGGGGGTAGACGCCCATCACGTGGCGCCCCTTCAGGTGATTCAATACTGCCCGATCGTCGACGGCCTGGAAGGCCTGGTTGGGGCATTCGCCGCACTTGATGCGAGGAAGGTCGCAGACTCCGCGCACGAACTTGTTCGCGCAGGCCGGGGCGTAGCCTGGCTTGCCGGTTTTCTTGCTCACGAAACGTGTGGGAAACACATCGGCTCGGCCCCGAAAGAGCGAGCGGAAGAGCCGGACTTTCTCTGCCGAGGTCGGAGGCACGGCGGCGCCAATGTCGTCAACCGCGTCCGCGGCGATGCTCGGCTCGAGTTCCTCGAGTTGGTCGCGGAGAGCCTCTATCTCCTCCCGAGCCTCCTGTCGCTGTCGCTCGAGAGGAGTGAGGCGCGCCTCCGTCTCCGCGATCCGCCGAATGAAATCCTCGCGGGACGGATTCATGGAGCGATCACCCCGACGTTTTCTGGCGTCCGGCCTTCAACTGCTTGGTATAGTTCATGTGCTTGAGTATACTCAGGGTGTGAACTACAGCACACGAAATACATCACAGGGCGAACCAGGAACCGCGCGTCGTTCGTCGGGGGATCGAGCCATCCTTGCCCGCATGGCTCGTGCGTCCAACAGCGGGATTCTCTCGGTCGCGAAAGCCGCGGCAGCCCTGCGTCTGGATCGGCGGCAAGCAGCCCTGAAGTTGGCTGGGTTTGTCAGGCGCGGATGGCTCGTTCGTGCCCGGCGCGGTCTGTATCTACTCCTTCCGCTCGAAGCCGAGCCCGGCAACCCTTCGGTAGCGGAGGACCCGTGGATCCTCGCGCGTGAAGCGTTCGCGCCCTGTTATATCGGGGGCTGGAGCGCCGCCGAACACTGGGGACTCACCGAGCAGCTGTTCCGCTCGACCCTAGTCGTGACCGGAGCGAGCGTCCGCGCGAAGACGGCTCAGCTCTTGGGTCACGAGTTCCGTCTGTTCCGCGTCCCGCGTTCCCGAATCGATGGTGCAGTCCTCGTCTGGCGCGGCTCGGAGCGCGTTGCCGTCTCCGACCGGGAGCGGACGATTGTGGACGGACTCCGTCAGCCGGCCCTTTGCGGCGGTCTGCGCCATGTCGCCCAGATGATGTCGGCCTACGGCGAAGCAAAGGAGCGGGACTTCGACAAACTGATCGCGACCGCGAAGAAGCACGGGTCCGGGGCGGCGTGGAAGCGTCTCGGCTATCTGGCCGAAGTGCTGTGGCCCGATGAGACCCGTTTGGCGGAAGCAGCGCGGCGCCGGATGACCAAGGGGAACGCGCGTCTCGATCCGGCGATCAAGCGTCCGGGGCGGCTACTTCGACGGTGGGGGATTCTCGTGAACGTGACCGTGTCCGGCGACGAGCCAAAGGCTCGTGCGTGATTCGCAAGCAGGACATCCTCGACCGCGCGGCAGAATGGAACCTCCGCCCGGAGGTCGTGGAGAAGGACTACGTGCTCGGCTGGCTTCTCGCCGCGCTGCGGATGGTCGACGGTGCCCGCGGGTGGACCTTCAAGGGCGGCACATGCATCAAGAAATGCTACTTCGAAACGTACCGGTTCTCGGAGGACCTGGATTTCTCGCTGTTGCCAGCGTCGAACTATACCCAGGAGGCGATTCTCGAAGCGCTCCGCGTGATCGCCCGCGCGGCGAACGAGATGAGCGGAATCGAGTTCCCGGAGGCCCTGATCGAAGTCCGATCTCGGCGCAACAAGCAGGGGCAGACGACCTTCGAGGGCCGCGTTCCTTACAGTGGCCCCTTGGCCTACCCGGGGTTCCCGCGTGTCCGCGTCGACATCACTCGACACGAATCCGTGTTAGACACGGTCGCGGAACGAAGAGTCTTCCATCCATATCCGGACGAACTGCCAGGCACCGCTGCCGTAGCGACGTACTCGTTCGACGAACTGCTGGCAGAGAAGACTCGGGCCCTCTATGAACGGGCAAGGCCCCGCGACCTTTACGATGTCGTCTATCTGTTCAACAACCGCCCGGAGCCGATCGATCTCGAGCGTGTCCGCTTGTTGTTCGAGAAGAAGTGCCATGCCAAGGGCCTGTCGGTCCCTTCAGCCCGTTCTCTGATCCAGGCCATTCGTGCCGACGAAGAGCTTCGGTCCGAGTGGTCCAACATGCTGGCGCATCAGCTCCCGGCGCTGCCCGACCTCGATCAGCTCGTCCAACGTCTGCCGGATCTCCTCGCTTGGATTGACCAGCCGGGGTTCGTGCTCCCCGAGACGCGGCTGGAGTCTGCGCCGTCTTCCGCCGCCGAGAGGCCACTTGCTTCACCGGGGATCCGGTACTGGGGCGGGGGACTTCCCCTCGAGGCGATCCGATTCGCAGGAGCCAACAGGCTGCTCATCGAGTTCGACTACGACGGGAAGCCCCGCCTGGCCGAGCCCTACTCGCTCCGACAGGCATCGACGGGAAACATCCTCCTCTACGCCTGGGAGCAGGCGTCTGCCCAGATCAAAGCGTTCAACGTGGCGAAGATCGAAAACCTTCGGCCGACTCCCGGAGCCTTCACGCCTCGATACCGCGTCGAGTTTGCCGAGGGGACAATTCCCGCGACGCCGCCTGCACGCGAACAATGACCGCGGTCTCCGAAGCTCCCGAAGATCGGCGTTCTGTCCACGGGTAAGTCGCCCCAGGTCTCCACCCGTGTCTCCATAACAGAGAAGGTTGTTTGCGGAGTCGCGAAGCGATTCCGTCAACGGCCAGTTGAACGGAGCCGCGGGCCATCGAGCTGGGTCTATGGGGATTGTTCGGTGGTTTCTGGCGGTTTGGGAGTGGCAGTGGCTGGATGAGGCATGGGCGAGGGGCGGCTGTGGGCGGCTGCGATGAGGTGGTCGCTCGAGGACGCGTGCGCCAAGGGCGTGTTCGCCGCCGGTTGGAGGTCGAGTTGGGGGTGGAGAGGCAGAGGACGGCGTTGGCGGCCGGTGGCCGCGGACAATGACGTGGGGAGACTGCGGGAGATCGCGTTCACGGCGCTCGTGACCGGGTCGGGCTCAACGGGCCGATCAAGACGAGGTGACCGGTCTGGCATCGAGGGCAACGGCGAGAGTCGTGGGGAAGCAGTTGTTCGGGCCGGTGGTGTGAGGCCGGTTGATCAGGCTCGGGGGCCGGCGGGTTCGGCACGCTCAAGAGTTGACGACATCGTGCGAGGTGCTCGTGTCGTGTTGGGTTGGCGAGTAGTCCGTAGTGTCGGATGCGCATCAGGCCGGTCGGCAGGACGTGGAGCAGGAAACGTCGGAGGAACTCGGCGACGTGGAGGGTCATCAGTCGGTTGCGATTGCCGCGCGCCCTGTCGTGCCAGCGGAAGGTCACGCGGTCGTGGTCAAGGGCGACGAGTCTCTGGTTGGAGATGGCGACGCGGTGGGTGTAGCGGCCGAGGTAGCGCAACACCTGCTCGGGACCGGCGAAGGGTGGCTTGCTGTACACGACCCAGTCCTTGCGAGCGGCCTCGCGGAGACGAGCGTGAGGGTCGACCTCGGCGCTCGTCAGCTTGCCGTCTTCGAGACGCGACTGGAGCCGGTGCAACAGCTTGGCGCGGAACAGTCGGGCCAAGATGCGCACCGGGAAGAGGTAGCCAGGCCGGGCCGCGATCCAGTGTTGGCGGTCCGGATCGAGGCCTCCACCGGTGACGATGCAATGGATGTGTGGATGGAAGAGCAGGGTCTGGGTCCAGGTGTGCAGAACGCAGGAGAAGCCGATCGATGCGCCGAGGTTCTTCGGATTGCGAGCCACGTCGTGCAAGGTCTCCGCGACGGCGGCGAAGAGCAGACCGTAGCAGAGCCTGGGATTGGCGCGGAGCAGGCTGTGAATCGTGTCCGGCACGGTGAAGACGACGTGGTGGTACTCGATGGGCAGCAGATGTCGCTGCTGAGCTTCGACCCAGCGGAGTTGGTGGCTGCCCTGGCACTTGGGACAATGCCGGTCCCTGCAGGAGTTGTAGGCGATCTCGCGGTATTCGCAGCGGTCGCACTGGTGGATGTGGCCACCGAGGGCCGCGGTGCGGCAATTGAGGATCGCGCGCACGACGCGGACCTGCCGGCCGTCGAGGTGCGACAGTGACTCACCGCACTGGTGGAAGACGTCGGCCAGCTCGAGATCCGGTCGACCTCCCCGGCGGTGTTGAGCCGCCGAGCATGGCACGTGTCAGCTCGTGGCTGACGGGCTGCTGCTCGGGCCGGGCAAGATGTCGAGCGGACTGGGTGTGTGGTCGAGGTAGTCCTTCGCGACGTGCGTGTAGATCTGCGTGGACTGCAGACTCCGGTGCCCGAGGAGCAGCTGGATCTTGCGGATGTTGACCCCGCTTTCGAGCAAGTGAGTCGCGAAGCTGTGACG
>JANPEZ010000139.1:0-2323 GCA_031423155.1 Actinomycetes bacterium
CCTATGTGTCGCTCGACCCCCGAGGACGCCTGTTGGAGCTGACAGTCGTGCCTCCCCAGCGCGACGCCGCACCGCAAACGCTGGCGACGGAGAGCGCGGCAGGGGCACCCGATTGGGCGCCGCTCTTCGGCATGGCGGGGCTCAACATCTCGAAGTTCCAACCCACCGGCTCCATCTGGAATCTGCCGTTCGACTGCGACGCCAGGTTCGCCTGGACGGGGGCATACGACGACCGGCCCGACGTGCCGATCCGGGTTGAAGCCGGGAGCTTTAGGGGGAAGCCCGTTGCCTTCTCGGTCATCTTGCCGTGGGCCACGCCGGGAAATCAGGAAGAGCGACCCCAAACGGCGGGCGAGCGCGCCATCCCCGTCATCGTTTTTTCGCTGTTTGGAGTGCTTCTCGCCGTCGGTATCTTCCTCGCGCGCCGCAACCTGAAGCTCGGGCGGGGAGACCGGAAGGGCGCCCTCCGCCTGGCGTCGTTCCTCTTCATTGTGTACTTGGGGGCGAATCTCGCCCTGCTCCAGCACGTGGCGGACTGGGGAGAAGTCGGCCTTCTCGCTCGCGCAGCGGCGGATGCTCTTTATTACAGCGGCATGGTCTGGCTCGTGTACATCGCGCTCGAGCCGTACGTCCGGCGGCTCTGGCCCGAACTCCTGATCTCATGGACCAGGCTGCTTTCCGGGAGCATCCGCGACCCGCGAGTCGGGCGCGACGTTCTCATCGGGGGCGTCGCGGGCGTCCTCCTGGCGCTCAGCGCGCCACTGCGGGTCCTTCTTCCCTCCTGGCTGGGCAGGACCCCCGCTCCCCCGAATCTTGCCGATCTCGCCGTGCTCTCAGGCGTGGGGCCGGCCGTGGCGCGGCTTCTTGGGTCCTTCGATCTCATCTTCCCGGTCTTCCTGCTCTTCTTGATTCTGTTGGCGCGCGTGACGCTGAGGAATCAGTGGGCGGCCCTCGGGGCGATCACCCTCCTTTGGTCGGCGGTCATTGCCCTGCAGAGCGTGGACCTTGTTCTTGACCTCGCGATCGTCGTTCCCCTCATCATCTTGATCCTCTACGTTCTGATGCGCTTCGGGCTGTTGGCCATGGTGGGGATGGTGTTCGTGTCGGTCCGCCCCATGGAGACGCCGATCAGCGTCTCGTCGTGGTACGCGGGAGCGTCGCTGCTGCAGCCGCTCGTTGTCATTGCCCTGGCGGCGTTCGCATTTCACATTTCGCTGGCGGGACGGCCGCTGTTCGGCGGCGACCTGCTCGGGGATGCTGGCGAGGGTCGCCCCCCGGGGCGATGACTTCAGAGCCTCGGCCGACGGCGCGCCACGCGGGCTAGCGAGAAGGGGGAGAAGTCATGGGGGGTCTTCCGGGCGCGCAAGCGGAGTCGGCGCTCCGGCTCTCGGGTACGGTCGGTTCGAACAAGGTCATGGAGTCCGAGTTGCTCCGGCTCGTGAAGCGCTCGCCGTTTCACATCCGCGTGTCGAAGCCGACGCGTCAGGGTTCCATGGCGCTGCGCTACGCGTTCGATCCGGCGGTTGCGTGGGTCGCAGCGTGTTACCACCGCAGTTCATCGCGTATCGGTTGGGAGTTGGCCTCATCGCCCGCGGTCCGGCTCGAGCCCTTGGTTGCAGACCTTGTCCCGCTGTTGGCCGCGGACGATCGGTTGCCGCGCGGGCGCTCGGTCACGTTCACGGTGGAGGTGAAGGGAGTCGAGGACTTCGAGGCTGGACCTCTGCAGCTGCGTGGCGCGGTGAAGAGCGCGTTCGAACAGGCGATGCAGCTGCGAGGTGGAGGGGCTGTGGTCCAGAGCGAGGGCGCGGAGTGGGAGATGCTCGTGCGCCGGGTCGGAATTGAAAACGACCGCCGCACTCTGGTCATTCTCGACCTCGGACGGGGCCCGCGGCACATGCGCGGTCAGCGCGTCGCCCAGGGGCCGGCGCCCATGCGCGAGACGCTGGCTGCACAACTCGTGATGCTGGCGAACTGGATGCCCCACGAAGAGCCGTTGGTCGACCCCACCGCGGGCAGCGGCACCATTGCGGTGGAGGCGGCTCTTTTGGCCCGTG
This sequence comes from Actinomycetes bacterium, assembly GCA_031423155.1. Taxonomy (GTDB): domain Bacteria; phylum Actinomycetota; class UBA4738; order UBA4738; family HRBIN12; genus JANPEZ01. The sequence goes on from JANPEZ010000139.1 coordinate 2,055, forward strand.
GATTTGCCGTCCGCAAGCCGCACGATCTTCCGGCGCTGCAATCGCCCGTGTTCGCGGGCTTGCCCGCCCAGGCGCCTCCGCTCTACCCGGACACGCGTCCCTACATCCTCGCATCGGACATCAATGAGGAATGCATCGCCTGGATGATCGGAAACCTGCGAGCGTCCGGTCTCACCGGACGAGATGTCGAGCAGTCGATCGTGGTGCGTTCGATGGACGCAACCGAGCTCACGCCGGAGCGCTTTGCTGCGATCCTCCCCGACGCACCG
>JANPEZ010000140.1:0-10868 GCA_031423155.1 Actinomycetes bacterium
ACGTTCTCGAGCGCGGGTGCCGAATGGGTAGCCAGCTTCTTCGGGACGCTCAGTTGGCCTCTTGCCGCGGCCAGCCGGGCGCGAACGCCGTTCGAGATCCCTCCCGAGAAATGCTCGGCATGGCGAACCCACTGAGGCCGACGCGGCGTCGCCTGGGTCGTGCCGGCCAAGGAGGCAGCCGCCAGGGCGACCACCACCAGAACGAGAGTCATCCGGGTGCCTGCGCGCATCAGCGATCCTCCTCGTGGGGTGGGAGGGATTCTGCCCACAGGTGGAGCGTCCGCGTCAATCCGCCGGAAGGCGAGAGCACCTCTCGTGTCGTTCAGGGCAGGCAGGCGGCCGGGCCGAGGCCGGCGATCGCATCGGCCCAGTTCCGCAGTAGCGGCTCGTAGAGCTTGGCCATCAAGGCTTCATGTCCTGGAGCCGGGTGCACCCCGTCGGAGGTCAGGGCGCCCGCCGGCGCGAAGGTCTCCCAATCGGCGATGACCGTGTTCGGGTAGCGGGCCACCAGCTTGCGTCCCTCCGTGTTGATCGCGGCTGCGACCGTGCTCGGAGAGTGCACCGTCTGCCATACGACCAGCGGGAAGCCTTCCAGCGAAGTCAGTATCTGCTCCATGTTCGATGCGAACGCGACCGGGTCGGCGTCGTTGGTTCCCAGTTCGACGATCACCACCGATGGCACGGCATATGAGATAGAGGCGTCTGCGGCCGGCGTGATCCCCCCACTCGAAGGCCTGCCCACGACCGCGTCGAAGGTGACCGTCCATCCGGCGAGGCGTTCGGTCAGCGCCGGTGCTCCTCCGTCGGTTATCGAATCTCCGATGAATAGCGCGCTGGCCGGGCGCGGTGCTGTAGGAAGTTCGAGCCAACGTTCGATCGATCCGTTGCGTTTCACGTAGAGCCACTGCGGCTCGCCCGGCACGACGAAGACCGAGGTTGCATCCTGTGAGCGAGCGTGGAGCCGGGCTTGCTGGGGCAACTCACTCACGGCAACGGCGTAGGGCCCGCCGAGCCAGCGACGATCGCCTTGCGTGATCACCTCGACCTCAAGGTCACCGCACCGATACGACTGCAGAGCGCTCGCCGGCAAACATCGTCCAATGGGAGTCGTGAACGCCATCGCCCGGCCGCCCTCGACCGCGGCGGGAAGGCAGACCTCGACCGACGTCGCATCCATTCCGACGGGCTGGGCGATGGGTGCCGGGTCCTGCCTGAAGGCGAGCGCTATCAACGTGGTTCCGATCATGGCCAGACTGACGGCCAGTCCCTTGCGCCCCGGGTCCTTCACGCCCTCGAGCATATGTATCGCTTGACCGGAGGCGTTCGCACAGGCAGGATTTCCTGCGACCGTTCGGGGAAGGAGCCTCATCGATGATGGCCGTCCAGAGTAACTACATGCTCGTCTTCCGGATCCTCCATATCACCGCCGGGGTGCTCTGGGTGGGTTCGGCGTTCTTCTTCACCTTCTTCCTGGAGCCGGCGCTCGCGTCCTTGGGTCCGGCAGCCGGCCCCTTGATGGACGAGCTGGTGAACAAGCGGAAGGTCCCCATCATCATCACCGCGCTGGCAGGCACGACCGTGCTGGGCGGCTTCTTCCTCTTCTGGCGCGACGTGCAGGTCGCCGGTTCGCTGAGCGACTTCCTGGGGACCGGCTTCGGCAAGTCGCTGACGTTCGGAGCCGTCTGCGCGTTGATCGCGTTCTTCGCCGGCCTGTTCGGCATCAAGCCGCGGGTCGAGAAGATGGAAGCGCTGGGGGCCGAGATAGCCGCGGCCGGCGGTCCTCCCTCCGAAGCTCAGGGCGCTCAGATGCACAAGATCCAAGAGGAGATGAGGATGATCGGGCGTGTCGACCTGGTCCTGCTGGTCGTCGCGGTGGTCGCGATGGCGACCGCCCAGGTCTGGTAGAGGCAGCCACTCCGGCTAGAGTCGGGCGCTGTGCGGATGACCCGACCCTCCCCGTCTACTTCGGCTGTGGCCTTGTCGGCCGGGAGCCTGCTGCTGGTCGCGCTGCTGGCCGCGATCCCAGGATCCGCGCTTCACCCGCTGCTTCCTCCCGGGTCGGTTCCGGACGGACCACTGCTCTGGCTCGCGAGGGCTCTGAGCTTGGATCAACTGCAAGGGGAGTGGCAGGGCGTCGCCAGCGTAGTCGCGACCTTCTTCGCCGCCGGCTCGTTCCTGCTGTTGTTGCGCGAGACCTGGCGGGGCAACGTCTCGATGCGTGTGGTTCTCGCGCTCGTGGGTCTGGCACATGCGGTGGTGTTGCTCTTGCCCCTGCTCTACTCGCGAGACGTCTATTCCTATGCGATCTACGGCAGGATCGCCTCGATCTACCACGCGAACCCCTACGTGCAGACGCCTGCTGACTTCCCCCATGACCTGTTGGCACCTTTCGTCGGGCCGAAGTGGTTCGACACTCCCGCCGTATACGGGCCCGCGTTCACTATGGCATCGGCTCAGCTGACGAGGGTCGTCGGTTCGATCGAAGGCCTCATCGTGGCGTTCCGGGTGATGGCGGCCCTGGCCAGCCTCGCGACCGTCGGCCTCGTCTGGTCGCTGGCCAGGCGTCTCCGTCCGTCGCGCGCCGTCTTCGCCGTGGCGGCCTTCGGGCTGAACCCTGTGGTCCTGTTCCAGGGCGTCGCCAGCGGTCACAACGATCTGTTGGTCGGGCTCGCCGTCGCTGCCTCGTTGGCGCTGGTCCTGGCCAGAAGGGATCTCCTGGCGGTGGTAGTGCTCACCCTCGGAACACTCGTCAAGGCTTCCGCCGCACTGCCTCTGCTCTTGCTGGTGGCCTGGATCATCTGGCGCCGGCCCTCGGGCGGCAGGCTCCGCGCGGTCTTGGTTCACGGCGGAGCCGCCGCCGGTCTCGGTCTGGCCTTCGCGGCGCCGTTCTTCACGCTGGAGGATCCGACCCTGGGGATGGTGGAACTGGCCGGCCATGAGGGGTGGCTCGCGCCCTTCCGTTTGATCCGTCGCCTCTTCGATGCTCTGAGCGGCGACACCCTGGGCTGGCTCGCGCGCGTCGGGTTCGCGGCGGTGCTGGCGTGGCTGGCGTTCATCCTCGTCCGGGCGATCGTCCGCCGGGCTGCGGCGATCGAGCCGAGCGAGCTGGCCGCTGCTTGGGGGTGGGGGCTCCTGTTGCTTATGTTCCTGGGCCCGGTCTTGCTGCCCTGGTACGTCACGTGGGCGCTGCCGGTCCTCATCCTCTTGCCCAGGGTTCCTCGCGCGTCGCTCTTGATCGCTTCCACAGCGCTCATGGTGGCGCAGTGGGCTACCGAAGCGAACCGCTTCCACGATGTCTACAAGGCCAGCATCATCGTCGGGCACTACGTCGCCGCGCCGATCATGTTCGCGGTGGGGATCTGGTTGGTTAGCGACCTACGCCGCCGGATCCGTTCCGGCGCGTCGCTTCAGGACGAACCGGACGACGTACCCGCCCCCGCCGGCTAGCAGGGCCACCACCGTCGGACCCACGGCGCCGTTCAGTGGCACGCCGAACCGCTCCGAGGTCAGGCCCGCGATGGTGAGCGCGGCTATCCCGAAGGCGGGAGACAGCGCAACCGTCCACGCGTGATCGGCGATGACCGAACGCGCCCAGCCATAGCCGGCAGCCATGAGCAGCGCGAGCATCGACAGCGCCGCCAAGGCGATACCCGGACCGGACGAGGGCAGCAGGGGATCGGTTGGCGCGGCGGCCGGAACCGGGGCATCGCCTATCGCCCACACTCCGGGCGCGATCTCTCGCCCGGGATGTTCGGCTCCCGGCTCGGCGTGAGCCGGTCCGGAGAAGGCCAGTAGCTGGATCCTCAGCGCCGGGCCCGCGACCGCCTCGGCCCGGGCGATCTCGGCAGCGGCCAGCGCCGACATCCGCCGACGCTCTTCGGAGGTGTCACCGTTGGGAGCGGCCGGCGCCAGGGAGAAGTAGACGTCCCCCGCCCGCTCAGGAGGGACGCTCGCGCGGATCTGGTTCGCCCACAGGACCACGAGGAAGGTCGGCGTCGCGAAACCCGGCTCGATGTCGAAGACGATCAGGGTTCCGGGCGAGGTGGCGCTGATCAACCGGTTGGCGATAGTCATCTCCCGAAGAGGCTCATCGTTGATCCACGGATCGTTGCCGTACCAGACCCACATCGCGGGCACGGTCATCGCGGCCGTCAGCCCGCAGACGACAGCAACCCGCATCCCCTTGCGGCGCAGGCGGTCTGTAAGAGCGGTCAGCCCTAGGGCCGCCAGGATCGGTACGGCGAAGGCGAACGTGAGGAGCCTCTCCGCCGGGAAGAGGCCCGTCAGCAATCCCACGGGGATGCCCGCGGCGGTGACCACGACCCAAGCCCGAAGGGTCCGCCCGGCCGTGCTGCTTCGTGTCCTGCTGAGGCCGAATAGCGCTAGCGGTATCGATACGACCTCCATGTACCTGCGCCACTCGTGGAAGAACCTGTGGCGGAAAGCGTCGCGGAGGGGGCCGGCCAGTCCGGCCCGGCGCAGGAACGCATCGCGAGAGGTGTCCGCGGCAAGGTGCGGCGGACCGGCCAGCGCTGCCAGGACTCCGGCCGCGACGAGCAGCCCGGCCGCGAAGATCGCCTCGAAGATCCGCGCCGGCTCGTCCCTCGGCCCTCGTTCACTCCGCACCAGGTAGCCCCAGACCGCGACCGTCCCCAAGATCCCCGACCCGAGGATGAAGAACTGCGGATGGGAGAGTCCTCCTCCGGCGAGAAGACCCGCCGCGGCGATAGTCGAACGCGCCGATGGGCGTTCGCCCAGGACGGCCGCCGCCCCAAGGAACGCGACGGCGAACGTCAGGTTGGATAGGTATCCGGCCGCCAGGAAGACTGCGAAGGTGCCGCCTAGGATCCCCGCGAGGATCCACCCGGTCCGCTTGGCCCCCGCGGCCTTAGCCAGTGCCGCCGAGCCCAGTCCTACGCACGTCCCGAGGACGCACTCCATCCCGGCCACTACGGCCGCGGGCGAAAGGTGCAGCGCCCCGGCCAAGGTCAGCATCAAAGCCGGCGAGCCGGGCCGGCCTCCGACCACGGACAGGCCCTGGGCCCCGCCGACCCTCATCCACCACAGGTAGACGGGAGCATCCGGCCCGAACGGGGATCCGAACCCGTGCCAGATGTAGGGCGAAAGGAAGAAGACGAGCAGTGCAAGACCCAGCCCGGCTAGGAGGGACAGATCCGGGCGGTCCCGTTGCCGCTCGATCGGACTACTCCGCCTTCCCACACGCGGATGCGTGCACGCCCGGGACCGAGGCCGCGATCGAAAGGTGTGCTCGAGCCGTCATGTTCGGTCCATCCTCTCCCGGGTCGGCTATCCGCCTGGACTCTAGCGCAGGCGCAGAGGCGCCCGGAAAGTAGGATGCCCCGCATGCTCGAGCGCGAACTCGTCGAAGAAGTGCTGATCGCTGCTCGCCGTCGAGGCGGCTCGTTCGCCGAGCTGTTCGTCGAGGAGAAGTCATCCACGTCCATCCGTCTCGACGACGGCAAGGTCGAGGAGCTCACGACGGGCCTGGATCGAGGAGCCGGGGTCCGGGTGGCGCATGGCACCAGCTACGGGTACGCGTTCTCCAACCGGCTCGATCGCGAGGCCCTGCTGCAGGCGGCCGAGGCCGCTTCGGCGGCGCTGGCCTCCGGTTCGGCGGCGGGGACCGTCCTGGACCTTCGCGAGATGACCTTGCCCGCCGTGATCGCGGCGGAGCGACCGGCCGCTGCGGTTGCCGCCTCAACCAAGGTCGACTGGCTGAAGGAGGTCGACGCCGCCGCTCGCTCTTTCAGCCCGGAGGTATCTCAGGTCGTCGGCGTCTACGGCGATTCTCTGCAACGCGTTCTGATCGCGACTTCGGACGGCCGATGGGTGCAGGAGTCGCGCCCACGCATACGTCTGGTCGCGCAGGTCATCGCCTCGCGCGATGGCAACATCCAGACCGGATTCGAAGGGCCGGCCGCGAACTCGGGTGTCGAGTTCATCGACGCCAACCCCCCGCGCGAGACGGCGTTAACCGCCGCGCGCCGGGCAGTGACGATGCTGGACTCGGTCCCGGCACCCGCCGGCGAGATGGCAGTGGTCCTGGGGCCGGGGTGCGGAGGCGTGCTTTTCCACGAGGCGGTCGGCCATCCTCTGGAGGCCGATGCCGTGGACAAGGAGGCGAGCGTGTATCGCGACAGGATGGGCCAGACCCTGGCTTCGCCGCTCGTGACGGGGGTCGACGATGCGACCATCCCCAACGCGTGGGGATCGTTCACCTACGACGATGAAGGCGCGCCGTCGCAGCGAACCGTCCTGTTCGACGCAGGCGTTCTGACGGGGTGGCTGTACGACCGCTTGCGCGCCGAGAAGGACGGGGTGCCTTCCAGCGGGAACGGGAGGCGGCAGTCCTACGCGCACCCGCCCGTGCCCCGGATGACCAACACCTACATCTTGAACGGGACCTCTTCCGCCGCAGACGTTCTGGCGTCAACGGCCACCGGTGTCTACGTTTCGGCGATGGGCGGGGGACAGGTGAATCCGGCAACCGGTGATTTCGTATTCGGGGTCGCCGAGGGATTCCTGATCGAGAACGGGGTTCTGGGTGCTCCCGTCCGCGGCGCGAACCTGATCGGGCGCGCCATCGCGGTGATGGAGGCGGTCGACGCCGTCGCCGACGACTTCGACACCTGGGAAGGCGTCTGCGGCAAGGACGGCCAGAGCGCGCCCGTTGGCAGCGGCTCGCCGACCCTTCGCATCTCGCACATGACGGTTGGGGGCACCGGTGACTGACCTAGCCGAGCTTTGTCTGGCGGCGGTCGAGGCCGCCGCCGGCGACGAGTCGGTCGAGGCCTTCGCCGAGTCATCGCGTCGCACGGAGGTCGAGGCCCTCCGGGGCGAGGTCGAAGGTCTGACCTTCGCCGAGTCCCGCGGTGTCGGCGTCCGCTTGATCGTTGGCGGGCGGCTCGGCTACTCCTACGCGGCCGATCCGTCGTTGGACGAGGTCCGCGCCGCCGTAGCCCAGGCGAGGGAGAACGCCGCGCTCGCTACCCCCGACGAGTTCAACGTCCTTCCGCAGAGCGCCAGCGCCGAGCCCATGCCCTCCCTCTACCGGGAAGAGCAGGCGGCGATGGGAACCGACGAGAAGGTCGCTCTGGCACTTCAGCTCGAGAAGCGCTGCGTCGGTACCGATCCCCGCGTGACCAAAGTGGATCTGGCGCAGGTGGGCGACGCCGTCTCGCGCGTGGCTATCGCCTCGACTACGGGGCTCTCGGCCGAGTACGCCCGGACCGATTCCTGGGTGGTCGCCGTCACCTTGGCGGTCGAAGGCGAGGAGACCCAGACCGGTTTCTCCTACGCGATAGCGCGCGAGCTGGGAGAACTGGGTTGGGAGCAGATCGCCGACGAGGCCGTGCGACGCAGCGTCGCGATGCTCGGCGCGACCAAGCCCGCCAGCGAGAAGGTTCCGATAGTCATGGACCCATTCGCCGGGACCACGTTCCTCGGCGTACTTTCGGCGGCTCTATCTGCCGAGGCCGTGTTGAAGGGCCGTTCTCTCTTCGCGGGAAAGGTGGGCGAGGTTATCGGCTCTGAGTTGTTCACGCTGGTCGACGATGGCCGCGTGTTGGAGGGGCCCGGCGCGTGCCCGGTCGATGACGAAGGTGTGCCGTCCGCTCGCACGGAACTGTTCACCCGCGGCAGACTCAACGGCTATCTGCACAACACCTACACGGCAACGCGCATGGGCGGTGACGCCCGGTCCACCGGAAACGGTCAGCGCGGTGGCTACCGCGGAGCACCCGGCGTGGGGACCACGAACTTCTTCCTGCAGAACGGCTCGACCCCCTTGGCCGAGCTCTACCGCAAAGCCGAAGGAGGAGTCCTGATCATGGACGTGAGCGGGGCGCACTCGGGCGCGAATCCGATCAGCGGCCAGTTCAGCGTCGGCGCCACGGGGATGCGCATCCGCGATGGCGCCCTGGCGGAACCTCTGCGAGAGATGACGATCGCCTCGACCCTGCCGGAGATGCTCGCCGGCGTGACGGGGGTGGGCGACGACCTTCGGTACTTCTCCTCGACGGGGACCCCGAGCGTCCTGTTCGGTGAGATGACCGTAGCCGGGGTGTAGTACGCAGCTCAGACCACCGGCAGATCGACGGCGAATCGGGCACCTTGCGCCGGTAGGGATTCCGCGCTGATACGGCCCCCCAACGCTTCGACGATCCTCTTGGCAAGCGCCAGGCCCAGACCGGCTCCGGCTCCCGTGCGGGCGGGGTCGGCACGGAAGAACGGATCGAACACACGGACCAGATCCTCAGCTGCGATGCCCTCTCCGCTGTCTTGGACCGCGAGTTGAAGTCTGTCGCCGGCAAGATGGGCGTCGATCCGGACCGTCCCGTCGGCCGGGGTGTGGCGCACGGCGTTGGCCAGCAGGTTCTGAAGAACGCGCGCCAAGCGAGGCGAACACTCGATGTCCTCGGTTCCGTTCAGGTCGGCTGAGAGCGCCAGCCCCTTCTCCTCGGCTTGAAGTCGTACGGCACCCAGGGCCGAGCCGACGACTTCATCCAGACGCGCACGCCGGGTCTCGGCTTCGATCGCACCAGCGTCCAACTGTGCCAGTTCGAACAGATCGTCGACCATCGAGACGAGTTGCGTGACCGACCGGCGCATCTCGCCGGCGTACCGGCGCATGCTCGGCGTGTCCTCGACGACACCTTCGTCGATCGCTTCCACCATGGCGCGGAGTGAAGCAAGAGGCGTGCGCAGGTCGTGCGAGACGGTCGTGATCAGGTCACGGCGGGTCTGCTCGACCTCGCGTTCGCGGGACTGCGCCACCTGAAGGCGCGCCGCCATGTCGTCCAACGTCTCGGCCAGGGTCGCGAACTCGGCGCCGGCGTTCAACTCGCCGGCGCGGGCTCGCAGGTCGCCGGATCCGAGAGCCTCGGCGGTCTCCGACAGACGTTGCACCGCAAGCGAGGACGAGCGTGCCAACACCAGTGCGGCGCCCACTCCAGCGCCTACCGAGTACAGCAAGAGCACCGTAACGAGTGTCGCGTCATGCTTGTTGAGGAACATCTGCCGCGTCAGAGCGAACAGGTTGGCGAGCGCGACCATCGCCGCGATCGAGGCGACGGCGACGAAGCGCTGACGCAGCGATGCCCGCGCGAGCAAGGGCCGAGCGATCACGGCCGCGACGACGGTGACGAGGGCGGCCGGTAGGAGGAACCCGACGAGGTGCGCCAGGTCGCTGGCTCCCATGCCCGTGGCGGCCCCGACGATGAGTGTTCCCACGCCACCGGCGATCGCCACGGCTGTGACCAGGACTACGGCGCGCCAGGTTCCTCTCATGGCTCGAACCTGTATCCGACGCCCCAGACCGTCAGCAGCCGCTTGGGCTGGGAGGGGTCGTCCTCGATCTTCTCTCTGAGCCTGCGCATGTGAACCGTCACGGTTGCCGTGTCCCCGTCCCAGGCGAAGTCCCAGACCTCTTCCAGCAGTTGGGTTCTCGTCAGCGTGCTGCCGGGCTTGGACGCCAGGAGCCACAGGAGGTCGAATTCCTTTCGGGTCAGTTTGACCGGTTCGTCGTTCTTGGTGACCTCTCGGCGCGCCGGGTCTATGACCAGATCTTCGAACGTGAGAACCGCGTCGGCCGGTCCGAGGGATGCGCCGGTGCGGCGAAGGACCGCTCGGACCCGCGCGATCACTTCGCGCGGAGAGAACGGTTTGGTTACGTAGTCGTCGGCGCCGAGTTCCAGACCTACGACCCGGTCGGTCTCCTCGCCTTTGGCAGTGAGCATGATGACCGGCGTCGAGCTGGTCGCGCGCATCCGGCGGAAGACCTCCAGGCCGTCGATCTTGGGAAGCATCAGATCGAGCAGAACTATGTCGGGGGTCTCCTGCGTGAATCGTGCCAAGGCTTCCTCGCCGTCGGCGGCCTCCCGCACGCCGAACCCCTCCCTCTGTAGGTATCGAGACAGGACCTCGCGCACCATCGGCTCGTCGTCTACGACCAGCACCTTGGGTTCGGTCATGCCTCCATGATGGACCATCGATGTTGCAGAACCCTTACCGGGTGCTTAGCGGGAGAAGATTCCGCCGGGCGTTCGCTTCCCGTAAGAGGGCCGTAATGGTCTGCGGCGCAGACTCGGACGCATGCCTGATGTCGTCCTTCCCGTGCTGAACGAGGCTATCGCGCTGCCCTGGGTGCTCTCGCGGATGCCCGAGGGATATCGCCCGATAGTGGTCGACAACGGATCGAGCGATGGATCGGCGGACGTCGCGCGCGAACTCGGAGCCGAGGTGGTGGAGGAACCCCGCCGCGGATTCGGGGCCGCGTGCTTCGCGGGTTTGCTTGCAGCTAGCCAGGACATCGTCTGCTTCATGGATTGCGATCGCTCTTTGGACCCGCGCGAGCTTCCGCGCGTGGCGGGTCGCGTGGTCACACGGGACGCCGACCTCGTACTCGGTGAGCGCCGGGCCGTGCGAGGGGCGTGGGCACCTCACGCACGGTTGGGCAACCGCGCCATCGCGTGGGAGATCCGCCGGCGGACGGGCTTGCCGCTGCGCGACCTCGGTCCCATGCGCGTTGCGCGCCGGGGGCCTCTGCTCGGGCTCGGTATCCGCGATCGCCGATTCGGCTGGCCTCTCGAGATGGTCCTGAAGGCTGCGAACGCGGGATGGCGAATCGAGGAGATCCCCGTTCCATATCTGGCCCGCGCCGGCAGGAGCAAGGTGACCGGGACCGTCCGCGGGACCGCGCGCGCCTTCGCCGACATGGCAGGGGTGATGCGGGGATGAAGATCATCGTGATCGCCAAGGCGCCGAGGGCGGGTCTTTCCAAGACGCGGCTCTGTCCGCCGCTGACCTACGAGGAAGCAGCCGAGGTTGCCGCCGCCTCGCTCGCCGAT
>JANPEZ010000141.1:0-12551 GCA_031423155.1 Actinomycetes bacterium
GCCGTCGTCTACGTCGCCGTCATCCGAGTCGTCCGAGTCGATGTCGCCGTCGTCCACGTCGCTCTCGTCCACGTCGCCGTCATCCGAGTCGTCCAGATCGCCCTCGTCGATGTCATCTGTGACGTCGTCCGCGTCGTCCTCGGCTAGGTCTCCGGGAAGGTCGTCCGTGCTTGCGAGCACGGTGGTGGCGATCCTTGCAGGCTTGGCGGCGGGCTCCGAGCCCGACGCTCCGCTCGCTGCGGCCATGCCTGCAGCCCCCAGCGCGAGCACGAGGCCGAAGGACCCTACGATGATGCGGGGAAGCTTGATCATGGTTCCTCCCTTCGTTCCGTCGGTATCACCCTTCATATCGTCCGAGACCGTGAGGATGTACGAGGTTCTTTCTCAGGCGAGGGTTCACTTACTGGACCAGGCGTGCCGATACCTGTGGCGTATGGACCAGCCGATCTCCAGGATCCAGCCGTATATCTCAGGCCTCCGAAGCGATATGAGGGGTATAGACGGTGTTCCTTCCCCCTCGATCGATGCGGGCCGGGTCAGCACCCTGGTGCAGCTCGCCCGCGATGGAGACCGTGATGCGTTCGGAGACCTATACGTTCTGTGCCTACCCGGTGTCCATCGCCTGGTCCGCTTCCACATGCCCGCCGCCGGCGTCGACGATGCCGTGTCCGAGACTTTCTTGCGAGCGTGGTCGGCTCTTCCTCGGTATCGCGATACCGGGGCACCGTTCGCGGCTTGGCTCGCCGGCATCGCCCGGCATGTCGTCGCCGACTTCCACAGGAAGGCGGGCCGCTCCGAACCCCGAGCGGAGGTACCGATGCCTCCCGCCGGATACGAGGAGCGGGTCGTCGACCGGCTCAGGACCCGGGCGGCGGTCCAGCGACTTCCCAAGGAGCAACGTCAGGTGATCGAACTGAAGTTCCTCGTCGGGTGTACCAACGATGAAGTGGCGAAGGCCATGGGCAAGAGCGTCGGCGCCGTGAACGCACTGCAGTGGCGCGCCTTGGCCTCACTACGCCAGACCCTGGAGTCGCGATGAACGCGGGTTTCTTCGACGACGCCCTGCGATGGGAGGAGGGAGCTATCTTGGCGAGCCAGCTTGCCTCGCTTCATCCCGATGTGGACGTGGAAGGCCTCGCGGACATGCGCGAGCGGTTCGTCGCGATGGCGCTGGGTCCCGAACCCGATCCCGAGTCCGGGTGGATGGCGCTCGAGAGGCAGCTGCCGCATCGAGGCTCGAGGCCCGCACATCGAAGCCGGCGGATGGTGGTCACGCTGACCGCGGCAGCGATGATGTTCGGGACGGCGGGCGCGTATGCGACGGGGATCGCGCCCGTCCGCAACGGCGTCGACCGGGTCGTGCATGGCGTAACGCGTCTGCTCGGTGGCGAGGACACAGCTCCCGCGGCGGTGACTCCTCCTTCGGTGTCCGTCCCGCCCGTCGGGAGCAGCACGCTGCCTTCGCAGGGGCAAGAGGGCGGCGACGGCGGAGGATCAGGTGTCGTCGGAGACGCCGACGGAGATGACGACTCGGACGGCTCTGGCTCCGACGACTCGGACGGCTCTGGCGATGTCGAGGGCTCTGGTTCCGACGACTCGGACGGCTCTGGCTCCGACGACTCGGACGGCTCTGGCGATGCCGACGACTTGGGCGACCCCGACGACTCAGGCGATACCGACGAGCCTGACGGGTCGTCGGGCGACTCCGACCCGGAAGACTCCGACTCCGACTCCGACTCCGACTAGGCCGGAGGTTCGGCCGCCTCGGGAGCCAGGTCGGGCAGCACGACCAGTGCACCCTCGCTGCGCTGCCGCAGCTTGTCGCGGGTCTTCGAGGTGCGCACGCGCTTCCGGGCATCGCTCAGAGTCGAATGTTCCTCCTCAACGAGCTCGTCCCTCCTCGACACCAGCTCGTCTATCTGCTGCTGCAGATCGTCGACCCTCCAATCGAGGAATCGACTTCGAGCTTCGACCCGGGCCTCGGCGACGCTGACTTCCTGCCAGCGTTCGTCCAAGGTTGTCAGTAGGGCGCGGTCGGTCTTGCGCCGGAGGCGGTAGCCGATGAACGCTTCGACGAGGGCGCCAACCACTACGGCCAGAACCACCAGCACGATCAGCTGAGTGGTGCCGGTGGTCGACAACAACGAGCGTCCGAACCCGCGTATCTCACCAGCTCGGGCGTCCGCGCTTTCGACGATGACGTCGAGAGAAGCCGCGGTCCATATGGCCGCCAGGGCGGTCAGAGCCTTTCCGATCAGGGACATGCGGACCTCCTCACGGGGCGAGCGGGCATGCATCGCTCACCGTTTCCAGCAGGTGCCAAGACTGCTTCAAGCCACCCCTTGGGTCAACCCCCTGGTAAGACCATTGCGCCTGCGAACAACCAGGCAGGGCTCGCTCAGCGTGCTCGGCTGGGATATCAGCCGTCCAGGACGGCCGCGAGGAGGGCAGCGGCCCCCGACTTGTCTAAAGGCTCGTTGCCGTTGCCGCACTTTGGACTCTGCACACAGGAGGGGCAGCCGTGCACGCAGGGGCACTCGCGGATCGTGGCCAGTGAGGCCCTCAGCCACCTATCCGCGGCAAGGTATCCCCGCTCAGCGATACCGGCTCCTCCGGGATATCCGTCGTATACGAAGATCGTGCAGGCGCCGGTGTCCGGGTGCATGGGGGTCGAGACCCCTCCGATGTCCCACCTGTCGCAGGTCGCGACCAGTCCGAGCAGGCCGATGGCCGCGTGCTCTGCCGCATGTACGGCACCGGGCAGCTGCTTGGTGCTCACCCGCGATGCGGACATCACGGCCGCGGGGATCGTCCACCAGACGGCCCTTGTCTCCAGGTGCTGAGGAGGCAGCGGCAGTGGGATCTCATCGATCACTTCGTTGGTCGAGACCAGCTTCCTCACGTAGCCGACGACCTGGTCGGTAACGCGCACATCCCCGAAGTAAGAGGGAGCCGACCCCGTCCGCGACTCGTCAAGCACCTTGACGACCTCGATGTCGGTGATGTCTCTCGACTGGGTATAGAAGTCCGGGTTCGCCGACGCAACGACCGCGACCCTGTCGACCAGGTCGAGTTCCTGGACGATGTACTGCTCGCCCTGGTGCAGATACACGGCGCCAGGATGAAGGCTCGAGTATGCGCGACCCTCGTCGCTCGTTCCCAGTACTTCTCCCGTGTCCTGGATGACGATCTGATAGACGTGGCCCGAACCGGCACGGACATCGACCGATCTGTGCGGTGACTCGCGTCCATGGTGGTGGAGCAGGTCCCGGCGCCGGACCAGGGTGCCGGCGGACTCCATGCGTTGCAGGGCTTCCGAGCCTTCGGCTCCGAAGAACTCGGCCACCTCGGTCTCGTTGAGCGGCTGTTCCCTGGCCGCGCAGGCAAGGTGAGGCTCCAGGACGTACGGGTTCGTTGGATCGATGACCGCAGCCTCGGCCGGCTTGTCGAAAAGGTCCTCGGGGTGATGCACGAGGTACTGGTCGAGGGGATCGTCCTGGGCGACGAGGATCGCGAGCGAGTCCGAGTCGCCCCGCCCGGCCCGGCCCGCCTGCTGCCACATCGAAGCGCGCGTTCCCGGATAGCCCACCATCAGCGAGGCATCGAGCGAGCCGATGTCGATACCGAGCTCGAGAGCGTTGGTGGAAGCGATCGCCAGCAGGTCTCCCGCCGCGAGGGCTTGTTCAAGGTCCCGCCGCTCTTGCGGCAGATAGCCCGCCCTGTAGGCCTTCACGCGGTCGCGATATATGACTGGCAGACCTCGTCGAGTGAAGTCGGCGAGCAATTCGGCCGCTCGCCTGGACCTGGTGAACCCGATCGCGCGGATGTCCGCCTCGACGAGTTTGGACATGAGAGAAGCGGCCTCGGTGAGCGCGCTGCGACGAGAACCCGAGTCCTCGTCTATCACCGGAGGGTTCCAAAGCACGAACGTCTTCTCGCCATGCGGCGAGCCGTCCTCGATGATCTCCTCGAAGTCCAGGCCGGTCAGCCGGTTCGCCAGTTCGCCTGGGTTGCCGACGGTTGCGCTCGCCAGCGCGAAGCGCGGGGCACCCCCGTAGTGGGCGATCAGGCGCCGGAGCCGTCGCAGCACCATCGCCACGTGGGAGCCGAATACCCCGCGGCAGACGTGGGCCTCGTCCACCACCACGAGCGAGAGCCTGAAGAGGAAATCGGCCCAACGAGCGTGGTCGGGCAGTAGCGACAGGTGGAGCATGTCCGGGTTGGTCATCACCAGGTTCGCGTTCTTGCGGATCAAAGGACGTTCCGCCGCAGGTGTGTCGCCGTCGTAAACGGCGGCCTTGACCTGCGGGATCTTCAGCGCACGCACTTGCCGAAGCTGGTCCCTTGCAAGGGCTTTCGTCGGGAACAGGTAGAGGGCGGTCGACTTCTCACGCTCGATCGCCTCGGCGGCGAAAGCCAGGTTGTAGACGAGTGTCTTGCCGCTGGCTGTTCCGGTCGCCATGACGATGTTCCCGCCTTCTTCGAGGACGCCCAGGCCTCGAACCTGATGCTCGTACAGCTCGGTGATCCCGGCCGACTCGAGCCGACCGGTCAGCAGGTCCGGCAGGCTCGATGGCATCGGCGCGCGCGCGGGATCCCGGGCGGGTAGCTCCCTCACGTGGATCTGGGCGCCGCTTTCCTCGACCGTGTCGAGGAAAGCCCGCGCGTCCATCCGCACAGGCTAGCCGGGGTTAGCTAGGGGAGGCGGCTCTCCTCTTTGGCCTTGTCCATCGACCGCTCGGCTCCGAGTTCACTGTATGAGGCTCGGAACCCGTCACGGAACAGCTGACGAACCTTGGAGCGATCGCTGAGCAGCACCCAGGCGCCGAGGAACAGGTACATGACGCCCGTCCCGATGCGCTCGACTCCGTGTAGCGATTCGGGAACGAGCGCGCCGATGATGAACTGGGCCAGGAATAACCCCAGCAGGAACGAGGCCTCCCGCAGCGACAGGGTTAGTCCGATGATCACGGCCACCGCGAAGAACGATTGGGCCGCAGTGAGGAACAGCTCCTCGCGTTGGATGGAGTCGATGGGAAGCCCGTGCAAGCCTTGGGCCGAGATGGCGAATACGACCGGCAGAGTGCCGACCAGAAGGGTCCATTGGTTCACCTTCGACGAGACCAGGGTTCCCAGGGCCAGGCTTGTGCTGAGGCGCCAGGCGTAGAGACCGGCCACGAGCAGCTCGGGTGCCTCGGATGCGAGAGGGGCGACCCACTGAACGAGCAGGAACTCGCTGATGTTGAAGGCGCGGCCCGTGGCGACGAGGGCTTCGGCGAAGTGCTCGGCCGAGAGCAGGATCACAGCGCCTGAGAAGACCGCTAGAGAGACAGCGATCGACCTGCGCGCGGGGACCGACAGGCTCCCGATGTACGCGGCCGGCCCGACCAAGTGAGGTTCCTCCGCAGGCGCGCGGGAGACCCTCACCGTGTAGAGGACGAAGATCCCGACCAGCACCACGGCGTCGATCGGCGTCACGGAGTGCTTCAAGGGCAAGGTCAGGGAGTAGAGGGTCGCGGCGGCCAGGTAGGCGATCTCGATCGAATGCTCGCGATCGAGGCGGATCCCCTCCCACCGGTGGCCCTTGCTGATGAGGCCCTTCTTCCTCAGGCGCCAGAATGCGATGAAGACGACCATCGACCAACCAACGCCGATAAGCAGTCGATTCGCGCCGGTCATGTTCGCGAGCGCGAGGGAGCATGGAGATTCCCCTCCTCCCTCCAGCGCCAGGCAAGCTGGGCCCGTCTGCAGGAAGGACTGGCCGCCCTTCGAGGCGAAGACGAAGTCCACCGCGTATTCGGGAAGGACCGCGATCAGGGCCAGGAGGGCGATGGCAAGGCCTGCCGAGATGTCCAGCTGTGCGACCTCGGCAGCCCAGGAGATCATGAAAGCGGCCCCGACGATCGCCGTTCCGAACAGCAGGGCCTCGAGCGGATGGGAGAGCGAGGGATGGGTGAAGCGAACGAACAGACCCGGGAGTGTCGCCGCCACGGCGATCGCAACCGATATCTTCGCCCGCTGGGGGTGTACGTCTTCCATCAGACAGTCTCCAGCCTTCCGAGGCCGAAGGTCTCGTCCCCGCTGGCGTGCGGCGGTCGCCGGGTCACCGACGAGGCAACCGTGTTGACGGCGGAACCGGGGTGCGGACTACTCCCCTTCGAGCGCGCCGAGGCTAGCACAACGCGCTGACGCGAAGCTCACGCCTGGTCGGCCGTGGGGCTCGGGGGGATGTTCTTCTTGCTCACTATCGCGTCATCACCGAGATCGTCGTAGAGGACCTTCGCGTTCGGATCCAGCGTGACGATGCTGAGTCCTCCGACCGTAGCGGTCCCTCCGGGAACGACCATGTTCAGGACGTGTTTGGGGTTGACCGACAAAGCGGTGAATGCCAAGCGCATGACTTCCTCGAGCGACATGTTCGTCTGAACGTTGCGCATGCCGGCCCCGACCCAGGTGAGCAGTCGCGCCGGATCCTTGGCGAACTCCTTCCGCAATTGAGCCAGTGCCGCCAGCATCGCGCGGCCTTGGTTCTCCGATCGCCCGAAGTCCCCGGAGAGCAGGGAATGACGATCTCGCGCGAACGCGAGCGTGTCGTGACCGTTGAGGGTCTGAACACCCGGTTCGAAGTCCGAGCGCGAGTAGGGATCCTGCATCGGGAAGGGAACGTCGATGGTCAATCCCCCGATGTCGTCGATCGCCTGCTCGACGCCGACGAAGCCCGTCACGACGTAGTAGTCGAACCTGATGCCGGTCAGTTGCTCCACGGTCTGGATCGTGAGTTCGGGTCCGCCGTAGGCCATCGCGTTGTTGATCTTGCCCGTTCCTCGTCCGGGGATCTCCACGAAGGAGTCACGCGGGAACCCAAGGATCGAGACCTTGTCCTTCGCTAGGTTGATCCCGATGATGTGGATCGAGTCGGAAAGACCTCTGTCGACCGGTGTTCCCGGGCGGGAGTCGCTGCCGAGCGCCAGGATGAAGATCGGCCGAGACCCGTCCAGCTTCGGGACGTAGTCGGCGTGAGCCAGCCCGATCTCCATGAACGACTGAGCGCTGGCCACGGTCGTCGTACCCACGGAGCCGAAGGCCGAGCCGAGGGTCCAGGCCGTCACCGCAGCCACCGCGAAGACCGCGCGGCGCCTCAAGAGGCCGAGCCCGATGGACTCGCCGGGGGCTTCGGCGCACGCTCGACATCTGCGCGATCGACCTGGAAGGAGATGATCTTCCACTCTCCTCCGACCTGCTGCAGGAAGAAGTTGGCTTCGCTCACGATGATGGTGGAACCTCCCGCTTTCTTGGTGGCCGTGGCCTTGAAGGTGACGGTGGCAGAGATGGTCATCGGCTTGCCGTCGGCATCGAAGAGGGTCTCCGAGCGGAGGACGCTGCGACCGGGCTGGATGTCTTCGAACGTGTCGCCTGCCGTAGTTCCCGCGGTGAGGCCGGCGAGCTGCTCTTGAGCCGCGGCCGCAGCGGCCTCGTCGAAGGAGTCCCAGGCGTCGTCGTAGTTCCCGTCCTCCCAGTTCGCCGGGTCGAGGAAGGCCTGCGTGTAGAAGGCGTCCAGGATGCCGGCAGCGTCGTCGCCGGCCGACTCGGCCGAGCCCTTGAGCTGTTGAGTCTTGGTCTTCGGGTCGGTCGGGATGGGCTCTGACCTGGTGATCTTGAAGGCGAACTCGGGAACCGGCCTCGCTGAGGGGTGGACGATGTCGGCCACGGGGTTGTTGCCGACCAGGACCAGCACAGCCCCGACAACGGCGAGACCGGCGACCACGCCAAGGGCGATGATCACCGGCTTGACCCTTCGGGGGGATGGGGTGTGCCGACCGTCTGCCAAAACGCGGGGAAGCCTACAGGGGCCGGTGCTCATGCACCAACCCGGCTCTCATGTCCGGCCGCCGAGCAGAGGTAGGATGCGTTCGTTCGAGGTGAGCCGGGAAGCCTGGTCGGCACGAGGAGACCCGTGCCCGGAACCAACGGCGACACTGCGAGCCAGCGCCCCGCGGGGCGGATCCGGCCACTTCAGGAATTCCTCTCAACGGCTACGGCCGGCGCTTCGATGCTTCTCATCGCGGCGGTCATCGCTCTCGCCTGGGCCAACTCTCCTTGGGGTGAGTCCTACGAGCGTTTCTGGCAGACGGAACTGGCGCTTCGCCTAGGCGGATACAAGCTCGGTGAGGACCTGCGCTACTGGGTTAACGACGGGTTGATGTCCCTGTTCTTCCTGGTGGTGGGCCTGGAGATCAAGCGGGAGTTCCTGACGGGAGAGCTGCGGGACCGGCGGGCGGCAGCCCTGCCGGTCATCGCCGCGCTCGGCGGGATGCTCGCGCCGGCGCTGATCTATGCGGTGGTGAACGCAGGCCGCGCCGGCGCCCCAGGATGGGGTATCCCGACCGCGACGGACATCGCCTTCGCCCTGGCCGTACTGACCCTGGCCTCCCGCCACGCTCCCGCGAACCTCAAGCCGTTCCTGCTCACCACGGCCATCGTCGATGACATCGGCTCGATCGTCTTGATCTCCGTCTTCTTCTCCGGGGGGATCGGTTGGGGCTGGCTCGGAGCCGTGGCGTTGCTCTCGCTCGCGATGGTTGGGGTGCAGCGTGTCCAGGTGCGGCCCGGGGCTGTGTTCATGGTGCTCGGGCCGGCGTTGTGGCTGGCTATGTCCCAGTCGGGAGTGCATCCGGCGATCGCCGGCGTCCTCGTGGGTCTGCTGATTCCCGTGGCCGACCTGCGGCTGCCCCTGGCGGCCGGTCCCGACTCCGGGAGAACGTCCGATGCTTCGCCCCTTCATCGGGTCGAGCATCGGCTTCTGCCATGGGTCAGCTTCGCGATCCTTCCGTTGTTCGCCCTGGCGAACGCGGGAGTCTCATCGCGCGGCGCCCAGCTCAGCAGCCTGATGACGAGCCCGGTAGCGATCGGGATCGTCCTGGGCCGGGTCGTCGGCAAGACGATCGGGATCACGCTTGCCGGATGGCTCGCGGTGCGTCTGGGCGTGGCGCGACTGCCGTCGGGCGTCTACTGGCGCCACATCGTGGGAGCCGCGGCCATCGCGGGGATCGGGTTCGCCGTCTCGCTGGTGGTCGTGAGCGCGGTATTCACCGACCCGCTCTTGGTCGCCGAGGCCAAGCTCGGGATCTTGATGTCGGCTGTCCTGGCCGGTCTATCCGGCTACGCGATCCTTCGCTTTGGCGCCGACAGACGACCGACCCAAGGCGAGTAGGAGGAAGAGGAGCGCCGCGAGGTCCGCAGGTGACGCACGCTGCGGTTTCCCTATACTTCTGCGGGTTCCGGAGCCGTTGCCGGCTCACCGACGAAGCTTCTTTCCAACAGATCCGAGGAGGTTCCATGCCGCACCTGCTGGCCGAAGGAGAGTCCATCAAGGCGACCTTCGGCGCGTTCGAAGACAAGGCCCTCTGGGGTTTGCTCGTCATCTCCCTGGTTGCCCTCTTGTTCGCCTACTACCTGGTCCGAGAAGTGCTCGCGGCGCCCGAGGGCACCGAGAAGATGAAGGAGATAGCCAAAGCGATCCAGGAGGGCGCCGCCGCCTACCTGAAGCGCCAGTTCCGGACCCTCGGGATCTTCCTGGGGCTGCTCACGGTCGCCCTTTTCTTCGTGCTCCCCGTGCCCGATGACGCCTCGCACGGCGAGACCTTCCTGCGCATGGGTCGTTCGATCGCTTTCATCCTCGGCGCCGGGTTCTCGGCGACGACCGGTTTCGTCGGCATGTGGCTCGCGGTGCGCGCGAACGTCCGCACGGCTAACGCTGCACGCGAGTCCGGCCTACGAAAGGCCATGCGCATAGCGTTCCGGGCCGGCGGCGTCGCAGGTATGTTCACGGTGGGTTTGGGCCTGCTGGGCGCGACCGTGATCCTCATCATCTTCAAGTCCGACGCCACGACGGTTCTGGTCGGGTTCGGCTTCGGTGGCGCACTGCTCGCGATGTTCATGCGCGTCGGCGGAGGCATCTTCACCAAGGCGGCCGACGTGGGAGCCGACCTGGTCGGCAAGGTGGAGCAGGGCATCCCCGAGGACGACCCTCGCAACGCCGCGACGATCGCCGACAACGTCGGGGACAACGTGGGCGACTGCGCCGGGATGGCCGCGGACCTGTTCGAGTCCTACGAAGTCACCCTGGTCGCCTCTCTGATCCTGGGAGCCGCGGCGTACAGCGGATCCAGCATCGGCGCGATCGCGGGCGTGATGTTCCCGCTGTTCATCCGCGCGGTCGGTGTGATCACTTCGATCATCGGCATCCTGGCTGTGTCGCCGCGCTCTGAGGAAGAGCACGGCATGAAGGCGATCAACCGAGGCTTCTTCCTCTCGGCCGCGATCTCGGCGGCGGCCGCGTTCGTCATCTCCAACGCCTACATGCACTCGCTCCGGCCCGCCATCGCGGTAACCATCGGTCTGATCCTTGCCTCGGTTATCCAGGTCATCACCCAGTACTTCACCGACACCAAGTTCAGGCCGGTGCAGGAGATCGCCGAGTCGACGGTCACCGGGCCCGCGACGACGATCCTGTCGGGGTTCTCGATAGGCCTTGAGTCGACGGTCTGGTCCGCGCTGGTGCTCGGCGGGTCGATCATGGCCTCGTTCTTCCTGGCCGACCCGAACTCAGCGAACGTGCTGGCCGAGCGCCTCTACTTCATCGCGCTTACCGGCATGGGCATGCTGACCACGGTCGGCGTCATCGTCTCGATGGATACGTTCGGACCGATCAGCGACAACGCCCAGGGCATCGCCGAGATGTCCGGCGAGTTCGAGGGACGGCCGGCCGAGATCCTGGGTGGGCTGGACGCGATCGGTAACTCGACGAAGGCCATCACGAAGGGCATGGCGATCGCGACCGCGGTCATCGCGGCGACCTCGCTGTTCGGATCGTTCGAGGAAGCTCTGAAGGGGGCGGGCTTCGACTTCCAGGGGATACGCGTGGATCACCCGGACGTGCTCGTGGGCCTGCTCCTGGGCGGGTGCGTCGCGTTCCTGTTCTCCTCGCTTGCGATCCGGGCCGTGGGGCGCGCCGCGCAGCAGGTCGTGGTCGAGGTCCGCAACCAGTTCCGTGATCACCCTGGGATCATGGACTACTCCGAGAAGCCTGATTACAGCCGCGTGGTCGACATCTGCACGAAGACCTCTCTACGCGAGCTGATGACGCCGGGGCTGCTCGCGGTCCTGGCCCCGATCATCGCCGGGTTCTTCCTCAAGGCCGAGGCCTTGGGCGCGTTCCTGGCCGGAGCGATCCTGACCGGCCAGCTCCTGGCCGTGATGCTGTCGAACTCCGGTGGTGCGTGGGACAACGCCAAGAAGTACATAGAGGAGGGCAACTTCGGCGGCAAGGGCAGCGACTCGCACAAGGCAGCCGTCATCGGCGACACCGTCGGCGACCCGTTCAAGGACACCGCCGGTCCGGCGCTGAACCCTCTGATCAAGGTGATGAACCTCGTTGCACTGCTCATCGCCCCGCTGGTCGTGTCGAACGAGGACAACACGGGATTCCGCCTCGTCGTCGCGAGTGTGGCGACGCTCGTTCTCGCCGGTGCCATCTACTACTCGAAGTCGCGCAAGTCCGAACTCGGCGATGAGATCAAGAAGGCCAACGCGCCGGCCGCTGCGGCGAGCTAGGGCATGGGCGCGCTTCGCCGCTTCCTGGATCGCCTGGGAGAAAGCGACGAGGCGCGCCTGTCCGATGAGATCCGCTCGTGGGCAGACACGGTTCCCGGATCTGTTCGGATCGAACAGGCCCCGATGCGCGCCCCCGTGAAGATCGCCGCCGTGGTTCGCAGGCTCACGATCTTCCCGATGGAGGGGAACGAATCCCTGGAGGCTCTGGTCGCCGATGGCACCGGTGAGCTGGTCATCGTCTTCATGGGCCGGCGGGCGTTGCCGGGTCTCACGCTGGGGACGCGCGTGATCGTGGAGGGCGTAGCGGGCCAGCAGCGGGACGGCAGCGTGCGGATGGTGAACCCGAAGTTCGAGTTCTCGGCCACCGCAGGCTAGAGCTAAAGGGAGCCCTCTCCGCCCATCGGATCCGAGAGCGCAGCGCCGGGCATGTCCTTGCCCACCACGGTCTCGCGCAGTTCCGACTCGGAAACCGGGGTAGACAGAGCGACGACTTCATCCCCGGCTGCGAGCACGGTCTCGGGTTGTGGGATCACGACGTGCCCCTCGCGCAGGATGGCCACGATGGCCGAATCCGCCGGCAGGCGCAGTTCGTACAGCGCCCTGCCGATGATCGGTGAGTTGTGAGGCAGGGTCATCTCGACTATCGAGACGCGCCCACCCTCGAGGCGGATCAGTCTGACCAGGTCGCCAACGGTTACAGCCTCCTCGACCATGGCGGTGAGGATATGAGGCGGCGAGACGGCTGCGTCCACGCCCCACTGCTCGGTGAAGAGCCACTCGTTCTTAGGGTGGTTCACCCGAGCAAGAACGCGTGGGACCGCGAATTCCTGCTTGGCCAGCAGGGAAGTGACGAGATTGTCCTCATCGTCCCCGGTAGCCGCCACGACTACGTCGGCGGCGGCCAACTGGGCCTCTTCTAACACCCAGGGCTCGCATGC
>JANPEZ010000142.1:0-14112 GCA_031423155.1 Actinomycetes bacterium
AGGCAGGGTCATCTCGACTATCGAGACGCGCCCACCCTCCAGGCGGATCAGTCTGACCAGGTCGCCAACGGTTACGGCCTCCTCGACCATGGCGGTGAGGATATGAGGTGGCGAGACTGCCGCGTCCACTCCCCACTGCTCGGTGAAGAGCCACTCGTTCTTCGGGTGGTTCACCCGAGCGAGAACGCGTGGGACAGCGAATTCCTGCTTGGCCAGCAGGGACGTGACGAGATTGTCCTCATCGTCCCCGGTAGCCGCCACGACTACGTCGGCGGCGGCCAACTGGGCCTCTTCTAACACCCAGGGCTCGCATGCATCTCCGTGCACGACCGTGACCCCTTCGGCCCAGGCCTTCAGTTCGTCCGCGAGTGGGCGCTGCTGTTCGATCAGGGTGACGTCGTGACCGCGGGCGGCAAGATCCACGCTGAGGTGACGCCCAACCGCTCCTCCGCCGGTCACCACTACCTTCATCAGTGATGTTCCCCGATCTCGGCAACCTGCTCGTCCAGCAGATCCACTCCGTCCTTGAACAGCATGACTATAAGGAAGTCGCCTTCCTGCAGGGTGCTCTCGTCGGTCGGGATGAATCCGCCGCCGCCGCGAGAGACGCCGGCCACCAAGATCTTTCCCTCTACGTTGATATCGGTTGCCGGCTTGCCAACGAGGTGGCTCGGTACCGGTACTCGCATGCGTAACAGATCGCCGCCCCCAAGGGACTCCCTAAGCTCCTGGCGGTCGTGAAGCAGCATCAGCTGGATCTGTTTCACGCCCCAGGTGGTGGTGGCAACTGTCGGGATGTTCAGCTTCTCGTAGATCTCGGCGCGACGAGGGTCGTAGATCCGCGCGATCACTTTGGGCACGTGGTAGTACTCCAGCGCCACGCGAGCCGAAACGATGTTGGAGTTGTCCCCGCTGGATACCGCGACGAACGCGTCGGCCTGCTTTATCCCAGCCTCCTCGAGGATGTCGCGGTCGAAGCCGAGGCCGACGACCTGTTCGGCGCCATCGCCCGGTGGGTACTTGAAGAACGCCTCTTTGGACTTGTCGACGACGGTGACCTCGTGTCCCGCATCCAGCATCTGGAGGGAGAGCTCGGATCCGACGCGACCGCAACCCATCACGATGACTCGCATACGGGGAGAGAGCCTATCGCACTAGGATGCCCCCGTGGCTCGCGAGACCCGTTCGGAACAGGCCGGCTCTACCGGAGATGCTTTCAAGCGCCTCCTGGTCGGCCGCGCGCTCTCCTCCCACAAGGCCGACCATCAGTTGTTGCCCAAGTTCCTGGCGCTACCGGTGTTCTCCTCGGACCCGCTCTCCTCAGTCGCGTACGCGACCGAGGAGATGATGCTCGTCCTCGTCCTGGCCGGTGCGGGCGCACTCGCCCTGAAGATCCCGATCGGTCTGGCGATCGGAGCCCTGCTCGCGATCGTGGTGATTTCGTATCGCCAGACCGTTAAGGCCTATCCGCGGGGTGGCGGCTCCTACATCGTGGCCAAGGAGAACCTCGGAACAGTTCCCGGCCTGCTCGCCGCCGCGGCGATCTTGACCGATTACGTCTTGACCGTTGCCGTGAGCATCACCGCCGGGACCATCGCCATCGCGTCGGCCGCGCCCTCACTGGCCGAGCATCGCGTGGTGATGGGGATCGTGCTCGTCGGGTTGCTGACGCTCGCGAATCTGCGCGGGGTGAAGGAGGCCGGAGTCCTCTTCGCCATCCCTACCTACGGGTTCGTCCTGATGATCGGCGTCACCTTGTTGTTGGGTTTCGCGAAGTGCCTCGGCAACTGCCCGATCGCCGAGACCGCCGAGCTCGAGATCGAGGCGGAGGCCACGCTCGGGCTCTTCCTCCTGCTTCGTGCGTTCTCCTCCGGAGCGACCGCTCTCACCGGCGTAGAGGCGATAGCGGATGGGGTGCAGGCGTTCCGGCGACCGCAAGCTCGCAATGCGGCTGCGACGCTGACGATCATGGGAGTCATGGCCGTGACGATGTTCCTGGGCATCACGGTCCTGGCCGAGCTGTTGCACGTGCGTGTTTCCGAGCACCTCGTCGGAGGCAAGTCGGTTCTGGCCCAGATAGGACATGCGATCTACGGCGGTGGGATCGGGTTCGTGATGCTCCAGGTGTTCACGGCGGGGATCTTGATCCTTGCCGCCAACACCGCGTTCCAAGACTTCCCGAGACTGTCGTCGATCCTGGCTCGAGACCGTTTCATGCCTTCGCAGTTCCGGAACCGGGGTGACCGTCTCGTCTACTCCAACGGGGTGCTGATCCTCGCGGGGCTGGCGTCGTTGCTCATCTACGCCTTCGAGGCGAACCTCACGCACCTCATCCAGCTCTACGTGGTGGGCGTGTTCACGGCGTTCACTCTCTCGCAGAGCGGGATGGTCCGTCGCTGGTTCAGGCTCAAAGGTCCGGGTTGGCGCCGCAGCGCGATCATCAACGGGATCGGGGCGTTCACCACCGGTGTGGTGCTCGTGATCGTGACCGTGACCAAGTTCCACAAAGGGGCCAAGCTCGTCATCGCTGCGATGCCCGTCATCGTCGTGTTCTTCCTGCTGGTCCATCGGCACTATGTTCGGGTCGGGCGGGCGCTTCAGGCCCGAGGGTTGACGGCACGTCAGATCGCGAGCAATACGTTCATGGTCCTCGTTCCTGATCTGGGGCCGGCGACGCTGGACGCCGTGGCGTACATGCGGACGGTCCGGCCCGAGAGGATCCTGCCGATGTACGTCGGTCCGGCGGAGCGATTCGAGCAGACTGCGGCGGAGTGGGCTGATCGCGCACCTCGGCTGGGCGAACTTGAGATGCTCCCGGGCGCCGACGAGCATCTGGTCCGGGCGGTGCGTTCCCGGATCCGTGCGTTGGAGACGCCCGAGGACGACTTCCTCACCGTGGTGATCGCCGAGGAGCTCTCGAGCGATTCGTGGTGGCAGTTCGTACGGCATCGCCGGGCCCTGCTGCTGAAGGGAGCGCTCCTGTTCGAGCGCGGCGTGGTCGTTACCGACATCCCGCTCCTTCCGGCGGAGCTGGACGGCAGCGGTCCCCGCGCTGGCCGGCCGGTCGAGCCCGAGCGCAGCGTCGTCCTCATCCCGGTATCGGCGGTCCACGATGCAACCATCCGCGCCGTGGTCTATGCCAAGTCCCTGAATCCGACCGCGATCCAGGGGATGTTCCTGGTCTCGGACCCGGAAGAGGCCGAGGGCGTTGTCGAAGGCTGGCACAAGCGGCTCGTGGATATCCCACTGGTTATGGTGGAGGCCCAGTTCCGCGATCTCACCGAACCTCTCATACGCGAGATCAGGGAGCAGACGAGCCGAGGCGACACGGTGGTCACGGTGGTCCTGCCCGAGCTCATCCCGGCTCATTGGTGGGAGCACCTGCTGCACAACCAGACCGCCCTCGGCTTGAAGCGTGCGCTGCTGTTCGAGCCGGATGTGGTGGTTACGAGCGTTCCCTTCCACATCCGTTCTTCGCTCTCGTAGCATCTCGGCCCAGATGCAGTCGCCGACGTCACCGAAGCCGAAGGGTGCGAGCCTGACCAAGCGGGTGCTGGTCGGTCGCGCCGTGGCCAGTTCGGGGCTCGAGCACACCCTTCTGCCGAAGATCCTGGCGCTGCCCGTGTTCTCCTCGGATGCTCTGTCCTCGGTCGCCTATGCCACCGAGGAGATACTGCACGTGCTCCTGGGTGCGAGCCTGCTGGCTTCCCATTTCGTGATGCCGATCGCCGCCGCGATCGCCTCGCTGATGATCATCGTGGTGGTCTCCTATCGCCAGACGGTCAAGGCCTATCCGAGCGGCGGTGGGGCGTACATCGTTAGCAAGGAGAACCTCGGCATGACGCCCGGACTCGTCGCGGCCGCGGCGCTGCTGATCGATTACATCCTGACCGTCTCGGTCTCGATCGCGGCCGGGGTCTTCGCTATCTACTCGGCCGCTCCGGGTCTCAAGCACCTGGCGGTTCCCATCTCTATCGGACTCGTGATCATGATCACGGTCGTGAACCTTCGAGGCGTGAAGGAGTCAGGGTCGATCTTCGCGGTTCCGACGTACGCCTTCATCGCTTCTGTGGTCGCTCTCATCGGCATCGGGCTCTTCCGGTGCCTCGGCGGGTGCCCTCTCGCAGAGGACATAGTCGCCAAAGGCGAGCTGGCCACTACCGTCGGCCCCCTGTCCGCGTGGGTGGTCCTGCGAGCTTTCTCGTCGGGGGCCACCGCCCTGACGGGAGTCGAAGCCATATCGAACGGGGTTCCGGCCTTCCGCCGGCCGCAGTCGAAGAACGCCTCGGAGACCCTCGCGATCATGGGAGTCATCGCCGTCTCCATGTTCCTGGGCATCTCTTTCCTCGCCAGTCGCATGCAGGTGACGGTCAGCGAGGAACGCTCGGTCCTGGCACAGATAGCCCACGCCACCTTCGGTGGGGGGATCGGGTTCGTCCTCGTCCAGATCTTCACCGCGTCGATCTTGGTGCTGGCCGCCAATACCTCGTATCAGGACTTCCCTAGGCTCGCGTCGATCTTGGCGCGAGACAGGTTCCTGCCGCGTCAGTTCTCCAACCGTGGGGACCGGCTGGTCTTCTCCAACGGAGTGGTCGTTCTGGCGGTCTTCTCCTGCCTGCTCCTGTGGCTCTTCGACGCCGACGTGAACAAGCTGGTGCAGCTCTACGTCGTCGGTGTCTTCACCTCGTTCACGCTCTCGCAGTCAGGCATGGTTCGGCACTGGCTCGCCGAGAGACACAAAGGCGAGGGGGCCGCGAAGGGATGGCGGGCCTCGATCGTGATCAACGCGATCGGGGCACTGGCAACGGGCGTGGTCCTCGTGGTCGTCACCGCAACGAAGTTCAGTCACGGGGCATACATCGTGATCATCGCCATCCCGGTGATCGTGTTCATGTTCCGATCGATCCACTCGCACTACGAGGTGGTGAAGAGACAGCTTCGTCGAGAGACGATCACGGCAGGCGTCCGCGGCACGAACCATGTCGTGCTGCTCGTGCGCGACATCGACTCTTCGGCGTCCGAGGCGCTCGGTTACGTCCGGGCCATAAGGCCGCTCAACCTCCGCCCGGTCTTCCCGGTAACCGGAGCGGCCATGCCCGATGACGTCCAAGAACGATGGCGCGCCCTCGCTCACGGCATGCCGGACCTCGAGCCGATCCCGATCAAGGGCTCGGACCTGCTCGGGGCGATGAGAGCGTTCATCTCAGGATTGGACCGGTCCGACGACGACTTCGTGACGGTGATCGTCCCAGAGTTGATCGAGGAAGGGATGACCGCGTACCTGCTGCGTAAGCGGGCTCTGATCCGGCTCAAAGCCGGGTTGCTTCGCGAGCCGAACGTAGTGGTGGCCGATGTTCCGGTCGCCGGCGACAGCGAACTCCAGGGGGACCGCTCACTGATCCCCCAACGGACCGTGGCGTTGGTATTCGTCTCTTCCGTACACGACGCGACTATCCGGGCGGTGAACTACGCGCAGTCGTTGGGCGCAGCCGAGACCCGGGCGATCTACTTCGAACTCGACCCGGACGAGGCCAGTCGGATCGAGGCGGACTGGTTCGACAAGCGCCTGGGCATCCCGCTCGACGTCGTCGAGGCGCCCTTCCGCGACCTCACCGGCCCGATGATCGAGGAGGTCCGTCGCTTCACGGTCCGCGAGGACACGCTCGTCTCCGTCGTCGTCCCCGAGTTCGTCGTGCGTAAGTGGCGACACCTCCTGCTACACAACCAGAACGCCCTGTTCGTCAAGCGCCTGATGCTGTTCGAGGAACGGGTGGTTCTGTCCTCCGTCCCGTTCGTGCTGGCGGATCCGAAGGAGCTTGCACCCGCCCGGGGCTGAGGGGTTGCGCTCAAGAGCCGCGCGGTGCAGCCTTGCACGGTGAGCATGCGAACCCGGTTCCACCACGACCGCTCCCTGCTGCACGTGCGGGCATCCACGTGGTTGCTCCTCGTCTTCAACCTGGGGATGCTCATCTACGTGCAGGGGCTCCCGCGCGGGGCGAGCCTGACGGACCCAGAGAGTGGTTCGCTCGTCGTGGCGCTCAGCCTATGGGCCATCTTCGACCTGATGATCCTGGTGGCCTGGATCTCCGGGTGGCCCAGGCGCTGCCCGGCCTGCGACTTCCCGAACTCGGGGGAGTCCCGCTACTCGGAGTGCCGCAGATGCGGTCATGACTGGGCGGCGACGTACAGCTGCCCGGAGTGTTCGGTGTTCAACCTGCCGTCCAGGGATCGGTGCTCCGGATGCGGGACCGACTTCGAGATCGTTTCCAAGAAGCACCTCTTCCGTCCACGAGGGCTCCGAACGCGTTAGCGTTGGCTATCCCTGAACGAAGGTGGCGTGAGTGAACACCAGACCCGCAGATGGCAACGACGTCGAGTTCCTGAAGAAGATGCTCTACGAGGCCGCGACCTGGAACCCGGACTGGCCGCACGTTCCGATAGAGGAGCTGCTTGCCGAGCCGATGCACCGTCGCTACTGGGAGGGCTGGGGAAGGTCCGGCGACGCCGGTGTGATCGCCGAACTGGAGGGTCAGCCGGTCGGCGCGGCGTGGTACCGGCTCTACACGGCCGACCAGCCCGGTTACGGGTTCGTCGACGAGAAGACCCCGGAGTTGGGCATCGCGGTCGAGCCGCTCCATCGGCGCAAGGGGATAGGCGAGACCCTCCTGCGAGCCCTGATGTTCCAGGCGCGCGACGAGGGATACGAAGCCCTGTCACTTTCGGTCGCGTCGCACAACCGCTCGCGGATGATGTATCAGCGCGTCGGTTTCGTGAAGGTCGACGAGCAAGAGGGTTCCTGGACGATGCGGGTGGATCTGACCGGAGCTAGCTAGGTTCCCGGTTTTCGGCGTCCAGAGCTGCGTACTCCGCTCTCACCTTCGACCAACGACGGACGATGTACATGACTCCCGCCACGGCGATCACCGCGCCGATCGCGAGCGAGAAGGGTTGCAGCGTGTGCTGCACCCTCTCCCAGTTGTTCCCCGCTCGGTAGCCCAGCCAGGCGATCGCGAAGATGAAGGGCAGGCAGCCGAGCGTCGTGTAGATGGTGAATCGCGTGAAGTTCATGCGCGCGATACCTGCCGGAAGCGAGATGAAGGTACGGACGACCGGAAGCAGTCTTCCGAAGAAGACCGCGGCCTCTCCTCTCCTTTCGAACCAGGCGTGGGCTTTGTCGATCTCGTGTGGGCGGATCAGCAGGTACCTGCCGAATCGGTCGAACAGCTGGCGACCGCCCGCGGCGCCCGCCCAGTAGGCCAGCCAGGACCCGACGAGGTTGCCTCCGGTGCCCGCCAGGGTGACCCAGATGAGGTCGAGCTCCCGGCCCGCCCCGATGAAGGCGGCGCTGGCCAGGGCTCCTCCGAAGAGCATCGTGGCCTCGCTCGGGATGGGTACGCAGGCCGACTCGAGCAGCATCAGAACGAAGATGGCCAGGTAGCCGTAGTGCAGGATCTCGGTCGAGATGAAGTCGGTGAAGAGGGCGAGCAGGTCGGACTCCGGTTCGTCGGGGACCGCTGGAGCCTAACAGCGTGCCTGCTCAGGCACGGGAAGCAGACGTGACGTTCCGATGGTTCTGAAGGTTGCGTGGGATCTGGTTGCAGGCTCCGGTGCTTGTCGAGTTGGCGACCGGTGGTACTTTCCCCGCGGATGGGTTGCCCTGAGGCCCACCGAACTCCCTATAAGGAAGTGATGCTCCGAACATGCCCGGCACGCTCGTAGTTGTGGAGTCGCCGACCAAGGCCAAGACCCTCGAGAAGTATCTGGGGGCCGGCTTCATCGTGCGCGCTTCCTACGGCCATATCCGGGACCTGCCCAAGTCCAAGCTGGGCGTGGACACCGAAGGAAGCTTCGAGCCCGAGTACGTCGTGCCCGAGGCCTCGGAGCGTGCCGTGCGCGAACTGAGGGCCGCGTTGAAGAAGACCGGCGACGTCATCCTGGCGACGGACTACGACCGCGAGGGTGAGGCGATCGCATTCCACGTCGCCGAGATCTTGAAGGTGGACCCTGCCACGGCCAAGCGTGTGACCTTCACCGAGATCACCAAAGACGCCATCTTGGAGGCCTTCCGCAATCCGCGCGCGATCGACCTTCGCCTGGTCGAGGCCCAACAGGCACGGCGCATCCTCGACCGGTTGGTCGGGTACCGGCTCTCACCGGTGCTTTGGAAGAAGGTCCGGCCGGGACTGTCGGCCGGCCGGGTCCAGTCGGTCGCGGTCCGGCTGATCGTCGAGCGGGAGCGCGAGATCAGGGCCTTCATCCCGATCGAGTACTGGTCGGTCGACGTTCGCCTGACCCCGTCGGACCGTGAGGCCCCCTTCACGGCGCGCCTGACCGATGTCCCTTCGGGGAAGCTCGCGGGTTCGCCGGACAAGAAGGGCATCCAGCTCTCGGCCGAGGCCGACGCGGCCTCGCACGTCGATCGCCTCGGCCGCGCCGACTACCGGGTCGAGAAGGTGGAGCAGAAGGAGCGCAAGCGGTCGCCCGCTGCGCCCTTCACCACGTCGACCCTGCAGCAGGAGGCCGCGCGCAAGCTCGGCTTCAGCGCTCGCACGACCATGCGCACGGCCCAGCAGCTCTACGAGGGGATCTCGGTTCCCGGCGAGGGCGCGGTCGGGCTCATCACCTATATGAGGACCGACTCGGTGACGATCGCCGAGAGCGCTCTGGCCGAGATAGCGGGCCTGGTTCGCGCCGACTACGGCGAGGCCTACTCGCTTTCCGAGCCGCGCCGGTACAAGACGCGTTCGCGAAACGCCCAGGAGGCACACGAGGCGGTAAGGCCGACCTCGGCGTTGCGGCGCCCCGACGCCATCCGCGGCTCGCTCGACGATCGCCAGTACAAGCTCTACCGGCTGATCTGGCAAAGGACCGTCGCCTCGCAGATGACCGAAGCCCGCTTCAACCAGGTGGGCGTGGACATCTCGGCCGCTTCAGATGGTGAGACGTACGGACTTCGCGCCACCGGCCAGACCCTGCTGTTCGACGGTTTCCGCCGCGTCTACTTCGAGGGCCGCGACGATGCGCCCGACGAGGACGCCGAAGCGATGCTGCCCGAACTCACCGCCGCGCAACTGCTGAAGATGCTCGAGGTTCTGCCCGAGCAGCACTTCACTCAGCCACCGCCGCGATACGGCGAGGCCTCGCTGGTCAAGACGTTGGAAGAGCTCGGCATCGGCCGGCCCTCCACCTACGCCTCGATCATCTCGACGATCCAGGACCGCGGCTACGTCCGGCTGGAGGACAAACGCTTCTACCCCGAGGATGTCGCCGAGGTTGTCACCGACCTGCTCGTTGAGTTCTTCCCCGACATCGTCGACACGGCCTTCACGGCCAAGTTCGAAGGAGAGCTGGACGACATAGCCGAGGGCAAGCTCGGCTGGATCCAGGTCCTCGATGAGTTCTACGGGCCGTTCGAACGCACGATCGAGAAGTCCACCGACGAGATCCAGCGGTTCGAAGAGCGGCTGGACGAGCACTGCACGAAGTGTCCGACCGAGGGGCGAGAGCCGGGGAACCTCATCATCAAGCTCGGCAAGTACGGCAAGTTCATCGGCTGCGACAACTTCCCCGAGTGCACCTACATCCGCAACATGGACGGCTCCGAGCGCCCCGAGCCCGAGCTGATCGACGAGCTGTGTCCCGAGTGCGGCCGTCAGCTCCAGAGAAGGGTCGGGCGTTTCGGCCCGTTCACCGGATGTTCCGGGTACCCGGAGTGCAGGTTCATAAAGCGCGATCCTCCGAAGTCCACCGGCGTGACGTGTCCTGAGTGCAAGGAGGGCGAGCTGGTCGAGAAGCGCACGAAGTTCGGGATGTTCTACGGCTGCTCGCGGTATCCGGACTGTTCGCTGGGTGTGAACAACCCTCCGATCGCCGACCACCCTTGTCCTGAGTGTGGCTCGCTCCTACTGCAGCGCCCGACGAAGGGCCCGCGCTGCTGGAACTGCGGCGCCGAGACCGACGAGAACTTCGTCGTGACCAAGTCGGGGGACACCGAGGCCGAAGCCGCGGTCAGGGCGGCTAAGGCGGAGGCTCGCGTCGCGCGGGCGGCCGCCAAGGCCGCAAAGGCCAAGTCGAAAGCTCCCGCCAAGAAGAAGAATAAGACGACGACCAAGAAGAAGAAGGCTCCCGCCAAGAAGAAGGTGACCACAGCGAAGAATGCGACGGATGCGAAGGAACCCGCCACCGTGGCCGCTGCGGACGCCGCCGCCGCTGCAGCCGAGCCGGTCGTCGATCTGCTCGAGCCGCCGGAGGCCTGAGAGCCGTGTCCAACATCGCCGATGAGGTTGCCGCCCTACGCGGAACCCGCTCGGCGACCCTGAAGGACCTGCTCACCCACCCCGCCTACGCCAGACTGCTCGCGGCGATGACGGTCTCCTCGCTAGGGGACTGGGTCGGATTCACGGCGGTGCTGGCGTTGGTAACGCGCCTGGCCGGATCCTCCACCGCGGCGCTGGGAGCGGTGGCGGCGGTGATGACGGCGCGGACCCTGCCCGCGATCTTGTTCGGACCTTTCGCCGGTGCCCTCGTCGATCGCATGGATCGCAAGCGGATCATGATCGTCGCCGACATCGGCCGCGGCGCGCTTTACGGGCTGATGCCGTTCCTCGGTGCGGTCTGGCCGATCTTCGCGCTCTCTTTCCTGATCGAGTGCCTCTCGCTACTTTGGACGCCGGCCCGTGACGCCTCGATGCCCAAGCTGGTGCCGAGGCGCCAGCTCGCGAACGCGAACTCCTTGGGTCTGCTGACGACGTACGGGACGCTGCCGCTCGGAGGGGTCGTCGCCCTAGTGCTCGCGGCATTCAGCGCTTCGCTCGGCGCGCGCATCCCCTACTTCGCGACCCATAAGGAGTCGCTGGCGCTCTGGCTCGACGCCGGGACCTTCGCGTTCTCGGCGCTGATGGTCTCGGGAGTGCCGATCCGCGGCCGCGCGGACGGCGGCCACGCGAAGCTCGATCTGAAGAAGGTCTGGCAGGACATGACCGAGGGCGTGAGGTTCCTGCTGCAGAACACCCTTACACGCGCGATGGCGCCCGGGATCCTCGCCGCGTTCATGGCTACGGGTGCGGTCCTTTCGCTCGGATCCACCTTCGCGGC
Source organism: Actinomycetes bacterium (assembly GCA_031423155.1). Taxonomy (GTDB): domain Bacteria; phylum Actinomycetota; class UBA4738; order UBA4738; family HRBIN12; genus JANPEZ01. Next base: position 11,095 of record JANPEZ010000142.1, read on the forward strand.
CAAGACGCTTAACGCGGCGACCGCGGGCTGGCCGATCCTGGTCACGGCCTTCGGGCTGGGCATGGCCACCGGGATCGTCTCGCTCAACTTCATCGGCAAGATGCTCGACCGAGAACTCGTGTTCGCGTCGTCCTTCCTCGGGGCGTCGGTGACTCTGGTCGTGCTGGCGCTGATGCCGAACATCTCGACCGCGGCACTCGCGACCGGCGCGCTGGGGTATGCGACCGGCGTGATGTGGGTGACCGGGTACACCCTCTTGCAGGAGAACGTCGCCGACGAGTTCCGAGGAAGAACCTTCGGTGCGATCACGGTCGTCTCGAGGCTCTCGCTGCTGCTGTCGTTGACCATCTTCCCGACCCTGGCGATCGGCTTCGGAGACCACGCGTTCTTCATCGGGGGTCAACGTGTGGACCTTTCCGGAACGCGTTCGGCGCTGATGGTGGCGGGGGCCGGGGTTATCCTCGCGGGATGGTTCACTCGAGGTGGATTGAAGAGGCTCCGCATCACCAGGCCGAAGGCACTCGGACTCGTGCCTAAACTCAAGCGTCCGCCGGCTACCGGCCTGTTCGTCGCCTTCGAAGGCGTCGAGGGCGCGGGCAAGGGAACGATGATCCGCCTCGCGGAGGAGTACCTGCGCTCGCGCGGCCTGGACGTTCTCCTCACGCGCGAGCCGGGGGGAACCCAACTGGGCGAGAAGCTGCGGGAGGTGCTCCTGGACCCCGAGACCGGGCACCTGGACGCGCGAAGCGAAGCGCTGCTCTTCGCCGCGAGCCGCGCGCAGACCGTGACGCATGTCATCCGGCCCGCGCTGGCCGAAGGCCGCGTCGTGATCTGCGACCGCTACATCGATTCCTCGCTGGCCTACCAGGGATGGGCGAGGGGACTGGGCGAGCAGGACGTGCTGACGCTCAACGTCTGGGCGACCCAAGGGTTGTTCCCCGACCTGGTGATCCTGCTCCACGTCGAGCCCGAGGAGGGACTGCTCCGCTCGACCGAGGCCCCCGACCGCATGGAGCTGGAGGGCGGAGACTTCCACGCCAAGGTGGCCGACGCCTACCTGCGTATAGCCGAGGAGCACCCCGAGCGCTTCGTCGTGGTGGCCGCCGACAAGCCCCCGGCCGAGGTCTTCGACGGCGTCCGCGAGGCCCTCGACAAGTTGCTCAAGGACCGACATGAGGAAGGCGGCGCCGATAGGTGAGGGCAGAAGGAGAAGGTGGCCTAAGTGTGATGGAGGTCACTGCTGTCGATCCGGTGGCTGCTATAGGCTTGCTGTTCAGGCGTCGATAGGGGCTAAGACATGGCTGAAGATCTGATCGCCGATGAGCAGGGGGATTCCCGACAGGCTGAGCAGCGTGAGCTCTTGAAACGTGGTCGCGAGCTACCCGGTGTAGCGACAGCGATAGAAGCCTACGAGCGAGCCCGCCGACATGCCGGTACCGCTACGGCAAGCCCCGTCCGACTACGACGATATGCAACCGGAGCGAATGCGTAGGTGCCCAGCTGGGGCGAGATCCTCGAGGAGCTTACGCGGACGGCTGAAGGAACCACAGGGGCTCCGGATTTCGACGGCGTGAGACGATCCTACCTCCGGCGACTCGAGAGGCTCACCGGGCGCGAGACCATCCTATACGCCACCGCCTGGCTTACGAGTCCATCCTCGGACTCGACCGCCATCACTCTGGTCGACATGCAGGGGATGATGGAGGTCTGCCGCGGACTGAAGGGACCGGATCTAGACCTCATCTTGCACAGTCCCGGTGGGATCCCGGAGGCGACTGCAAGCATCGTTCGCTATCTGCGAAGCAAGTTCGAACGGATCCGGGTATTCGTTCCCCTCGCCGCCATGTCTGCCGCGACGATGTGGTCCTTGGCCTGCGATGAGGTCGTCATGGGCAAGCACTCTCAACTCGGCCCGATCGATCCCCAGCTGGTCACGGATCGTGGGCAGATGCCGGCAAGGGCCGTCATCGAGCAGTTCGAGAGGGCGAAGCGCGAGTGCGCGGACCCCTCGCAGCTTCCGGCGTGGATCCCGATCCTGCAGCAGTACGGGCCGGCGCTCCTGGAGCAGTGCGAGAAGGCCGAACTACTAGCTCGCGGATTGGCGGAGGAGTGGCTGCGCGACTACATGTTCAAAGGACGTTCGGATGCTTCGACCCTAGCGATCAGTGCCGCGAGCTACTTCGCCGACTACGAGATCCACGCCTCTCACTCCATGGGGATCGACCGCGAGAGCGCGCGCCAGCAAGGCCTGAACATCGTCGATCTAGAGGAAGATGAAGAGTTGCAAGACGCAGTCCTGAGTGTCCACCACGCGACCATGCTGACGTTCGGCATGACGTCCGTCGTCAAGCTCGTCGAGAACCATCTCGGAAGAGCCTTCGTTCAGATCGAGTCCAGATGACCAGCCCGGTCCTTGAAAGCGTGCCCGGACAGGAGAGCGCGATCACTTTCCTGGTGCAGGCGGCCCTGCGTCCCCACCACGCGTACGTTCTGGCCGGGCCCGAGGGAAGCGGGAAGTCCCTTGCGGCGCGGGCGTTCACGGCGGCCCTGCTATGTCCGACGGGCGGCTGCGGTGAGTGCCGAGCCTGCCGGCTGGCGCTCAAAGACCAACACCCCAACGTTTTCATCATCGAGCCCGAAGGCCGCGACATCCACGTCGACACGATCCGCGAAGAGGTCTGGCACCCCGCCTACCGCACGGCGCCCGAGCCCGGCCGCAAGGTCTTCATGATCCGCGAGGCCGACCGCCTCTCGCCGGCCGCCGCAGACACGCTGCTCAAGGTCCTGGAGGAGCCGCCGTCGGACGCGGTGTTGCTTCTTCTTTCGGCCCGCGCCCACGAACTTCCCGAGACCGTGCTGTCGCGTTGTCACACCGTGATGTTCACGGCTCTGTCGGAGGCGTTCGTCGTCGAAGCGCTGACCGCCGAGGGGATCGATCCAGTCAGGTCGCGCCTTGCAGCGCGGCTGGCGGGGGGTAACCTCGGCCGCGCCCGCAGGCTCGCGCGCGACGAGGCCGGC
>JANPEZ010000143.1:0-5238 GCA_031423155.1 Actinomycetes bacterium
TCGACGACCTCGACGACCCGCCAGCGCTTGGACTTGCTGAGCGGACGGGTTTCCATCACCTTCACCGTGTCACCTACGTGCGCATCGTTCTGCTCGTCGTGAGCAGCCAGCTTGGTTGCGCGCTTGACGGTCTTGCCGTAGCGCGGATGGCGCACGGTGCGGTCGATCCGTACGAGGACTGTCTTGTCCATCTTGTCGGATATGACCACTCCGGTGCGCACCTTGCGGCGTGCGCGCTCCTCGGGTGTCATCTGCTCCTCGGTCACTCTTCCTCCTTGGCCGCCACGGCGTCCAGGACATCGGCGATCTGGCGCTCCCTGAGCACCGTCGCGATGCGCGCTATGTCGTGGCGGATCTGCTTGAGTCTGGTGGGGTTGTCGAGCTGGCCGGTGGCGAGCTGGAAGCGCAGGTTGAAAAGCTCCTCCTTCGAGGACTCGATACGAGCGAGGAGCTCGTCCTCGGGAAGGTCGCGCAGCTCCGCTGCCTTGTTGGCCACGGCTCAAACACCCCCCGTGCGAGAGATGAACTTCGTCTTGATAGGAAGCTTGTGCGCGGCGCGAAGCATGGCCGAGCGGGCAAGCTCCTCGGGGACGCCTGCCAGTTCGAACATCACGCGCCCGGGTTTGACCACGGCGACCCAGCCCTCCGGATTTCCCTTGCCCGATCCCATGCGGGTCTCGGCCGGCTTCTTCGTGTAGGGCTTGTCCGGGAAGATGTTGATCCAGACCTTGCCGCCTCGCTTGATGTGGCGGGTGATCGCGACGCGGGCCGATTCGATCTGGCGGTTCGTGATCCAGGCGGGCTCGAGGGCGACCAGGCCGAAGTCGCCGAAGTGGATCTCGGATCCGCCCTTGGCGAGTCCGCGACGACGGCCGCGATGGACCTTGCGGTGCTTGACCTTCTTGGGAGCCAACATCAGCTCTCGCCCTCCGTGGGTGCTTCAGGGACTGCAGGGGCTACCGGGGTCGCCGCGACGGCGGCTTCGACCGGCGCCTCGGCGACCGGCTCCGGCACGGGTGCAGGCTCGATAGCGGGTGCGGCCTCGATGGCGGGTGCAGCCTCGATAGCGGGTGCGGCCTCGACGGGTGCTTCGAGCGCCGGCTTCTCCTCGGCCGCACTCGCGGTCGCGTGGGCGCGGGCCACGGCGCGCTCGGTCTCCTGCTCGCGACGCGGGACCTCGTCACCGTGGTAGACCCAGACCTTGACTCCGATGATGCCGAAGGTGGTCTTGGCCTCCGCGGTTCCGAAGTCCACCTTGGCGCGGAGTGTGTGCAGAGGAACGCGGCCCTCGCGGTACCACTCGCGACGGGACATCTCAGTGCCGCCTAGGCGCCCACCGCACTGGACACGAACGCCCAGGGCGCCCGCGCGCATCGCGGTCTGAACGCAGCGACGCATCGCGCGGCGGAACGCCACGCGACCGGCGAGCTGCTCGGCGACGCCCTGCGCCAGGAGCGCGGCGTCGGTCTCCGGGCGGGACTCGGAAGCGGCCTGGTTCATGTCCTCGACCTTGACGTCGACGCGCTTCTTGGTGAAGCGTTCGATGTCCTTACGAATCCGGTCGACCTCGGCGCCCTTGCGGCCGATGACTATGCCTGGGCGAGCGGTCCGGATGAACGTCCAGATCTGGTCGCCCTTGCGCTCTATATCGATAGAGGAGATCCCGGCACGCGAGAGCCGCTTGCGGATGTGCTTGCGGATCCAGATGTCCTCATGCAGCTGCTCCGCGTACTCGCGGTCGGCGAACCAGTTCGATTTCCAGGGGTAGATGACCCCCAGCCGGAACCCGTAAGGGTTGACCTTGTGACCCACTAAAGATCCTCTCCGATCGACTTCAGCACCAGCGTCACGTGCGCGGTGCGCTTGCGGACCTTGGCCGCGCGCCCGTAGGCACGAGGGCGGAACCGGCGAAGCGTCGGGCCCTCATCGACCCAGGCCTTGCTCACGACCAGGTTCGCGGCGGGGATCCCGGCGGCGTTGTCGGCATTGGCGACGGCCGAGTCCAGCAGCTTCGCCAGGTCCTTAGAGGCGCCCAGCGGGGAGAACCGCAGGATGCGGCGGGCCTCCTCGACGTGCTGGCCACGGACGAGGTCGACCACGCGGCGCATCTTGCGCGGGGTGATCCTCACGTACTTGGCCGATGCCTTGGCTTCCACTTACCTGACTCCCGTCTTGCGCTCGTCCCGCGTGTGCGAGCGGAACGTGCGGGTGGGCGCGAACTCGCCCAGCTTGTGTCCGACCATCGACTCGGAGACGAATATCGGGACGTGCTTGCGCCCGTCGTGAACGGCGATCGTGTGACCGAGCATCTCGGGCACGATGGTCGAGCGGCGAGACCAGGTCTTGACGACCTTCTTCTCGCCCTTCTTGTTCATCTCGACGACCTTGACCATGAGGTGGTCGTCGACGAATGCGCCCTTCTTGATGGACCTGGGCATCTAGCCTCGCCCCTTCCCGCGTCTGCGAACGATCTGCTTGTTGGACGCCTTGTTCTTCTTGCGAGTGCGGCCTTCCTTCTGGCCCCACGGCGATACCGGGTGGCGTCCACCCGAAGACTTGCCCTCGCCGCCTCCGAGCGGGTGATCGACCGGGTTCATCGCAACGCCTCGGACGGACGGACGCTTGTTCAGCCAGCGTGCGCGGCCGGCCTTGCCGAGCGAGATCAGCTCGTGCTCGGCGTTGCCAACGACTCCGACGGTCGCCTTGCAGGTCGCGTCGATCAGCCGCATCTCTCCGGAAGGGAGGCGAAGCGTCGCCTTCTTGCCCTCCTTGGCCATCAGCTGTACCGAAGTGCCGGCCGAGCGGGCCATCTTCGCGCCCGCGCCAGGCTTCATCTCGACTGCGTGCAGAACGGTGCCGACGGGGATGTTCCGCAGAGGCAGCGCGTTGCCCGGGCGGATCTCGGCGTCGGTGCCGGACATGACCTTGTGCCCGACCTCGATGCCCTGGGGCGCGAGGATGTAGCGCTTCTCGCCGTCGGCGTAGTGCAGCAGAGCTATGCGCGCGCTGCGGTTCGGGTCGTACTCGATGTGGGCGACCTTGGCCGGCACTCCGTCCTTGTTGCGACGGAAGTCGATGATCCGGTACCGCTGCTTGTTGCCTCCGCCCTGGTGACGCGCGGTTATGCGGCCGTGGACGTTACGTCCGGCCTTCTTGCGCCCCTTGACGACGAGGGACTTCTCGGGCTTGGAACGAGTGATCTCGTCGAAGCCCGAGACGCTGGCCCCGCGGCGTCCCGGTGTCGTCGGCTTGTATTTACGGACTGTCATCTGGCTACTTCCCGGTCTCGAAGATCTCTATGGAGTCGCCCTCGGCGAGGGTGACGATCGCGCGCTTCTCGTCCGAGCGCTTGCCAACGGTGTAGCGGCGGCGCTTGGTCTTTCCCTTGCGGTTCAAGGTGTTCACCGATGTCACCCGGACCTCCCAGATCTTCTGGATGGCCTCTTTGATCTCTGTCTTGTTCGCCCGCTTGTCCACGAGGAAGGTGTAGGAGTTGTGCTCTATCCCCTCGTAGGACTTCTCCGAGACGATCGGGCGGATGATCACGTCGCGTGGCCCCTTGGAGGTCATGCGGCCTCACCCCTGCCCTCGAGGGCGTCCAGCGCATCGGCCGTGAACAGAACGCGGTCGGCAAGGAGCAGGTCGTATACGCCGAGGCCCCCGGCGTAGGAGACCTTGACGCTCGGGATGTTGCGGAAGCTCTTCTCGACGGCGCCGTCCTCGGTCGGCTGCGGCAGAACGACCAGGATCCTTCCGGTCAGCTCGAGCGCGGCCAGGAGCTTGGCCGCCTCGGAAGTCTTGGGAACGTCGAACGCTATGGCGTCGATCACCGCGAGCTTGCCCGATGCCAGGGTGTCGGTGAGCGCCGAGCGAAGCGCGCCTCGCTTCATCTTCTTATTGACGCGCATCTCGTGAGAACGAGGCTGAGGGCCGTGCGAGATACCGCCGCCGACCCATTGCGGCGAGCGGATCGAACCCTGACGCGCGCGGCCGGTGCCCTTCTGGCGCCACGGCTTCTTGCCGCCGCCGCGAACCTCGCCGCGGGTCTTGGTCGAGTGCGTTCCTGCGCGGATGCCTGCGAGGCCCGCCACGACGACCTGATGCATCAGGGGCACGCTGACCTTGGCCTCGAATAGCTCCGAGGAGAGATCGCGGCTGCCGGACTTCTTGCCCTTGGCGTCGAGTACGTCGACCTTGGCAGCCATCACGCCCCCTTCGTCGCCGGGGTCTTGACGGCTGAGCGGACCATGAGGAGCCCGCCGTTGGGACCGGGAACGGCCCCGCGGATCAGCAGCAGGTTGCGCTCGGGATCGGCCTGGACGACCTCCAGGTTCAAGATCGTGACGCGCGAGTTGCCCATGTGGCCCGACATCCGCATCCCCTTGAAGACCCGGCTCGGGGTCGCGCAGGCCCCGATGGATCCCGGTGAGCGGTGCTTGCGCTGGGTCCCGTGGCTGGCGCCCAGGCCCGAGAACCCGTGGCGTTTCATCACGCCCGCGAAACCCTTGCCCTTGGAGACGCCGACCACGTCGGCGCGCTCTCCGGCAGCGAAAACGTCGGCCTTGATCTCCTGGCCGGGGGTGTAGCTGGAGGCATCGTCGGTGCGGAGCTCGACCACGTGCGTGCCCGGCTTGCCTCCGTGCGCGTCGAAGTGGCCCTTCATGGGCTTGGTCACCTTGCGAGCGGGCGGCTCGGCGAAGGCGAGCTGAACTGCGTCGTAGCCGTCGACGGCCTTCGTCTTGATCTGCGCGACGAAGCAAGGCCCGGCCTTGATGACCGTGACCGGGATGGCCTTCGTGTCTTCGAAGATCTGGGTCATGCCCAGCTTCTCGCCCAGGATGCCTTTGACGTCGGTCATAGCTTGATCTCGATGTCCACTCCCGCGGACAGGTTCAGTCGTTGAAGCTCCTGCACCGTCTTGGATGTCGCGTCGACGATGTCGATCAACCGCTTGTGCGTGAGCATCTGGAAGTGCTCGCGCGAGTCCTTGTACTTGTGAGGCGAGCGGATGACCGTGTAGATGTTGCGCTCGGTCGGCAGCGGAACGGGACCGACGACCTTGGCGCCGGTACGCGTCACGTGCTCGACGATGTCGCGAGCAGCCACGTCCAGCATCCGGTGGTCGTACGCCCGGAGCTTTATTCGGATCTTCGGTCCTGCCACCTTGCGCCTTCTCTCTCTATGTCGTTACTTGACTATCTTGGTCACTCGGCCGGCGCCGACGGTGCGGCCACCCTC
>JANPEZ010000144.1:0-2900 GCA_031423155.1 Actinomycetes bacterium
CACGGACGAGCTTAGGAACCAGACCACGACCACAGCGATACTCGCGAACGAGCAGATACCGACCTCGCGACTCTCGGGCGGAGCCCAAACCGAGGGCGGCCGACTAGGGATCTCTCCCGGTCACGTCGCTGTCACGGTGAAGGAGGATGGGCCCCAGGGTGGAGGCGGCGTCATCGCTCGTGGAGACAGCGTGACGGTGTATGCGACCTTCACTCAGTCCAGCGTGATCCGCGGAACCTTGAAGGAACTGGTAAAGCCCAAGGGAACGGCCATCAGCGAGAAGCAGGACCTTCCCGATTTCACGCTTACCCTCATCCCGACCGTGCGGGTCCTGGCCATCACGAACCCTCCGCTTGACGAGAACGGCAACCCGGGAGAGGGCGATGTCACGTTGACGCTCGACCTGACACCCGAGGATGCCCAGAACCTCGTGTTCGCGCAGGAGAACGCGACCGTTTGGTTCGGTCTGCTTCCGCCCAACGAAGAGGGCACGCAGATCCCGGCATCCACGGTCCCGCTCGACCTGCTCATCGGGAAGAAAGCGTGAGCGAAGCTAGCGTCGTCGCGGTAGGGACGCCGCAGTCGTTCCGCCAGCAGCTCGCAAGGGCGCTGGAGGTCGAGCCGGATGAGATCGGCTGGGTTCAGAGCGCCACGGGAGCCGAGGAACTGCTGATATCGGCTTACCAGCAGATCGACGTGCTGGTGCTCTCTCCCGAGGTGAAGGAGCCCGATGCGCTCGGCCTGGCTGAGTTCGTCGGCCGCTCAGCACCCGGAACGGCGATCGTGCTGGTCCGCGATCACACCTGGAATGGGCTGCTCCCTGCCGCGATGCGCGCCGGGATCCGCGATGTGGTCGACATGACACAGGGCTCCGACGAACTGAGGGACGCCGTCGAGCGCGCCATCATCTGGGCCTCGAACCTTCGCAGCGTGGGCCAGCAGCAGCAGGCGGTCGCGGTCACCCGAGGCAGGATCATCTCGGTGTTCTCCTCCAAGGGGGGGACGGGCAAGACCTTCCTCACGACCAATCTGGCGAGCGCGATGGCGGATATGACCGGCGAGGATGTCGCCGTGGTCGACCTCGACATCGACATGGGCGACGTTTTCACCTACTTCGGCAAGGAGCCGACCTCGACCATCACCGATCTGATGGCGCTCGGCGAAGGTGCGGACACAGACCAGATACGCGCCGAGGGCGTGAAGATGGCCGATCACCTCTGGGCGTTCGGCGCTCCACCCGACCCGGCAGCCGAGGCCCCAGCCGGAGAGGCTGTAGGGAAGTTCCTCCGTGCGATCCGGGGGTCGTTCCGATACATCGTGGTTGACGCATCGGTGGACTACTCCGATTCGGCGCTCGTCTGCTTCGATCTTTCCGACGTGATCTGTTTGGTCACCGCCCTAGACGTCGTGGGCGTCAAGCACCTTTCGAAGGCGTTGGATACGCTCCTTACCATCGGCCTGCCGCGTGAGCGGTTCCGGGTGGTTCTCAACCGCGCCGACAGCAAGGTGGGTCTGGATGCCTCCGACGTGGAGCGCGTGATGAAGATCTCGGTCGACGCCATGATCCCGTCGAGCCGGTTGGTTCCCACATCGCTCAATAAGGGGCGGCCCGTCGTTCTGGACGAGCCGACCTCGGAAGTCTCAGCCAGCATCCGTCACCTGGCACAGAAGTTCGCCGGCGCCGCGGACTCCGCGGAGTTCCAGGTCACCCCGACCGTCATGCGCAAGAAGTTCAGACTGTTCTCGCGCAGCTAACAGGAGGCCCCTATGTCGCTTGCAGACAGACTCGCGAAGGCTCAGCAAAGGGATCGGATCTCGGATGTCCGTCTCCGGGTGCAGGAGCGCCTGGTCGAGGTACTGGGACCGCGCCTCTACGACTCGACCCTTTCCGACACCGAGCTGGAAGGTCTCGTTCACCAGCGTCTGCGCGAGCTCCTGGACGAGGAGGAGGTCCCTCTCTCGGCGCAGGAGAAGTTGCTCGTCGTTCGCCAGATCGGCGACAGCGTGCTGGGGCTCGGACCGCTAGAGCCCTTCGTGCGCGACCCGGAGGTCACCGAGATCATGGTGAACAACTGGGACACGATCTACGTGGAGCGTGCGGGAAAGCTCTACTGGACGGGCACGAAGTTCCACGATGAGCAGCAGCTCCGCCGTACGATCGACAAGATCGTCGCCAAGGTCGGCCGCCGCGTCGACGAGGCTTCACCGTACGTCGACGCCCGCTTGGCCGACGGCTCGCGTGTCAACGCGATCATCCCTCCGCTCGCCATCGATGGTCCAACGCTGACCATCCGTAAGTTCTCAGCCGACCCCTATCAGGCCGACGACCTGGTCGAGTTCGGGACGATGACCTCACCCGTCGCGAAGTTCCTGGAGGCCTGCGTGCGTGGCCGAGTGAACGCGATGGTCTCGGGAGGAACCGGCGCCGGCAAGACGACGACCCTGAACGTTCTGTCTTCGTTCATCCCCGACGACGAGCGGATCATCACCATCGAGGACGCGGCAGAGTTGAAGCTGCAGCAGCCCCATGTCGTCCGTCTCGAGGGTCGTCCACCGAACATCGAGGGCAAGGGCGCCGTCACGATCCGTGACCTCGTCCGCAACTCCCTTCGCATGAGGCCCGACCGCATCGTCGTCGGAGAGGTTCGTGGGCCAGAGGCCCTCGACATGCTGCAGGCGATGAACACCGGTCACGACGGGTCCATCTCGACGATCCACTCGAACTCGCCGCGCGACTCTTTGTCACGACTTGAGACGATCACGATGATGGCGGGCATGGACCTTTCGCCTCGGTCGATCCGCGAGCAGATCGCATCGGCGATCCAGCTGATCGTGCATCAGCAGAGGCTCAAGGACGGCACCCGTCGGTTCACCCACGTGACGGAGCTGGTCGGTATGGA
>JANPEZ010000145.1:0-10169 GCA_031423155.1 Actinomycetes bacterium
CCGATGGACGTCCATAAACTCAGCCACGGTCTCCCCCTTTCCACCGCAGACGGACGATCCGTCGCGGAACGTTGCATCGAACCTCGATCATCGATCTGCTCCTCACGCGAAGGCAACGGTCTTAGCGCCCGCGATGACTTCCTCGACGACCTTGGCCGCGCCGACGATGACCGACCCCTCGCGGAGCTGCTCGTCGCCGATGCCGCGGGGCTTCGCGCAGGCACCACAGACCCAGACGGTGCCACCGTTGTCCACGAACTCCTTATAGAGGTCGTCCAGGACGGGCAGCCCCGGCTGGGCGATGCCCTCGGTTCCTCCATCGGTCCCGAGCCAGACCGCCTCGATCGTCAACAGGACCACCGCGTCCTGCCCCGCCGTCGCCGCGATGTTCGCGGCCACGAAGGGGAGCGTCGCCCGCTCCGGCTCTTTCTTGCCGTACGTGCAGTTGAAGATCAACTTCTCGCTCATCGTCCACGCTCCACTCTCATCAGGAGGCGCCCGTCACCGGGCGTCTCGACCGAACGAACCGTGTGGCCCATCATCCGAGCGAGGGAGGGCAGGTCTTCCCTCGCCGCCGGATCTCGAGCCGTCACGATCAACACATCCCCCACCGGGATGACGCCGATCTGCTTGCGGAACTCCCCCGCGAGCCCGTCGGCGCACCCCAAGGTGCCCGCGTCGAACTTGTGCACACCGCTCGTCGCCGGTTGGCGCAAGGTGTGGAAGCCGGAGCACAAGAGATCGAAGCTCCCCAGCGGCTGCCGGGCTCCGGCCTCGACAGCCTGGGGGTGGCTCACTCCGAGGCCGTCCTTCTCTGCCATGGTCCCTCCTTCCTTCGTGGCGGCGCGTTGGGCGCTACCTGGACCATGGCCAAGCTAGGGCTCGGTTCTTCCTCGGTTCTTCCTCGGAGGCTTCCTTCAGGAGATCTTTACTGCTCGAGCTCGGCAGCGGACCTCATCGAGCGGCTGTCCGGCGCGCGCAAAGAGCCCCGCCGCCTCCAGGAGAAGACTTACGGCCCCCTGCGTATCGGCCTCAGCGACGAGGATCTCGGCTCGTGCCTCGGCGACACCGGCCGTCCAGGCGCCCTCCCCCCACATGCTGGCCACGCTTGAGGCGCGCTCAACGTAGGAGAGAGCACGCTCGACATCGCCGCTCTGGGCGCGGGTGGTTGCAGCGGCAATCAAGAACCCGATCGAACACGGTATGCACGCCGCCGTGTCGCTGAAGGCTTCTTCTGCCTGCACCAGGACGTCCGATGCGGCAGCGGGATCTTCGGCGCACCGGACCGCGGCACCATAGATCCGGGGCAAGAGGTGCCCCGCCAGCGTGGACCCTTGCGCCAGCAAGAGTGCGTCTTCCAAAGGAGCACGTGCCTGCTCCGGCGTGCCGGCGGCGATCGCGACCTCAGCCAGCCGCTCGAGCGCGAGAGACCGACTGGCGTCGGCGTGGCTCTGCTTGCCAAGACCATCGGCCTCGCGAAGATGCTCCTCGGCCTCTTCCAGCCGCCCGGAGAGCAGTTCGGCCTCTCCGAGCACCGTCGTGGCGAACGCCGCGCCGCGAACCGCTCCCGCGCGGTCGGCAGAAGCTCGGAGTTCGCGCGCGAAGTCCGCGATCTCCTCATAGGGTTCGGCGCCGTACAGCGAGAACTCGACGAGGCAGAGATACGCGTCGAAGACCGAGCCGGCGAGTCCAGGGTTGCGAGCCGTGTCGAGCACGTCGCTGCGCAGGCGGTCCCAGAGCTGGCCACGGCTGTGGCTCACCATGCCCAGGAGCCCGGACGCCTCGGCCGCGACACCGAAGAGTCCGGCGTCGCTCGCGAGGTGCCGTGCCTCCTCCGCCGCGATCTGTGCGCCTGCGAGATCTTCGTCGTGCCAGTCAACGAGCCCACGAGCGAGGAGGAGCGACGCACGGTCACCGGGAGCTGTCGCTTCAACACCGTTCAGCGCCGCCCGCGCCGCGGCGGCATCACCCGCCGCGAGGTACGCGCGAGACTGCCGGATCCGAAGCGACACCCGCGCCTTGCCCTTCACCGCAGCGATCGCCTCGCCGTAGGCGATCGGCGCGGTGGGGTCGCCCACCGCGAACAGGAGATCCGCTCGCAACGCGAGCAACCTGGTTCGGTCGCCAGCACCAGCGTGCTGCAGAGCTCGATCCGTCAGGGCGAGCGCATCAGCGTACGCGGCGAGGGCCGCGGCGCTCGCCGCGGCCCGCTCGAGCCAGGGGACGGACTCGACCTGGCGGCCACCTTCGAGCAAGTGGTGAGCCACGCGCCCCGGCGGTGCACCAGCGGCGGACAGCGCCTCGCCCGCGATGCGATGCAGCTGCGCGCGCCGATGGGCGGGCAGCGGGTAAATCAGTGCGTCACGAAGCAGGCTGTGCGCGAACCGGTAACCGTCAGCGGACTCGACGATGAAGCCAGATGAGAGCCCACGATCGAGCGCGTCGAACGCCGCCGCCTCATCTAACTCGCCTATGGCCGCGAATCCATCGGCAGAGAACTCCTCGCCGAGGATCGCGGCCCTCTCGAGAGCCGCACGCAACCCTGGGTCCAGGCCGTGCAAGCGAGCCTGCAAGATGTCATAGAGCCGCTCCGGCACCACGATCTTGCCGTCGGGCTCGATCGCCGAGGCGAGCTCCTGGATGAAGAACGGGTTGCCCTCAGCCTTGCTCCAGATCGCATCGACAGCGCCCGCCGGTGGCACGGCGCCATGCACTTGCTCCACGATCGAGGCGGCCGCGTCTCGCGCCAACGGCACCACGGCGATCTCGCGCGCGACACCTTCGACGAGGAGGCTCGCGCGCACCTGCGCGAGTGCGGGCGGGATGCTCTCCGCCCGGTAGGACAACACCACGAGCAGCGGCTGGAATCGCGCAGCGCGGACGAGGTAGTGGGCGAGCTGGACCGTTGCGTCATCTGCCGCGTGCAGATCTTCGAGCAACACGACGGCGCCACGCTCGCGAGAGACCGCTGACAAGAGCTGCGCTACCGCCGAGAACAACCGGCGCCGCGCCGTGCCGGGATCGGCTTCGGGCACTGCCGCCGGCGAGGCCGCCGTGAGTCGGGCGATCTCGAGCTGCGCCCCTTCGCTCAGTGCGGCGGCAAGATCCGGTCGCTCCAGCAGGAGACGGTCCACCGCCTCCGCCACCGGCGCATAGGGAAGAGCGCCTTCCTCTACACGGGTCGCGCCTCGAAGCGTCGTTCGCCCGGCAGCGGAGGCCACGGCAAGCAGCGCATCACACAAGCGGGTCTTGCCGATCCCTGCTTCACCGCTGACCAGCAACCCACCGCCACGCTCAGCATCGAGCTGCCGGAGCGCTTCCATCGCCGAAGCCAGCTCTCGCTCCCGCCCAACCATCGGCGCGGCGGACGCGATCGGCGCCACGGCGGCGGGTCCACGCGAGATCTCCTCATACAGGGCCACCGACTCGGGTGCTGGTCGAAGGCCGAGCTCCTTTCCCAGCAGGGCCTTGAGGCGCGCGAACTGACGAAGTGCCGCTGCGCGGTTCCCCGCATCTGCGTAACCGCGGATCAGAGCGCGATGAGCCTCTTCGTCCAGCGGCTCGATCTCCAACAGATCGCTCCAGTGCTCCGCGCACCGCAGCAACGCCGCGTACAGGAGATGGAGGCGTTCGCGCGCCGTCAGCGTCCATTCCTCGTAACGATCCTCCGGGAGCAATCCACCCGTGTACTCCGAAGCCACAGACGCGCACGACCCGGCGTCGGCTGCCCCGAGCGCTCGCTCACCCTCGCGTTCGAACCGCTCGACATCCACCGCGACGCCGTCGCCGAGCGCAACTTCCTGGCTGGACAGCGTGATCGCCGCGGGGTCGCCGATCTCCTTCCGCGCGAGGTGGATCGCCTTGTGCAGATTCCGATCCCCGGCATCGGGTGATAGATGCGGCCACAGAGACTCGATCACCTGATCTCGGTGCAGCCGGTTGCCAGGGGCGAGCGCGAGCAGCTTCACGAGGCCCGCGGCCTTCCGGTGTCGCCAGGCCGTCGGGGGCACCGGTCGACCGTCGACCTTCACCTCGAATCGGCCGAGCAGTTGGATCGCTACGTTCGTCATCTGCTTCCAGTTTGCATGAGGACCCCGTCTGTCGACTGGGCGTCCCCGCCGCCAGCTCAACCGCCCCGGACGCGCAACTGCATCTCGCGCTCGTAGGCGCGCATGTCCCACAGAGGCGCCTCCAGATGGAGGCTGGCTGCCGGACGCAGCGTCAAGGAGGTCGCCGAGGATCTGGGGATCAGCGGCGCTTGCATCTACAGCTGGCGCAAGCAGGACCGGATCGACCGCGGCGTCCTGCCTGGCCTGAGCACACCTGAGCGTGAGGAGCTCGCGGCCGCGCGCCGGCGGATCAACACCTTGGAGGCTGAGCTCGCTGCAGAACGCCCGGCCAAGCAGCTCCTGAAGGAGGCGGTGCCCCAAGAGGCCGGTTCGCCATCATCAAGGTGATGGTCGCGAGACCGGTGGCCCGCACATCCCTGACCACGGCGCTCAGCATGGCGGGAGGAGTTGTGCGATGGATGCACCGCCAGAGCGTTGACCGTCCGACAGGCCGCGTTCATCGGCGGATCGCACGGCACCGCTGCGACCGACTCGGTGTCGTTGCGGCGACGGCAACCTCGTGATGGGCCAGGTGTTGCACCCTGGTGCCAGCGCTCCGTGCGATGCCGAGCACCAAGACCGCGAGGCGGTCCGGGCTCCGGACCGCCTCGTGATCAGCTTCGGTGGTCATGGGACCCTCCGCGACCGGCCGGCCGCGAGGGCGGCTGCCCTACTCGCTGCCACCTCCTGCCAGGAACCCCGAGTGACCGTTGCAGGCGTCGCCCGGGTGGGCGCCCTCGGCCGCCAGAGCTGCGCGGATCTCCTTGGGGATCTGCCCCCAGTTCTGCACGTGGGCAGCCTTGCGTCCGGGCGGCGGGTTCCCGTCGTTCCGCCCGGAGAAGGCGCAGATCGACGAGGTGTGCGCGGGGGCGGCCGTGGGATCACCGTTCCCGGTGACCTCCCCGGCGAACACCGGCACCACCGTCGCCCCCGTGATCGCGACGGCGAACAGCCCAGCTAAGACCATGGATCTGACCCTCATGCGCGTGTCCCCTCTCTCTCGGTGCGTATCCGGCGGGACTCCCTTCGGAGTAGCGCATCCGCCATAGGACCAACCTATGGATGGTTTCCGCTCCGGTCAAGCCGGGCAGTCACGGTGGGTGAGTCTGTCGCCCACGCATGGGATGGAGGTATGGAAGGCAGGGAGGTCGCTCCTCGTCCACCTCCGAGCAACGGGTCCGCCCACATCGGGGTGATCCAGGTGCTCGAGGAGCACGTCGTCTCGATCGACGTCGTGGCGGCTGTGGGCGCGACCGTCCACGATGTCCAGAGACAGGTGTCAACGATGTCGCGAGACATCACAGTCGGATCGTGGGAGGAGGAGGATTCGAACCTCCGTAGGCTACGCCGGCGATTTTACAGACCGCTCCCTTTGGCCGCTCGGGCATCCTCCCGTGGTGCTCAGGCAGGATAGCGAACCGGCCGCCACGCGACCCGCCACCGATGTCTCGCGCCGCCGATCGAGCATCGAGTGGCTCGGGTGCTGGGTTAGCTCGCCGCCTTCTCCACGAGCGCGGCGATCTTCGCCTCCTCGACGGGGGTCAACTCCTTCAGGGCGAAGGCGACCGGCCACATGGCGCCCTTGTCGAGGTTCGCCGGGTCGCTGAATCCGACCGTCGCGTACCTCGCGTTGAACTTCTGCGCGGCTTGGAAGAAGCAGACGACCTTGTCGTCCTTGGCATACGCGGGCATCCCGTACCAGGTCTTCGGCGTAAGGGCGGGAGCACTGGCTTTGACGATCGCATGGAGCCGCTTGGCCATGGCGCGATCCGGATCCTTCATCGCGGCGATCGCAGCGAGCACCTCGCGTTCACCCTCTTCCCTGCTCTTCTTCCCCCGCGCTTCCGCCTTCAACTCTTGGGCGCGAGCCTTCATCGCGGCTCGTTCCTCGTCCGTGAATCCCTTGTCCGCCTTGCTGGTCGCGGCAGTGCGGCTTGCTGACTTCTTCTCAACCATCGCGAAGCTCCTCCGTTGGACGGCTCAGTGACCGGCGCTTCTGCAGATCACCAGCGAATCCTGCCACGGCTCAGCAGGAGTTGCCCAGCGTAGGTGGCAGTCGTGAGGGCCGGGCGGGTCAGCTTGTCGGCCTCCCTGGACGAACCAGGTCGGCGAACCGGTTGCGCTCCGGCCGATGTATCCTGCGGCCCATGGCGAAAGACCAGTTCTCCTTCGACATCGTCTCCGAGGTCGACATGCAGGAGGTCCGAAACGCGGTGGACCAGGCTATGCGCGAGATCTCTCAGCGGTTCGATTTCAAGAACACCGAGACCGAGATCACGCAGGACAACACGACCCTTGAGCTGCGCTCCAGCACGGAGGACCGGCTCAAGGCGGCCCTTCAGGTCCTCAAGGAACGCGCCGTGAAGCGCGAGATCCCGCTGAAGGCCCTCACCGAGGGCGAGATCCACCCGGCGGCCAAGGGCCACGTCCGCATGGCCATCACGATCTTGACCGGCATCTCCGACGAGAAGACGAAGGAGATCTCCAAGCACGTGCGCCAGGCCGTGTCCAAGGTCCAGACGCAGATCCAGGGCGCGCAGGTGCGGGTCTCGGGCAAGAGCAAGGACGACCTTCAGGCTGCCATGGCCGCCGTCCGAGAGCATGACTTCGGCATCGCGCTTCAGTTCACCAACTACCGGCCGTAAGCCCGCCGCCGGATTGCCTGCCCCCTGGGGCCCAGGTAACCTGGCCGCTTCAGGAGGTGATACACGTGGCTGACCTAGAGGGTCTAAAGGCACGTGCGGCGGAGATCGCCGACAGGGAAACGAAGAACCTGCTCGACCGGACGTCGGGCTCCAAGGAGTTGTACGAGCGGGCTCTGAAGAGCCTTCCGAGCGGTGTCGCATCCAACTTCCAAGCAGGCGATCCATACCCGGTGTATCTGATGAAGGCCAGCGGTTCCACGGTCTGGGACGTCGACGGATCGGACTACACCGACTTCCACGGAGGCTTCGGTGTCAACGTCGTGGGCCACGCCCACCCGGCCATCGTCGAGGCGATCCGCAAGGTCGCCGACCAGGGCATCCACTTCGCTGTCACCACCGAGAGCACCGTCGCGCTGGCCGAGGAGATCTGCAAACGCTTCCAGCTCGAGCAGATGAGATTCGTCAACTCCGGGACCGAGGCCACGATGGACGCCCTGCGCGTCGCGCGTGCCGCCACCGGCCGCGACAAGGTCATAAAGATGGAGGGCTCCTACCACGGCCACCACGACTCGCTGCTGTTCTCGGTCGTGCCGGAGGCCGAGGTCCTCGGCATGGCTCACGTCGGCGTCGAGCACGAGAAGTCTTGGTACACGACCGAGCCGACCTCCAAGGGCATCCCGCGGGCGCTCTGGGACACGGTCATCGTCGTCCCGTTCAACGACGCGGCAGCCGTGGATGAGGCCTTCGCCGACCACCCCGGCGAGGTTGCCGCGGTGATCCTGGAGCCCGTGATGATGAATATCGGTATCGTCGTTCCTCAGCCCGGGTACCTTCAGGCGCTGCGCGATGCCTGCGACAAGAACGGTGCCGCGTTGATCTACGACGAGGTCAAGTGCGGAGGCACGATCGCCTACGGCGGAACGGTCGAGCGCTTCGGCGTGAAGCCGCACCTGGCGGCCTTCGCCAAGGCCATCGGCGGAGGTTCGACGATCGGCGCCTTCGGCGGCGAGGCCCGCTTCATGGAGTGGGTCGGCAAGGGCGCTGCGCAGCAGGGAACCTTCAACGGCAACCCGCTCTCGGTCGCGGCCGGCCTGGCCGCGCTGACGCAGGTCCTGACGCCCGACGCTTACGAGCACCTCGGCAAGCTCGGCACGATGCTGGCCGAGGGCTGCCAGCGGGCGATGGACGAGCACGACATCCCCGGTCACACGATGGACCTGGGTGCGAAGGGCTGCGTCTCGTATCGCAAGGAGCCGCTGACCAACTACAGGGACTTCCTGGAGACGGTGCCCGAGTTCTTCTACGCGAGCTACTCGTGGATGGTCAACCGGGGCATCTTCATGACCCCCGGCGACGAGGAGCAGTGGACGATCTCGGTCCAGCACACCGAGGACGACATCGGCAAGTACGTGGACGCGTTCACGGGGTTCTGCGCGGAGCTCGCCGGGTAGGTTCCAGCTTCACATCGCGTACCCTCGGGCCGGCTCCTAACGGAGCCGGCCCCGACGTTTACCCCGGAGGACCCCGTGGAACTCATGCACCAGTACACCGAAGAGACCGAAGAGCTTTCGCGCACGATCGTCGCCTATGCGCGCGGGCGTATCGCGAGCCCGCAGCCCCTGGACGGCCCGGCGTCGGGAGAAGAACTGTCCCGGCGTGCAGGCGAAACCATCACGCCCGAGGGCCTGGGCGGCGAGGAAGCCATGCGCATCTGGAGCGAGGTCCTGGCCCCGGCAACCATCTCCACGGACCACCCCGCGTCACTGGCATTCGTGCCCGGAGCACCGACCAAGGCGAGCGCGCTTTTCGACCTGATCGTCGGGTCCTCCTCGATCATCGCCGCGAGCTGGCTGGACGGCGCCGGCGCCATCTGGGCCGAGAACCAAGCTCTGCGTTGGCTCGCCGACCTGGCCGGCATGCCCGCAAGCGCCGGCGGATGCTTCGTCTCGGGAGGCTCCGCAGGCAACCTGTCGGGTCTGGTGACGGCAAGGCACACGGCAGCGGAAGCCCGCAACGAGCGGCCGGCGAGGTGGACGGTCGCGGTCAGCGACTCCGTCCACTCCTCCGTGATCAGCGCCGCCAAGGTCATGGACGTCGACGTGGTCAAAGTCCCCCACGACGAGAAAGGACGCATGACCGGCCAAGCTCTCGCGTCAGCCCTCAACACGCTAGAGGATCCCTCTCAAGTCTTTGCAGTTGTAGCAACCGCAGGCGCAACGAACGCCGGAGTGATCGACGACTTGACCGGAATAGCCGACGTCTGTGATGACCGAGGACTCTGGATGCACGTAGACGCCGCCTACGGCGGAGGCGGCCTCGTCGCCCCATCGATCCGACACCTCTACGACGGCATCGAGAAGGCCGACTCGCTGGCCATCGACCCGCACAAGTGGCTCTTCGCTCCCTACGACTGCTGCGCGCTGCTCTATCGCGAACCCGCGCTGGCGCGAGCCGCGCACACCCAGGAGGCCAGTTACCTCGACTCCGTCAACGAAGACGCTGAGTGGTCACCCTCGAACTACGCCTACCACCTGAGCCGGCGCGCCCGAGGCCTGCCGTTCTGGTTCTCGCTCGCCACATACGGCACCGACGCCTACCGAGATGCTGTCGAACACGTCCTGTCTTTGACCCGCGAGACGGCGGCGGCCGTAGCGGCCGACCCCAACCTTGAACTCATCTTGGAACCGGACCTATCGGTAGTGCTCTTCCGCCGGAAAGGTTGGACGGCCGAAGACTACGAGTCGTGGTGGCGCCGGATCCTCGACGCCCAGATCGGCTTCGTCCAGCCGACTTCCTGGGAAGGAGAGAAGGTCATGCGCCTCTGCTTCATCAACCCCCGGACCACGATGGACCACGTGAGAGCCATCCTCGGCACGATGAGCTGATCTACTGGTTCCGGAGCCAGCGCTCCAGGTCCCGCCGATTCACGATCCCAAGTACCAGGACAACCTTGTCCGTCTCGATGACGTCGAACATGACCCGGAAGTCGCCGACTCTCAGGCGGTGAAAGGGTTCGCCAACTCCCTGGAGCGTCTTCACCCGCTTACCCCCTACACGCCCCGGCTCAGCTACGTCCTTGCCGAGTCGCTCGAGGGCTGAGCGGATCCGCGCACGCTCTCCGGCCGCAAGCTTCTTGAAGGCTCGTGACCCTGCGGGGGAGAACTCGACCTCGTACGACTTCAGTCGAGGTCTCGCAGATTCGTGGTCTTGCCCGCCTTGTACGCGGCCCGAGCCTGCTTGCGCATCTTGACGAATTCATCGGCGTTGGCGAGAACGATGTCTTCGGCCTCCTCGACCGGCATCAGAACGGCCGCGGGTCTCCCGTGCTTGGTAACGACGAAGGCCCTGCCTTCCCCCACCTGGTCGATCACGTCCGAAGCAGTAGCCTTGAACTCCCTGATCCCTATCTCAGCCA
>JANPEZ010000146.1:0-3196 GCA_031423155.1 Actinomycetes bacterium
CAATCCGCTACCCTGGCGCCGTGAACGCAGCATGAGAAGACGATCCGTAAGCCGTGTGCGGGAAATTCGCATGCACGGTTTGAAAGGGGGTTTCAGGAACCCGGGCCCGTGAGGGCACCGCGCCTGATTTCTACCAATGAGTTCCGAAGAGATCGAAACGGAAGCCCTCAAGTTGGATCCAAAGGCAAGGGCTCAGCTGGCAGAAAAGCTGCTCGCGAGTCTGGAAACGCTATCGGATCAAGAGAATGAGCGCGCCTGGGCAGAAGAGGCCGATCGGCGTGACGCAGCATGGGGCTCGGGGCCAGGTGATTCTCGTTCGGCGTCCGATGTGCTGCGGGACGCGCGAACCAATCTGAAGTAGGTGGACCGCGTCACGTTCCATCGGCTCGCGGAACGCGAGTTGAACGATGCGACAAATTACTACGAGATTGAGTGCCGGGGGCTAGGATCCTCGTTTCTTCAGGAGACTGATCGGTGCCTACGGCTGATCGACAAGCATCCGGAAGCCGGCGCAGCTCTTCACGGCGCGGTTCGACGTCGTCTCCTGCGCCGATTCCCGTTTGCGCTTCTCTACAAGTTGAGCGTGGATGGCGTTCGGATTCTGGCAGTCATGAATCTCAAGCGTCATCCGACCTACTGGGTTGGGCGCGAGTAGCAGCCGGGCGGCGGCCCAACAACCCGATCAACCCGACGGTCGTGCCGGTCACGCACCTTGCTTGCGCAAGGCGCGCGCCCGTCCTGCTCGAGTTGGTGGACAAGCGAATAGCTGAAGTTTCCAAAATCTAGCAGCCAGGTCTCGCAACCAGTCGCGATGCCTGCCTCAAGGAACTTCAGGCGCTTCGAACTGCGGTTCAATCGCAGCGATCAGCCGGATAACATGCCGATGAAGCTGTCGGTCCGTGTCGTCACGTCCCGCAGCTTATCGTCGACGTTGACGGACGAACTGAAGGACCCTATGCCCAGCGCAACCATCAAGCTCTTCTTGGTCTGTGCGCTGGGCGGACTTGGTGGCAGCCGTCGCCTCCTGAAGACAGGGTGCTAAGATGGAAACGGAGCATGGAGGCGAACGTCGGTCGTGAAGAAACGCGTCTACATCGAGACGACCATCCCGAGTTTCTACTTCGAGCCTCGCTCCGACCCAGAAATGGTGGCTCGCAGGGATTGGACCCGCAGGTGGTGGGCCGACGCGGGCGTGCGCTACGAACTCGTCACGAGCGTTGCTGTTGTCGAGGAACTGTCGCGGGGCGAGTTCGCGGCTCGCCAAGACTGTTTGCGACTGATCGAGCACCTACCGTTGGTACCGATCGATGCCGCAGTGGCTGAGATCGTCCAGACCTACGTCGCACGCCACGTTATGCCCCGCGACCCTGTCGGCGACGCGCTCCACCTGGCCCTGGCGTCCCAGTATCGATGCGACTTTCTCGTCACCTGGAACTGCAGCCACCTCGCGAACGCAAATAAGTTCGACCACATCAGACGGATCAACACGCTACTGGGGCTATTCGTTCCCGCCCTCGTTACGCCACTCGAGCTGACAGGAGAGGATGATGACGGAAGAGGATGAAGGGATTCGCCCTGTACGTGAAGTCCGCGAGAGGATCTCCGCGGAATGTGGCCACGATCCGGTACGGCTTGTCGATCACTACTTGACGGAGCAGGAGCGGTACCGAGATCGGTTGCTTCCGCGAGTCGCCGCCCAACAAGCCGATGCAGCGGACGACGCTGCGCGTCGCCGCTGATCGACAACGTTGGACGGTCTCGGGCCACGACTTTCCGGAATCCGGCTTTGAACGTATATTCCTCGGCACCAAATGAGGTCGGAGTACCGATGACGTTTCGAGTAGAAATCGAGCAAGAGACCGATGGCCGCTGGATCGCCGAAGTAGTCGAGCTTTCCGGCGTCATGGCGTACGGGGCTACCCGCAAGGAAGCGATCTCGAAAGTTCAGGCTCTTGCGCTCCGTGTAGTCGCAGATCGTCTCGACCACGGCGAAGAGGGTCCCAGCCTCCTGAGCATTGCGTTCAAAGCAGCATGAGCAATTGGCCAAGCACCCGCGCTCGGCGGGTCCTTGCAGCGCTTCAGAGGATCGGTTGGGCAATCAAGCGGCAATCCGGCTCGCATCGCACGATGTCGCGCGAAGGATGGCCCGATTTTGTGTTTGCGTTCCACGACGAGGATGAAATCGGTCCTCGGATGCTCGCTCGAATCGCCAAACGCACAGGTCTGCGGCCGGAAGACCTCTAAGCCTCCAGGCTCGCCGTCCAACAACCCCGTCCGGGTCGCGACGGGGCGCGGGTCGTTTTTTGCGTGTCGGCTACGTTCCGGACGTGCAGCCTGGCTCGGTTTTTGTAATCACGGCGTACGAACTAGGCCCGAAGGCCTTGCGTGCGTTGCGCCGGAGGCGTAAGAAGAAGGCATGAGCGATCAGAAGCTACCGCAGGGTTGGGACGACTCTCGTGTCCGCCGAGTCCTGGATCACTACGAGTCGCAGAGCGATGATGCGGCCGCGGCAGAGGATAAAGAAGCCTTCGAATCGACAACTCACACGTCGATGGAAGTGCCCGTGAACTAGTTCCCGGGGTTCGGAAGCTCATGGCGAAATGCCGCGCCGGCTGACGGAGTGTCGAGGCCGGACGCCCAACAACCGGCTCAACCCGACGGTCGTTCCGGTTCCGGTCGCGGGTTAGCCGTACGTTTGGCCCATGCAGGCCCACATGGAAACACCAGAGCAGCGGATTCAGCGAGTCGTGCGTGAGGAAGTCGCCATCGCGCCGTACGATCCTGCCTGGCCGGAGTCATTCCGTCAGGAAAAGGAACACTTGCTGTCCTGTCTGCCGAATGACCTGATCCGACGCGTCGAGCACTTCGGCAGTACGGCTGTGCCGGGGCTCGCGGCGAAGCCCATCGTGGACATGCTCGTAGAGGTTACCGACCTGCAGGCGACGAGGGTCCGGATCGCACGGGTGCTGGAGTCGCAAGGCTACGAATACTTCTGGCGCCCGACGCACGGGGACGACTGCCCGCCGTTCTACGCGTGGTTCATCAAGCGGGACCGCGGGACCGGTGCTCGGACGCACCACATTCACATGGTGGAGAGTCATTTCGTCGAGCACTGGGATCGGCTCGTTTTCCGGGACTACCTGATCGAGCGCCCTGAGGTGGCCAGGGAATACGAGGCTTTGAAGACCCGCTTGGC
>JANPEZ010000147.1:0-1755 GCA_031423155.1 Actinomycetes bacterium
CGATCCTGGGTCACATGTGCCCCGACTACGTCATCGCCGCTGGACCGATAGCGCGCGCGTTCGGTTGCCGGCTCCTGCTTTGGTTCGCGCACCCGCAAGACTCGAGGAAGCTGAGGATGGCCGAGCGCACCGCGAACCTCGTGCTGACCTCCCTTTCGGGTGCCTACCCGCGTCCGGGTCCGAAGGTTCGCGCGATAGGTCAGGCGATCGACATCGACCGGTTCGCCGGGGCGCCGGAACCCGCCCCCCACGGGGACCTGCGGCTGCTGGCCCTGGGGCGGACCTCGGATTCGAAGGACTACGGGACGATGATCTCGGGAGTGGCGGCGGTGCGCGCCGCCGGCGCCGATGTCTCGCTGAAGATCGTCGGCCCTTCGGTGACCGAGAGGGAGTCCGCGATCCGCGGCGATCTGCTCGACATGTTGAAGCGCGAGGACCTATCCCAGGCCGTGCGGCTCGAGGAAGGTGTCCGGCCCGGTCAGATCCCCGCCCTGCTCGGCGAGGCCGATGCCCTGCTCAGCACGACCATCGCGGGCAGCGGGGACAAGGTCGTGTTCGAGGCTATGGCCGCGGGCCGCCCCGTCATCGCTTCGAACCCGGCGATGGGCGAACTGCTCGCCGGAACGCGGCTGACGTTGACGTTCCCACCGGGGGACGCGCGAGCGTTGGGCGGTGCGATCGCGGCGCTCGCCGACTCTGACCCCGAGGTGCGAGCCGCTACAGGCCTTGAGCTGCGATCGCGCGTGGCCGCAGGTCACTCCCTGGCTCACTGGGCCGACGAGGTCGTGGCCGCCGCCGGCCTGGCCGGTCCGGCCCGGGTTGAGGGGTAGGCTCGCCCGGATGAGCGCACGCTTCCCGTTCGATCCGGCCGACGTCGTTCGAGCCGTCCGCGAGGGCAAGACGACGCTGCGCGCGATGGCCAACGCGACCCTGCCCCGCTGGCGCAGCGATCTTCGAGGAACGGTCCTTGATCTGGCGTCCGGGGATGGGTCCGAGGCATTGCGTCGCCTGGCGCCGGCGGCCGACTGGGTCGGCGTCGACCTGGCTCACGCGCCCGACGTGCGAGCCGATATGACCGCACCACTGCCCTTCGCCGAGGACTCCGCCGACGCTGCCGTCTGCATGTGGTTCCTCTATATGGCGCCCGACCCGGCGGCCGTGCTGCGCGAGATCCACCGCGTCCTGCGCCCCGGGGGAGCGCTCATCCTGGCGACCCCGCTCGTCTTCGCCGTGAACCCCGAGCCCAGAGACCTCTGGCGGTTCACCGGCGAGGGTCTGGAAACGCTCCTTGAGTCGGCGGGCTTCTCCTCCTGGGAGGTCATCGGGCTCGGGGGGCGCTGGACGTCCTCGGCCTATCTTCTCGAGCCGTACCTTCGGCCGCGGCGCCTGATGAGACCGCTCGCGGTGAAGCTCTGCCTCTGGCTCGATGGGCTCGCGCTGAGCGGGCGCGTCGCCCGCAACCCCGTCGGTCACGTCGCGAGAGCCGTGGCCTGATGGGCCGGTTGGGACCCTCGGCCAAGGACGCCGTCTACGCGGGAGCGCGCTGGGTCGCGCCGCGTCCGCGCATCGTCCGGGCGATCTTGATGTACCACGAGGTGGGCGGTCCGGCGGGTCCGAGCGCAGACGCGTTCGACGAGCAGATGTCCGAGCTGGTCCGCCTCTTCGACGTCGTCGTCCCGCTGCGGCAGTTGCCGGAGGCCATCGAGGGCGGTGGCTCGGTCGCGGTCGTAACTTTCGACGACGGCTACGCCGACA
>JANPEZ010000148.1:0-31345 GCA_031423155.1 Actinomycetes bacterium
TTTACGGTATCTGTTTCGCGCCACCGTTTACGCCTTCTCAAACCGGGCCCCGGCCCTTCAAACCCCACCTCGTTTCTACCCGGTGGGTTCCAATCGGGTTCGGCGCGGCGGGCCGGGGCCGCGCGCCCTCCGGGAGCCCCCGCGCGATCCGCGCCAGGCGCTCGGCGTATGCGGGCGTGCGGACTTCGTCGACCCACATGATCAGCGCGTCCTCCTGAAGCTCCTGGTAGTAGTTCTTGCGAACGCCGACCGGGCGGAAGCCGAAGCGTCCGTAGAGGCGCTGCGCCCCCCAGTTCGTGACGCGCACTTCCAGCGAGACGGCCTCGGCGCCCATCTCGATCGCGTTCACGATCAGGTCGTGCATCAGCCGGGTCGCGATCTTGTGTCGCTGCTGCCGAGGCTCCACGGCCACGTTGGTGACGTGGGCTTCCTCGCCGTAGCAGATGAGTCCGCCGTACCCGACCACCACCCGGTCGGCCCGCGCCACCATGTAGCAGCGGTTCGTCGTCTCGGTCAACTCAGCCGCGAACAGGTTCGGGCTCCAGGGCCGCGGATAGACCTGCCGCTCGATCGCCATCACCCCACGCAGGTGCCGGCGGCGCATCCGCGTCACCTCCAGCCGGGGATACCAAAGCTCGGCGGAGTCGTCCTCCTTGCGAAGCGCTATCTCAGACACCTCCCCGGCATGCCCATGGCTACAGGATGACACCGTTGGCGCTCCCCGGCACCTGAGAACCTTCTTCGGGAGGCCGGGCACCATACGATGTTGCCCATGGAGTACCGGCTGGCCCGACGGGCCGAGCGAGAAGCCTTCCTGGCCGGGCAGATGGAGCCGGGGGAGGTCGTCGTCGCCCGGTCCAGGCGCGAGCCCCTCGTGACGGACCGCCGGATGCTGTTCGCGCGCCAGCTTCGCCAACCCCCGCGCAGCGGTGAATGGGTCGCACACTCGATCGCCTTCTCCGAGGTCACTCACTGGCGATCGGGGCAGACCCACGACGAGCGCCCCATCCTGGAACTGGAACATCCGGCAGTGGCGGTGATCGGCCATGTTCCCGAGCACCGGTTCCTCTGGTTCGAGTGGGGTAACGCCGAGGAAGCCATAGAACAGACGACCACGACGCTCCGGTTCCCGGATCGCCGCGATCCCGCGTTCATCGCGATCCGCGACCGCCTAGAGCGAGAGGGTGTTCCTCAAGGGAAGCCCTTCGCGATCCGACCACCCGGCACGCGCGAGGGACGGCTGGGGGGCGGGGTCCTCTCGCTCAAGAGGTGGGGCCGCGCGGGTCGACGCGGCCCTCGCGCGCCGTCAGGCTAGGCCACGCCGCCGCGGGCTCGTTCGTCCCAGGCTATCTCTGCGTCGGACTTCCTCAGATACAGAGGAGCGATGCCGTAGAGGTCGTCGTGCTCCTCGCGGAGGAACTTTGGGACGGCCAGTTCGACGAGCGAGGCGGCTTGTGGATGAGAGTGCGTAGAGGAGGCGAACTCGACCCTGGCACCGAGGCTCTCGAGCTCCTTCCGATACAGCAGCGCGCCGTTGCCGACCGCTAGCAGCTCGCCCGGCACCGCTTCGAGTTCGGCGACGAGGCGGTCGGGACTCGCCACCGCCTGTTCGCCTTCGCGGACGACGCCGCCGGGGACCGAAGCGTAGAGGGCGTGGAACACCTCACCGCGTCTGGCGTCGATGACCGCGCAGATCGTTCTCGTCGTGTGTCTCACCGAGAACGCGAGCAGATCCAAAGACGTGAAGCCGACGATCGGGACGTTCAGCGCTTGGGCCAGGGTCTTCGCCGTCTCGACCCCAACGCGAAGACCGGTGAACAGGCCCGGGCCGATGCCGACCGCGATGCCTCCGACCTGCAACAGCTCGATGCCGGCCCACCTGGTCAGCTGATCCAACGCGGGGCTTACCGCCTCCTGGCGCGCGCGGCCGGCGACGCTCACCTGCGCGAGGATCTCGCGCTCGGTGCCGATGGCGACGGATGTCTGGGGCGTGGAAGTCTCGATGCCGACGACGATCACGCGGCCACGCTCCAGGTGGCGAGCGCTTCCGCGAGTGACGGCCACCGCTCGAGCCAGGTCTTGCCTTCGGCGGTCATGATGATCCGGCGCGTCTCGTCCCCGGTGAGTTCAACGACGAGATGATCGGGAGGGAGCAGCGCCTCGACGGCGTCTCCCCACTCGACGAACAGGACCGATTCGCCCTCGCCCAGTTCATCCAGCCCCAGGTCTACGACATCTTGGACGCGGTCCAGCCGGTAGACGTCGACGTGGGCGACGTCGAGGCGACCGCGGTACTCGCGGATCAGCGTGAACGTGGGCGAGACGATCTGGTCCTCGACTCCGAGACCCCTGGCCGCTCCCTGGACGAACGTGGTCTTGCCGGCGCCGAGCTCTCCCGTCAGCGCGATGGCGTCACGGGGGCGCAGGAACGCGGCGAGGGCCTCCCCCACCGCGCGAGTGTCATCGGCCGTCTCGGTGCGAAGTTCCAGACGCATCAGAAGAGCTCCATCTGGCTTTCCGCGTCTTCGACCTTCACGACGGCCGGCGGTTCGGGCCGCTCGTCCAGGGCCGCCTTGATGAGCCCGAAGTCCTCGCGCAGATCCTGGAACTGGCGCGACTTCTCCCCGCCGCCGTGAAGGATGGCGGCCGGGTGGAAGGTCGGGATCACCGTGCGACCGTGCCAGGAGAAGCGCTGCCCGCGCAGCCGCGTGATCCCCTGCTGTGTCTGCAGCACGAACTTCGTCGCCCAGTTGCCGAGAGTCACGATGATCCTAGGTTGGATCAGCGATATCTGTTCTATCAACCAAGGAGTACAGGAGTCGATCTCGTCCTGTTCGGGATCTCGGTTGCCGGGAGGTCTGCATTTGACGACATTCGCGATGTAGACCTGCTCGCGCGCGATACCGATCTCGGCCAGCATCCGGTTGAGCAGCTGGCCCGCCGCGCCCACGAAAGGTTCGCCCTGCTCGTCCTCGTTCTTGCCGGGGGCCTCACCGATGAACATCAGGTCTGCGTTCGGATCGCCTACGCCGTAGACGACCTGGGTGCGGCCTTTGGCGAGCTTGCACTTCTCGCACGCCGAGGCCTCGGCTGCAGCCTCCGCGAGGGTTCGGTTCATCCGACGTACTCCCTCGGGACGCGAGGCCCGATGCGGCTCACTATCTCGTAGCCGATCGTCCCGGCGTGAGAGGCAAGCTCGTTCGCCGTGATCGCGTCCTTGCCCTGTTCGCCTACCAACACGACCTCGTCGCCGGGAGCGATCTCGCGCGTGCCGCAGTCGATCATCATCTGGTCCATCGTGATGTTGCCGGCGACCTTGTGGCGCCTGCCGGCGATCAGCACCTGAGCCTTCGAGGATGCGATGCGCGGGTACCCGTCGCCGTAGCCGACGGGAACGGTTGCGATCCAAGACCTCTTCTCCAGGCGGTACTTGTGTCCGTAGGAGATGCCCTCGCCCTTGGACAGACGCCGCGCCAGGGTCACGGCCGTCCGCCAGGTGAGGGCCGGCTTCAATCCGAGCCAAGGACCGACGCCCGGACCGGGCTCGATCCCGTAGACGGCGATACCGGTTCGCACCAGGTCCAGATGCGTGTCGACGTGAAGGATCGTCGAGGCGCTGTTGGCCGCGTGCAGGTACTTGGGCTCGTGACCGCGATTGCGAGCGATCTCAACGACGTCCTGGAACTTCGAGAGCTGCTCCTTGGTGGCGCCCTCATCTTCCTCGGCCCTTGCCATGTGGGTCCACAGACCCTCGATCACGAAGCCTGCCGCCGCGACGCGATCTATGAAGGCGGGCCCCTCCGACGGAGGCCAAAGGCCCGCCCGATGCATCCCGGTGTCGATCTTCACGTGGACGCCGACGTCTTTGCGGCGCCCTCGAACGTCGGCCAGGCGCGCCAGCCCCTCGTGCGTGTAGACCGTAGGGGTGAGGCCGGCAGCCAGCGCCGCCTTCTCCGATCCGGGGGGGCACTCGGAAAGGACGAGGATCGGTGCGTCGATGCCGGCTTCGCGAAGTCCCAGTCCCTCCTCGACCAGGGCGACCCCCACCCAGGTCGCGCCGGCCTTGAGCGCGGCGCGTGCCACCGCAACGTCGCCGTGTCCGTAGGCGTTCGCCTTCACAACGACCATCAGCTCGCTGTTCGCGGGCTTCAGGACGCGCACGTTATGGCGGATCGCGCTCAGATTCACGGTCGCCCAGGTGGGCCGGTAGCGGGGGCTCACGACATCACCCACTCGACCGCGTCGGGGATGCTCGCTTGGATGTCGCCGGCCAGTGTCGCTTCACCCAGACCAGTGGCGGTTCCGGCAAGGCCGTGGATGTAAGCACCGCTCGCCGCCGAGTCCATCGGCGAGAGGCCCCGCGCAAGCAGGCCCCCGATGATGCCGGTCAGAACGTCGCCGGCGCCCGCGGTCGCAAGGACGGGGGTCCCGGTCAGGTTGATCCGAGCCTCCCCCGCCGGGGAAACGATCATCGAGCGCGAGCCCTTGAGTAGGGTCGTAGCCCTGGTCTCGGCCGCGAGCTTGCGTACGTGTTCCAGTCGGTCCGCATCCAGATCGCGAACCGATAGTCCGGTGAGCCGCGAGAACTCTCCGGCATGAGGCGTGATGACGGCCTCCGACGAGCGGTCGGCCATCTCGCCGGCTCGACCTGCGAAGGCGTTAAGGCCGTCAGCGTCGATGATCATCGGAACCGGGCATGTGCGGACCAAGTCTCGGACGAAGGCGGATGTCTCTTCCCCGGCGGTCAGGCCGGGTCCGATCGCGAGGGCGTGTGCCCTGTCGATCGAGGGCTTCAGGACCGCGAGGGCATCGACCGCCACGGTCCCATCGGCCGTCTCCGGCAACGCTACGAAGGTCGCCTCCACGATCTCGGACTGCACGATCGGAAGTATCGAGGCCGGAACCGCAACGATGATCAGCCCCGCTCCGATGCGGCCGGCCGACCCGGCGATGAGCCGTACGGCGCCGGTCATGCCCCTCGAACCCGCTACGACGACCAAGACACCGCTCTCACGTTTGTGGGTGTCGGCGGGTCGCCGGGGCAGCGCCGCAGCCACATCGGAGGGTTCGGTCAGCCAAACGTCCGTGGAGATCAGGTCGTCGGGGAAACCGATGTCCACGACTCGAACCGCGCCCGCGTACTCGGCCCCGGGCATGAGGACCGATCCGAGCTTCGCGGCCCCGAACGTAACGGTTAGTTCGGCGCGGACCGCCACTCCCTCGACCACGCCGGTCCCGCCGTTCACGCCGCTCGGGATATCCACGGCGACAACGGGCACGCCGGAAAGGTTCAGGTCGTCGATCGCCTCGGCGTGACGATCCTCGGGCATGCCGCGGAACCCCGTTCCGAAGATGGCATCGACGGCCACGTCGGCGCGAGCGATCTCGAGTGCCGAAGACGAGACGATGCGAACGCCGTCCTCCTCCTTCAGGCGTTGGAAGTTCCTCAACGCGGGTTCGCGAAGGTCACCGGGTTCGTCGAAGATGTGAACGGCCACTCGCATGCCGAGCCGCGCGAGATGGCGGGCCGCGACCAAACCGTCTCCGCCGTTGTTGCCCTTCCCGCAGACGACGATCGCTCGCCTTCCGTATGTGCCTCCCGCCAGATCCACGCATGCGCGCGCAACCTCGCGGCCGGCGCGCTCCATCAACGACTCGGCAGAGATCCCACTAGCCTGGGTCCCGCGATCCAGTTCGACAGCCTCAGAGGGAGACAGCACGGGCTTCAACCGTCGCTCACCGCCACGGCGAACGCGACGGCGCTCGTCTTCTCATGGGTGAAGGTGACCAGGACGCGGTCGATGCCGAGGGTGTCGGCGCGGGTCTTCGCATTGCCGGCCAGCGCGATCGCGGGCGCTCCCGTCGGCGCGCGCGTGACGCTGATGTCCTGCCAGCGCTTGCCTCGGTATCCGCCGAGGGCCTTGATGACGGCCTCACGCGCCGCGAACCGGCCGGCGTAGGACTCGGCCGGGCGGGCTTTGCCGTCGCAGTAGGCGCGCTCCTCTGGTGTGAACACACGTTCGCGCAGCGAGGCATGACGCGCGATCGCCCGTTCCATGCGCGAGATCTCGCAGATGTCGACGCCCAGCCCGACTATCTCCACGGCGACAGGCTACGTCACCGGCTGGAAGCCTTGCAGTCGGCTACTCGACCGTGACCGATTTGGCCAGGTTGCGGGGCTGATCCACGTCGCATCCGCGCAGTTTGGCGATGTGATAGGCGAACAGCTGCAGCGGAACGCTGACGACGACGGGCGAGAGCAGTTCGGGTGTCTCGGGCACCTCCAGGACGTGATCGGCAAGGCGCGCCGCATCAACATCGCCCTCGGTGACCACGGCGATCACCGAAGCCCCGCGCGCCTTCACCTCCTGGATGTTGGAAAGCATCTTCGGGTAGACGTGGCACTGAGTGGCGATCGCGACGACGGGAACTCCATCCTCGATCAGCGCTATAGGTCCGTGTTTCAGCTCGCCCGCGGGGTAACCCTCCGCGTGGACGTAGCTGATCTCTTTGAGCTTCAGTGCGCCCTCGAGTGCGGCGGGGTACCCGGTGTGGCGGCCGATGAACAACACGTCGCGCGCCGCCGAGTAGCGGGCGGCGAGCTCCTGAACCTTCGCGTCCAACCCCAGCGCGCGCTCAACCTTGGCCGGAAGCTGATCCAGCGACTCCAAGACCTCGGCTATCTCCTCCGGGAACTTCGAGCCGCGGACCTGCGCCAGGTACAGCGCGGTCAGATGCAACGCCACCATCTGCGTCGCGAAAGTCTTCGTCGCGGCGACGCCGATCTCGGGCCCGGCGTGCGTGTATAGAACGCCGTCGGCCTCGCGAGCGAGCGATGACCCCACCGTGTTCGTCACAGCGATCACTTGAGAACCCTGACGCGCGGCGTGACGCGCCGCTTCCAGAGTGTCGATCGTCTCGCCCGACTGGGAAACAGCCAGGGTCAAAGTGTCGGGTCCCATCACCGGGTCGCGGTAGCGGAACTCGCTGGCGATCTCGATCTCGACCGGCAGGCGTGTCCAGTGTTCGATCGCGTACTTGGCTACGAGGCCGCTGTGGAAGGCTGTGCCGCAAGCGATAACGAAGACCTTGCTCACTTCCCGCAGGGCATCGTCGGGGATGCGCAGTTCGTCGAGCGCAAGCCGGCCGCCGTTCACCCGCCCGACCAGGGTGTCGCGGATCGCGGCGGGCTGCTCGTGTATCTCCTTCAGCATGAAGTCTTCGAAGCCGCCCTTCTGGGCCTGCGCCACGTCCCAATCGACGGTCATCGGCTTCGGCTCAACGGCCCGACCGTCGAAGTCGGTGATCGAGACGCCCTCGCGGCGAACCTCGACGACCTGACCCTCCTCGACCGGGATCACGGTCGTCGTGCGACCGAGGACCGCCGGGATGTCGGAGGCCAAGATCGTCTCGCCATCGCCCAGGCCGACCACCAAGGGAGAGGACACCTTCACGCCGACTATCGCTTCCGGGTCGTCCAGCGACATCGCGACGAGCGAGTACGCGCCCTCCAGGTCACGGGCCGTCGACCTGACGGCCTCGACCAGAGAACCATCGATGCGCTCCTCGATCATGTGGGCGATGCACTCGGTATCGGTCTCCGAGACGAGGGTGTGACCCTCTTTCTCCAGGCGGGCCTTGAGCCCCTGGAAGTTCTCGATGATCCCGTTGTGGATGACCGCGATACGGCCGGTGCAGTCCAGGTGCGGGTGGGCGTTGCGATCCGTCGGGGCTCCATGGGTTGCCCAACGCGTATGCCCCATACCGGTGGTCCCAGCGGGCGCGCCCTCGGACCGCAGGGCCGATTCCAACTCGCCCAGCTTGCCCGCGCGCTTGACGACCTTCAGGTCGCCGTCGATCAGAGCCACGCCGGCCGAGTCGTAGCCGCGATATTCAAGTCGCCGGAGACCTTCGAGGATGATCGGGAGCGCCTCGTCGGGCCCAACGTAGCCCACGATGCCGCACATAAGGTTCGAGCCTAACAGCAGCCCCGGCTAGAGGTCGGACGCAGGCACGGCGCTCGGATCCACCTGCTCGGTGAAGGTCACGCGGAAGGCCCCGTTCACGTACCGGATGGTCCTGTGCAGGAAGTACGGCGGGCAGCAGTCGGGCTCACCGTTGGGGTATTCGGCGCGGTACTCATCGATCTGGTGCCCCTCCAGGTGCGCGGCGCCATGACTCGAGGGGTCCGGGTGCGCCCCTACCGTCGGATGACCACCCGCGGGAAACACGACCATGTTGTAGCTAAGGATGCTCCCCGATCCCTGCCCGTGGAACGCGAC
Source organism: Actinomycetes bacterium (assembly GCA_031423155.1). Taxonomy (GTDB): domain Bacteria; phylum Actinomycetota; class UBA4738; order UBA4738; family HRBIN12; genus JANPEZ01. The sequence continues at coordinate 8,283 of JANPEZ010000148.1, forward strand.
GATCATCACGAACTTGCCGTCCTTCATCATGTCCCAGTTCACCGCGTCGACCGAGGCCCACTTCGAACCGTCGGGGTCCTCGGCTTGGAGCCAGACGACCCAGCCGCCCGCCGTCGCGTCGTAGGTGACCACATCGACCTTCGTCGACTCGCAGCACCCGGCCGTCGGCTCGCGTGAGATCAAGACGTACGCGGTTCCCCCGGCCATCTCTGACTGAAGACAGCTTCCGTTGGTCGAGCCGGCAACGAGGTCCTCGCAGGGAGCGTCAGGTCCGAACGGGATAACGCTCTGATCGCCGGCAAGAAGCTCCGTCCCACTCGCGGTGATGGCCGGACCTGCCCCCGTCCCTGCCCCGCCGCCCGGCGAACCGGTGGCGGTCGGTTCCGGGCTCTTGGTGTGAGAGGGCGCAGGCGACACGGGACCCGAAGCCGACGGCAGAGGAGTCCCGGCCGCGGTGCTCTTCGAGCCCGGTCCCATGAAGAACCACCAGCCCGCGCCACCGCCGATCAGGAGCAGGATCACAACGACGGCCGCAACCACCTTGCCCGCCTTACCCGAGCTCTCAAGCCCAACCGGAGGAGCCATTTCCGCGGCCGTCTCTCGAGGCGTCTGGGACTCGGGCGGAAGGACGGCAGGGGCGGCATCGTCGGAGAACATCGCGGCGAGCTCGGAATCGGCAGGCGACGCGACCGCGATCTCCGGCATGACCTCATCGGCTACCGCAGCCGCTGCGGGTGAAGCCGCCAACGCGGCGCCCAGCGCGATCGCATGTTTGGGGTGAGCATCGACCCTCACCGGCCGGCCCAGCTCTGCCGAGACCGTCTGAGCAACCAACGGGATACGCGAGGACCCTCCGACCAAGAGGACGACGTCGATCGCCGACGGCTCCAATCCGGCAGAGGCGATAGCCCGCTTGAGCGCCGATATCGAATCTCCGAGCGCCGGGCGGATCATCGCTTCGAACTCGGTACGAGTAAGGCGAACTTCCGTCTGCACGTTCGGCAGCAGGACGGGTATGGCCACATCGGTGTCGGTCGAAAGCGTCTCCTTGGCCTCCACGCAGTCGGCTCGCAACCGCTGCACGGCGGCCACGGAAACCGGATCGGCCGGATCCAACTCTTCGAGGGATCCCCCGAGCGAGGAGCGCACGTGTTGGAAGACCGCCTCGTCGAAGTCGACCCCGCCGAGGCGTTCGACTCCCTCTGGCTTGCCGAGCACCTCGAACCCGCCGGCGGTCTTTCGCAGCACCACCGAGTCGAACGTGCCGCCACCCAGGTCGTAGACAGCGATCGTCGTTCCGGGCTCGATCCGTTCCTGCGAGGCGTAGTAGACCGCGGCAGCCTCGGGCTCGGTGATCGTGGTCGCACCTTCGAGCCCCGCCTGGGCGATCGCCTGGCGCAGGAGGTCCGTCTTGAACTGACCCCAGTTCGCCGGGTGGCAGACAACTACCGACGCCGGGGCGCCTCCCTCCTGCTTGGCGACTGCGTCCACGGTCCATCGGAGCAGCTTGGAGGTCAGTGAATCGGCCGAGAGGGGAGAACCCCCGACCATGATGGGGGTGGGATCGCCGATCCTGCGCTTGAACTCACGAGCTACCCTGCCGGGCTCGGTGACGGCGCGCCGGTTGGCGGCGTCCCCGGTCAGCAGCGTCTCGTCCTCTTTCAGGAATACGACCGAAGGGATCGCCGCGCCCCGGTCCCCCAGGGAGACCATCTCGGCGCGGCCGTCCCTAACGGCCGCCGCGGCCGTGTAGGTCGTGCCCAGGTCGATGCCGAGTGAGTAGCTCATGCCCGGCGGAGCATATCCCCCCTTCCGCCCGGAGCCATCCAGGCATATGCTCGCTCGAGAAGCACTTTCCTAGGGGAGGGATGATCCTCGCCTGAGGCGTGACGTTCCCGTACATCTGGGAGCGCTCAAGACAGAGGGAGACCGAGATGGCACTTGACCAGTCACTGCTCGACTTCATCAGGAACCTGTTCATGGGAGGACCGGACTCGCCCGAGGTTCAGGCGTTCGCGGCCAACCCGGAGCAGGTACTGGGCGATGCCGGTTTCCAGGGCTTCGCACTGGACGAACTGGTTCCGGCGATGAACGACATCATGGCCTCGATCCCTGAATTCGCTACCACCTCCGATGGTGCGACGCTTCCACCCCCGGACCTCGGTGGAGCGCAGGGCATGGACGCGGTGGCGCAGACCATCAACTACTACATCTCCGGTGGAGAGGTATCGATCGACGACTCGACCACGAACATCACCGCCGGGGGCGATGTCAATCTGGCCACTGATGGCGGTTCGATCGACGCCGGGGCGGGCCTGGACGATGCCATCGGCGGGCTGGCCGGAGATGCGCTTGATGCCGGCGGCGACGCCCTGGCCGGCGTAGGCGGAGCGGTCGCCGGAGCCGGAGGGGCACTCGCCGGTGCCGGCATGGGCGCTGCGGAAGGCGCCCTGGACGCCGGCGGCGACCTGCTCTCGGGAGTCGCCGGAATAGGCGGCGGCCTCATCGGCGGTGCGGTCGAGATCGGCGCTGATGTAGCCGTTGGCACGGCCGGGCTGGTCGGGGACATCGTGGGAGGAGCCGTCGACATCGGTGGAGATCTGGCTTCTGGCGACTTCGGGGGCGCCGCTTCGGGCGCAGCCGGTCTGCTGGGCGACGTGGTCGGTGACTCCATGGATATCGGGAACGACATCATCGGGGGCACGTTGGACACCGTCGGCGACGCCGCGGGAGATGCCATCGACACGGTCGGAGACATCGCGGACGACTTGAACCCGTTCTGAGGAGCCGCCGAGTTAGCCTTGCCGGGTGAGCCAGCAGCCACCTCAACCCGCCGAGCCCTCTGTCGGCGATCAGGCCAACTCCGCTTTGGTCGCCGCGGCGGGGCTGGCCAAGACCGCCGGACGCGATGAACTCGTCGCTCGCCTTCAGCGAGCCCAAGGGCGCCTGCGCGATCCCTCGATCCGTGTCCTGGTCGTAGGAGAGTTCAAGCAGGGCAAGAGCTCGCTGATCAACGCTCTCGTGAGCGCGGATGTCTGTCCCGTGGACGATGACGTGGCGACCTCGGTCGCGACGGCCGTGAGGTTCTCCGAGCAGGCCGCAGCATCGATCACTCTGGCCGGCCCCGACGGAGAACCGGGTGAGGTCGAGAGCGTCTCGATGGAGGAACTCGCCCGAGCCGTCTCTGAGGCGGGCAACCCGGGCAACGAGCGCGGTGTGTTGGCCGCCGAAGCCGGGATACCCAGAGCCCTCCTCAAGACCGGACTCGTTCTGGTGGACACACCCGGTGTCGGTGGACTCGGCTCACGCCACGCGACGACTACGATCGCCGCGCTCCCCGAAGCCGATGCCGTGGTTCTCGTCACGAGCGCCGCCCAGGAGATGTCCGGGCCTGAGATCGATTTCCTCAAGATCGCACTCGAGCTGTGTCCGAACGTCGTCGTCTGCATGACCAAGATCGACTTCTACCCCGAGTGGAAACGGATCCTCGAATTGGATAGAGGTCACCTCAAGTCCTCGGGCATCGCGGCAGACGTCATCCCGGTCTCTACCCTTCTCCGCCGGGAGGCCCTCAGGTCCGAGAGTAAAGAGCTCAATTCCGAGTCCGGTTACGCGGTCCTGGTGGACTACCTGCAGAAGTTCATCGTCGGCAACGCGCAGAAGCTGATGCTGCGAGGAGCCGTCAACGATGCGCTGGCGGTCGTGGCCGAGGTCGCGGCCCCCCACGTGTCCGAACGCAAGGTGCTCACCGACCCCGAGGGCGCAGCGGAACTGATCGCCGCTCTTCAGGGCGCCAAGGAGCAGGCGGAACAGCTGCGAGGTCAGGCCGCGAAGTGGCAGCAGACCCTCGGCGACGGGGTCGGCGACATGAGCGGGGATGTCGACTTCGATTTCCGGGGACGGATGCGAGGGGTGACCGCGGACGCCGACGACGCCATAGAGAAGGGTGATCCCAGCCAGGTCTGGGAGGAGTTCGAGTCGTGGATGTACAAGCGCGTTGCCGCCGAGGTCGCCGAGAACTACGCGATGCTCGCGTCTCGCGCGGAAGAGCTCGCCGCCAGGATAGCCGAGCACTTCGCCGGAGTTGAGGGCGCCGTCGATCTGGCCCTCGGCATCGCGACGCCCGACCTGGAAGCGATCGATGTGCAGACCGGCCTCAAGCTGAAGAAACAGGGCAAGGCAGCCAAAGGGATGCTGGCGATCCGCGGAACCTACAGCTCGGTTTCGATGTTCGGGATGCTCGGGAACTACGTCGGCTTGACGATGATGAACCCTGCGACGGTAGTGCTCGGACTGCTCTCGGGTCGAAAGGCGCTCTCGGACGAGAAGACCCGTCAGATCGAGATGCGCCGCCAGCAGGCCAAGCAGTCGGTTCGAAGATACGTCGACGAGGTCAGCTTCCAGATCGGCAAGGACTCGCGTGATGCGCTTCGCAAACTCCAGCGCGACCTGCGGGATGCATTCACCGAACGGGCGGAGGAGTTGCAAAGATCCACCCAAGAGGCACTGATGTCGGCTCAGTCGGCCGTGCAGATGGACCAGGCACAGAGACAGCAGCGCCTGCAACAGCTGCAGGCGGAGCTTCAGAAGATGGAGGCCGTCCGACAGCAGATCGCCGCGCTGGCCCCCGAGATCGCGCGCAGCCGGGAGGGGGCGGCGCCCGCATGACGCAAGCCCTGGTGGATCAGGTCCGCGCGCTCGCGCGCTCGGTCGAGGCCCTCTATCGAGGGTCCCCCCAGGAGCAAGGGGCACACGCGATCGCGGCTCGCCTCGACGAGCCTCTGCGCGTTGCCATCGCCGGCAAGGTCAAGGCAGGTAAGTCGACGTTGCTGAACGCGCTGGTGGGCGAGGAACTGGCTCCGACCGACGCGAGCGAGTGCACGAAGATCGTTACGTGGTACCGGGAAGCCGTGACCTACCGCACTCTCGTCTACCCGGTCGACTCAGAGCCGGTTCAGGTCCCCTTCACGCGCGATGCTGGCCAGGTCGAAGTCGATCTTCAAGGACGCAAGATCGAGGAGATCGAAAGACTCGTAGTGGAGTGGCCCGCATCTTCGCTGCATTCCATGACGCTGATCGACACTCCCGGGATCGGCTCGCTCTCGACCGGGGTCTCCGCTCGCACACATGACTTCCTGGCACCTGAGGACGATCGCGCCACCCAGGCGGATGCCGTGCTGTATCTGATGCGCCACCTGCACTCGACCGACGTTCGCTTCCTGGAGGCCTTCCACGACGAGGAGGTCGCCCAGGCGACGCCTATCAACGCGATAGGCGTCCTTTCGCGCGCCGACGAGATCGGGGTCGGAAGACCCGACGCGATGACTTCCGCGGCAAGGATCGCCGAACGCTACCGGGGCGATCCGTCGATCCGCAGGCTCTGCCAGACGGTGGTCCCGGTCGCCGGCCTGCTGGCTCAGACCGGCCAGACGCTGCGGGAGGTCGAGTTCACCGCCCTGGGGCGTATCGCCTCCGCGCCGATAGCCGAATCAGACTCTCTCCTGATGACGGCCGACCGCTTCGTCAAGCCCGAGACGACCGTCGACCTGATACCGATGGAGAGGCAAGTGTTGCTTGAGCGGTTCGGCCTGTTCGGCCTTCGGCTGTCCGTGGCGCTGATCCGCCAGGGCGCCGCCACAACTGCTCCCGCTCTGGCCAGGGCGCTGGTTGAGTCGAGCGGTCTTGACGAGCTGCGCTCGGTGTTGTCCTCCCAGTTCTCGGCCAGAAGAGATGTGCTCAAGTCACGGTCCGCGTTGCTGGAGATCGAGGCGCTGCTTCGCGGGGCGCCGGTTCCCGGCTCCGATGCACTCGCGGCCGAGGCTGAGCGCGTCGAGGCCGGCGCCCACGCCTTCACCGAGTTGAGGCTCCAGAACGCCCTGCGCACGGGCGGGGTGTCCTTCAAGCCCGAGGAAGTCGCGAACGCCGAAAGGCTGATCGGTGGTTCCGGCGACGCGCCCGCCGCGCGGCTGGGCCTGGCGCCCGATGCAAGCGAGGACGACATCAGACGAACGGCTATGGAGGTCATGTCCCGGTGGCAGGTCCGCGCCGAGAGTCCGATGTCCTCGCGAGACGTGGTCGACGCCGCTCGAGCCTTGGTGCGCACATGCGAGGGGATCCTCGCGGGGCTCAGCTCAGCTCAGAGCTGACGACCTCTGCTATGGCGTCGGCGTGCATGCGCGCGATGTCCTCGGACTCGGCTTCGACCATCACCCTCACGAGCGGCTCGGTCCCCGAGGCTCTAACCAAAACCCTGCCGGCCTCGCCGAGGGCGGCCTCGGCCCCGCGCACTGCCTCCCACACTTGGGCTGCATCGGCTAGCCGGTCACGGTCGGCGACGATCACGTTCTCGAGGACCTGGGGGAACCGGCGCATCGCGGCGGCCAGCTCGCCGACACCCACCTGCTTGCGAGCAGCCAGAGAGAGGAACCGGACGGCGGTGAGCAACCCGTCACCTGTGGTCGCGTGTTCGGAGAAGATCACGTGGCCCGACTGCTCCCCGCCCAAGACCGCTCCCGTCCGGAGCATCTCCTCCAGAACGTAACGGTCGCCGACCTTAGCGGAGATGACATCTATGCCCGCTTCGGCCATCGCCAGCATGAAACCGATGTTGGCCATGATGGTCGTTACGACGGTGTTGCCCGTCAGGCGGCCTTCCTCGGAAAGACCCAGAGCGCAAGCTGCGAGCACCTGATCGCCGTCCACAACGTTCCCATCGGCATCGGAGAAGAGCGCACGGTCCGCATCGCCGTCGTGCGCGACACCCGCGTCGGCGCCGCGTCTCACCACTTCATGTGCCACGACATGAGGATGCAGAGCTCCACACCCGTCGTTGATCTCGCCGGTGGTCGGATCGTCATAGATCGGGATGACCGTAGCGCCGAGCCGGCGCAGCACGTCCGGCGATATCCCCGAGGCCGCCCCGTTCGCGCAGTCCACGACCACCGTCATGCCGTCCAGACGCACGTCGGCCGCCGAAACTAGATGGCCGATGTACTCCTCCTCACCGGCCCCGAGAGGAAGCACCGCTCCGTGCTCGGACGCCTCCGCCCCGCCGGCTTCGGCCAGCGCGGCCTCGATCTCGTCCTCGATGTGATCGGGCAGTTTCATCCCCTCGCGGGAGAAGAACTTGATGCCGTTGTACTCGGCCGGATTGTGGGAAGCCGAGATGACGACTCCCGAGGAGGCCTTCAGCGCGATGGTCAGGTAGGCGATGGCCGGTGTCGGCTGGATCCCCGCGACCACGACGTCACCGCCGGCGGTGCGGATCCCTTCGACCAAGGCGTCTTCGAGCCACTCCCCCGAGGCCCGGGGGTCGCGCCCGACCACGAACTTGGCCCGGCCCGAGCCGTGACGACCGAGCACGATGACGGCCGCGCGCCCCAGGCCGAACGCAAGATCGCGGGTCAGTTCGGTGCCGGCCACCCCTCGCACACCGTCGGTTCCGAACAGGCGCCCCATAGGCGGAACAGGCTACCCCAGCAGGTCGGAGGCAAGCTCCCGAACCCTGCGGTCTATCTCGGCGCGGATGGGCCGGATCTGTTCCAAAGTGAGGCCGGCCGGATCTTGCAGCTCCCAATCCTCGTAGCGCTTGCCCGGATAGATCGTGCAGGCATCCCCGCAACCCATCGTTACGACGACGTCCGCCTCGCGCACATCCTCGTCGGCGAGCCGGGCGGGGGTCTTGGAGGCGATATCTATGCCGGCCTCGGCCATCGCTTCCACGACCGCCGGGTTGAGCCGCTCGGCGGGTTCGCTCCCGGCCGAAAGGACGCGCAGCCTCCCGCCCGAGTGATGCTCGAGCAGCCCCGCGGCCATCTGAGACCGGCCGGCGTTGTGGACGCAGACGAACAAGACGACGGGCGCCCGCGTCACGCCGGTTTGACCGCCCGCACTATCGCGCCGTACATGCCGCCGGTAACTTCGTGGGTCCGCTCTACCTGTATCGCTTCGAACCCGACTCCCGCGAGCATCGAGCTGTACTCGCCGAAAGAGAGCGCGCCCGCGATGCAGCCGACGAAGCTTCCGCGCTCGGCCCTATCCGCCTCGGATAGCCCATCATCGGCGACCACGTCGCTGATCCCCAGCCGTCCACCCGGCCTCAACACACGGAACATCTCAGCCACCACAGCGGACTTGTCGGTCGAAAGGTTGATAACGCAGTTGGAGATGATCACGTCCACGCTCGCGTCCGGAAGTGGAACCTCCTCGATGAATCCCTTGAGGAACTCGACGTTCGATGCTCCGGCCTTCGCAGCGTTGGAGCGAGCAAGCTCGAGCATCTCGTCGGTCATGTCCAGGCCGTACGCCTTGCCGGTCGGCCCCACACGCTTGGCGGATAACAGGACGTCGATCCCGCCTCCCGAGCCAAGGTCCAGGACCGTCTCTCCCTCGCGCAGATCAGCAACGATCGTGGGGTTGCCGCAACCCAAGCTGGCGAGGACGGCTTCCTCAGGTAACTGGGCCTTCTGACCGAGGTCGTAAAGCGCGACGCCGAAGACCTCGTCGTGGCCGGCGTCGCCGCAGCACGAGCTGTCGCACCCACACTCGGCACGCTCGCCCGCACGAACGGTGAGCGCCGCTTCCGCGTACTTGCTCCTCACGTCTTCCCTGAGATCCGTCATCGCGTTCCCTTTCCCTAGAAGCTGAAGACTTCCTTGAGCCGCGCGGCCGCGACCCGGTTGAGCGAGTAGAAAGCCCAGGCGCCTCGCTGCTCACGGTCGATCAGACCGGCGGCCAAGAGCTTCTTCAGATGGAAGCTGACGGTCGGCTGGGAGAGCCCGAGCAGGGCCGTGAAGTCACAGACGCAGACCGGGTCGGGCGAGTTGGCCAGACGGTTGACGATGCGCACCCGGGCCGGGTCGGCGAGGGCCTTGAAGAGGGTCGCCGAGGTCGCGAGTTCGGCCTCGGAGAGATCCTCGTCCGCGATGGGGACACAACACTGGGCCGCGGGTCTCAGCTCTAGCTGTTTCATCGGAGTCTCGTAGTCCTTCCGGTCATCGATGTTCCTCTATGACCGGAGGATGCCAGAGATATCGATATCTGTCAATGTCCCACGGGCTTACTGGCCGGCCGGACGTACGATGCCCGCATGGGAGATGTCGTCCGCATCTACAGCACCGCATCGGCGGTCGACGGCGAGATCACGAAGGTGCACCTGGAATCGGAGGGGATCCCCGTCTTGGCCAAAGGCGAGGGAACGGGGCCCTACCGGATGGGGCCCATACACCTTTGGGTACCGAGCCGGTTCGAACCACAGGCCCGGCTGATCATCGAGGCCATAGCGCGCGGCGACTACGCCCTGGACGCTGAAGAGGTCGTCGAAACCGAGTAGGTCTCTACCGCTTGGAGTACTGAGGAGCCTTGCGCGCCTTCTTCAGACCGTACTTGCGACGCTCCTTCTCGCGGGCGTCGCGGCGCAGGAACCCCTCGGCCTTAAGTTGAGCGCGTAGCTCCGGGTCGAGATCCAGAAGGGCGCGGGCGATGCCGAGGCGGAGTGCGCCGGCCTGGCCGTTCACGCCCCCACCGGCGATCGTGGCGATCACGTCGAAGTCCTTCTCCTTGCCGACGAGCCGCAGCGGCCCGCCCACGGTCATCCGGTGCGCACGTGTGGTGAAGTACTCCTCCAACGATCGGTCGTTGATCAGGAATGCGCCGGTGCCGGGTACGAGCCGGACTCGAGCCACGGCTTCCTTGCGGCGTCCGGTCGAGAGCTTCGCGGCTTCAGGCACTTAGGCGTCCTTCCCTTCGGTCTTCTTGGCGCGGCTGGCGCGCGGGGCCTTCTCGGTCTTCTCTGCCTTGGGCTTGGGAGCGGCCGGTTTCGGCTTGGCCGCAGCAGCTTTGGGCTTGGCGGCAGAGGCCTTGGGCTTGGCAGCAGGCTTGGTCGCCGGCTCCTTCTCGGCGGCCTTCGCCACTGGGGCCTTCTTCTTGGGCTCGCGGATCGCGCGAACCTTGGGCTCGGGCAATCCCTCCCAGACGGGCGGCTTGCCCAGTTCGTAAGCAACCGGCTTCTGCGCCTGGTGGTTGTGCTCGGCTCCCTCGTGGACGTGGAGCTTCTTGATCATCTGGCGGCCGAGGCTGTTCTTGGGAAGCATCCCGCGGACGGCCTTCTCCAGGACGAATACCGGGCGCTCGGCCATCAGTCTGTCGTAGCGGATGCCGGTGATCCCGCCCGGATACCCGGAGTGGCGCCATGCCATCTTCTTCATCTCTTTGCCGCCGGTCAGTACGACCTTGGAGGCGTTGATGACGATCACGTTGTCGCCCGTGTCCATGTGAGGAGCGAACATCGGCTTATGCTTGCCGCGCAAGATGGCCGCGACCTCCGAGGCAAGACGCCCGAGCACAAGGTCGCTGGCGTCGATCACATACCAGCGGCGCTCGATGTGCTGCGGCTTCGGAGAGTAGGTCTTCATACGTAAGGAACGGCCGGGCGACCCGGCCGATGGCCAAGACTACCTGCGAGAACGCGCAGGCGTCAAAGCTAGGTCAGGGCCAGAACCTGCTCCAGGTAGGCTTCGAGGCGCTCCCAGGCGGCAGCCTCCTCAGCGTCGGTCGGACGATCGTCTTCGGCCAGACCGTCCGTGGCATCCAGCAGGTCCCAGTAGGGGTGATGGCCCTCAGGCCCGGCGATCTCAAGGAAGCGCGCTGCCGCTTCAGGACCCGGCTCCCTTGCCAGATTGAGCCTCATCCTGGCCAGATCGATCCCCGGAGGACCCCAAGCCGCGGTCGGCCAGTCGACAACGCCGGTCAGCTCGCCTTCGACCCAGAGCAGGTTCCAAGGGTGGAAGTCGCGGTGGATGAAGCAACGCTCCCCGCCGGGTACAGGCCCGGTCACGACATCGATAACGCGCTCCCACAACTCATGTCTTTCGGTCCACCCGGGAGGGCGCAGTTCCCGGGGATCGACGTAGGGCGCGTACTCGGGAACTAGGCCCTCGGCTTCGACCGCGTGGATCTTCGGAAGCACAGCTGCTGCGCGTTCGAAGAAAGCGTCCAGGTCGGTAGGCGCGATCACGGGTGCGCCTGGGAGCCGAGTCGTCAACAAGGCCGGCGCGCCGCAGTGCTGCCCATCCAGGTCTTCAGCGACCAGCTCCGGCGCCGGTACGTCGATATGAGCGAGGAGCCGGAGAGCTGCCGCCTCGTTCGCCGGCACGTACCAAGGATCGGACCCAAGCCTCTCGCTGTCTCCGTAGATACGAAGAACCAGCGTAAGGGCCGCGCCACCCTCGATGACGTCGACGGCGTGCATCTCGGTTTGGGCTTCGTCCATCCGGTGATGCCCAACGATCCGGGCCCTCGGCCCGACCGACGCCTCTATCCACCGTAGAAGCTCGGGCCTCACGTGCGGCGCCCGTAGTACACGCGCTCGAGGGTGAGTCCGAGTGCCGGTGCGAGGTGCCCGGTCCCGCGCCGATCCCGGGCGGCAAGCAGGGCAGGCACTTCGCCCGGCGCTATCTTGCCCTCCCCGACCGCCACCAGCATGCCGACGATCGCGCGAACCATCTGATGTAAGAACGCGTTCGCCTTGACGCGAACCTCGATCCGATCGCCGACCCGCGAGATCGTGAGTCGATGCACTCGCCGGACAGTCGACTTCCCCGACCCCGGATGCCGACAGAGCGAAGCGAAGTCGTGCTCTCCCGCCAGATATCGTGCAGCCGAACGCATATCGGCCAGCGCGACTTCGCCCGGCCGATCCCAAACGAACCGAGCCGAGAACGGATCAGCCGTCTCCCCAACATCCATCCGATACCGATACTCCCGAGCCGAAGCCGAGAACCGAGCATCGAACGAACCGGGCGCGAACGCAGCCCCCCGCACCACAACCTCCGGCCCCAGCATCGAGTTCACCGCGGCCCGAAGCGCGACGGGCTCGACCAAAGCAGCTGTCACGAACGACGCCACCTGCCCCCGAGCATGAACCCCAGCATCGGTCCTCCCAGCGACCGAAAGCTTCACAGGATGCCGAACGAAAGCAGAGATCGCGTCCGACAACACAAGCTCAATGGTCCGGATCGCAGGATCCCGCTGAGCAGCCCACCCCCGAAAAGAGGTCCCGTCATAAGCAAGAAGAACCCGCACGACCCGCTGCACGAAAAGAAGTATCGCGCAAGGCCGTAGCGCTCGCCGCAGGGTTATCAGAGGTGACGAGAGGGTGGCGCCGGTGTGGAGGCGGGGGTAGGGCGGGGCTGGCCCGCCGGAACACCGGCGCCACCCCGCCCGCCACGCGTCAGCCCATCGTAAAGAGCCCTAGACCCCTCGCTCAACCAGCTCGATGCGACACATCGGAGCACCGTCGCCGGCCCGCTGCCCCAGCTTCATGATCCGCGTATACCCACCGGCCCGCTCTGAGAACCGAGGAGCGATCTCGTGGAACAACCGCGCGACCACGTCCCGGTCGGTGATGTCCTTCAGGACCTCGCGGCGCGCCGCCAGATCACCCTTCTTGGCCTTCGTGATCAGCTTCTCGGCGTAGGGGCGCAGCATCTTCGCCTTGGCCTCGGTCGTGTTGATCCCCTCATGGACGAATAGCTGAGCCGCCATCGTCGAGAGGATCTGCTTCTGGTGCGCGGGCCCAGAGCCCAGGCGCGCGCCCTTCTTGGGCTTGGGCACCGGTTACTCCTCCCGCAGGCCGAGCCCGAGCTCTTCGAGCTTGAGCTTGACCTCGTCGATGGATTTCTGGCCGAAGTTACGGATGTCCATCAGCTCGGTCTCGGACTTCTCGACGAGGTCGCCGACCTGGTTGATGCCCTCGCGCTTCAGGCAGTTGTAGGAGCGGACCGAAAGGTTCAGCTCCTCGATCGTGATGCCGTAGTCGCTGGGCATGGACTCGTCGTCGGCTGGACCCACGGTCACCGAGGTGGCGTCGGCCAGCTCGGCGAAGATGTTCACCAGCTCGAGCAGCGCTCCACCGGCGGAGGCGACGGCCTCGCGGGCGGAGATCGATCCGTCGGTCTCGACGTCCAGAACCAGCCGGTCGCGGTCGGTCATCTGCTCGACGCGCGTGTTCTCAACCGCGTACGAGACCTTTCGAACAGGCGAGAAGATCGAGTCGACCGGGATGACGCCGATAGGGTCGCGCGCCTTCTTGTTCTTGTCGGCGATGCGGTACCCGACGCCGCGTTCTACGGCCATCTCCATCTCCAAGGATGCACCCTTGCCGAGCGTGGCGATGTGCAGGTCGCTGTTCAAGATCTCGACTCCAGCGGGAGGCGCGATGTCGCCGGCCGTAACCTCGGCAGGACCCTTGGCCTTCAGGTAGACGGTGGTCGGCTCCTCCAGGTCGGAGCGCACGACCAGCTCCTTGAGGTTCAAGATGATGTCGGTCACGTCCTCGGTTACGTGAGGGACGGTCGAGAACTCGTGCAGCACGCCCTCTATGCGGACGGAGCTGATCGCCGCGCCCGGGATGGACGACAGCAGTGTGCGGCGCAGCGAGTTGCCGAGCGTGTAGCCGAATCCGGGCTCCAGCGGCTCGATCGAGAACCTCGATCGGTTCTGGGAGACGACCTCTTCGGAGATCTGCGGCCTGGCGACGATGAACAACTTGTTACCTCCTTCGGCAGGGGATCATCCAGTCCTACCCCACCCTCGTTTCCCTGCTCGCGGGTGCGCGAGCCGGATCCGCCACGCTGCTAGACGCGGCGACGCTTCCTGGGCCGGCAGCCGTTGTGCGGCACCGGTGTCATATCCATGATCCCGGAGATCTCCAGGCCGGCGGCCGCCAAGGAACGGATGGCGGTTTCGCGGCCCGAACCGGGACCCTTCACGTAGACATCGACCTTCTGAAGACCGTGCTCCTGCGCACGGCGGGCGGCGGCCTCGGCCGCAAGCTGAGCCGCGAACGGCGTCGACTTGCGCGAGCCCTTGAAGCCGACGTTGCCGGCGCTCGCCCAGCTGAGCGTGTTGCCCTGAAGGTCGGTGATGGTCACGATCGTGTTGTTGAACGTCGACTTGATGTGCGCCTGACCGTGCACGACGTTCTTCTTCTCTTTGCGCTTGGTCTTCTTGGCTTTGGGCTTTGCCATAGGTCCCCTACTTCTTCGCCTTGAGCTGCTTCTTGCCCGCGATGGCCTTCTTCGGGCCCTTGCGGGTGCGCGCGTTCGTGTGCGTGCGCTGGCCACGGACCGGGAGCGCTCGCCGGTGGCGGACCCCCTGGTAGCAGCCGATCTCGATCTTGCGCTTGATGTCGCCGGCGACGTCGCGGCGCAGGTCACCCTCGACCTTGAAGTTGCGGTCGATGAACTCACGGATCCGGACGACTTCCTCCTCGGAGAGGTCGCGAACCTTGGTGGCGCCGTCGATCTGGGTGCCCTCGACGATCTTGCGGGCACTCGTCTCGCCGAGGCCGTAGATGTAGCGCAGGGACACGTCCAACCGCTTGTCACGGGGAAGGTCTACGCCTGCGATGCGTGCCAAGTCTTCCTCCTACCCTTGCCGCTGCTTATGCCGCGGGTTCGTGCAGATGACCAAGATGCGCCCGCGCCGGCGGATCACGCGGCACTTGTCGCACATCTTCTTCACCGACGGCCTGACCTTCATCTATCCCTCACTTGTAGCGGTACGTCACACGGCCTCGAGTGAGGTCGTACGGCGACAGCTCCACCAGGACCCTGTCCCCCGGGAGGATCCGGATGTAGTGCATCCGCATCTTTCCCGAGATGTGAGCCAGAACCTTGTGCCCGTTCTCCAATTCCACCCGGAACATGGCGTTGGGAAGCGGCTCTACGACCGTTCCCTCGACCTCGATGGCGTCTTTCTTCGGCAAGCTCCGCGTTGTCCTTGTAGAAGGGCTTCGGCCTGCCCGCAGGCGAGCCGAGAACGCCCCCGGAAGGGAGCGGAGGCCCAGTATACGGGCAGGTTCGTGCGTGCGTCACCCGGTGGGCCACCCGAACCGATCGCGGTCAGTGGTCTGTGGACCAGTGGCGTAGATGACTGTGTGTCAGCGGGAGTCAGGGCTGTGGGTGAGTGGTACTCTGTGCCCGTGGCAAGCTACCGCGAGAGATCGATCGAGCCCCTATTTGAACGCCTATTCAGCCAGCTACCAGCGATCTTGCTGGTGGGCCCCCGAGCCACGGGCAAGACCACCACTGCCATGCGCCATGCGAAGTCCGTGGTCCGCCTGGATGATCCAGCCGAAGCCGAGGCTTTCAAGGCGGACCCCGACGCCGCATTGAGAAACCGGCCAGAACCGGTGCTCCTCGACGAATGGCAGGTCGTGCCCGAAGTCCTCGGAGCCATAAAGCGTTCGGTCGATGCTTCATTCCGGCCAGGCAGGTTCCTTCTCACCGGGTCGGTTCGAGCCGCTCTCGAGACGCCCACCTGGCCTGGAACCGGACGCCTCGTGCAGATCCCGATGTTCGGGATGACCGTCCGGGAGCAGACCGGACCGATCGATGGGACCCCCCTGATCGACCGACTGGCCCAAGGCATGGACCTCGAGACGCCGGCGGACCGACCCGATCTTCGCGACTATCTCGACATCGCTTTGTCCAGCGGATTCCCCGAGCCCGCGATCTCTCTATCGGAGGATGCTCGATCGCGATGGCTCGAGAGCTACGTGGACCAGATCGTGTTGAGGGATGCCGCTCTAGTAGAACCGGGCCGGGATCCAGACCGCATCAGGCGCTATGTCGAAGCTCTGACGCTCGGATCGGCAGGAGTTGTCGAGGACAAGACACTCCTCCAAGCAGCTCGTATCGACAGGCGAACGGCCGTCGCGTACGAGCGACTGCTGACGAACCTGCTTGTGGTGGAGGCACTTCCGGCGTGGACGACCAACCGGCTAAAACGTCTCGTCCTCTACCCGAAGCGCTACCTCACGGACGCAGGCCTGTTCGCCGGCATACTGCGGGTCGGCACAGCATCGGTGATGAACGATGGGAAGCTGCTCGGAAAGGTCCTGGATACGTTCGTGGTTTCACAGATCCGAAGCGAACTTCCGATCACTGCTGCCCGGCCTCGCCTGTATCACCTGCGCACCCAGCAGGGCCGTCACGAGATCGACATCTTGGCCGAACTCGCCGGTGGGGGCATCGTGGCCATAGAGGTCAAAGCTAGTTCCGCCCCGAAGCGGGAGTCGGCGCGGCACCTCGAGTGGCTAAGAGAACAGCTCGGAGACAGGTTCGTAGCCGGGGCAGTCCTGCACACCGGACCTCGGGTCTTCCAGATGAGCGAGCGCATAGTCGCAGCCCCGATCAGCACGCTGTGGAGTTGATTCCGCGCGCTAGTGACACGTCAGCGTGCAGGAGATCCTGAACCGGTTCCCTCCTACCGGAACCGCATGCGACCCATCACACGTTCGACGATCGCCAGGAAGGGGCTCCCTTCAGTGCCTGGCCGTCAGGACCTCGTGGCCTTCCTCGGTCACTGCGATGGTGTGTTCGAAGTGGGCGCTGAGCGATCCGTCGGCCGTGACGACCGTCCAGTCGTCGGCTAGGACCTTCGTCTCCCAACCGCCGAGGTTGACCATCGGCTCGACGGCGACAACCAAGCCCGGTTTCATGATGGGGCCGCGGCCCGCGGGGCCGTAGTTGGGGATCTGCGGGTCCTCGTGCATGGCGCGGCCTATGCCGTGGCCCACGTACTCGCGCACGATGCCGAAACCGGCGCCGCCCGCCACCTGTTCGACCGCGTTCGAGATATCGCTGAGATGTCCGCCCGGCCTTATCTGCGCGATACCGGCGTCGAGCGCTTCCTTCGTTACGCGGACCAACTTCTCCGCTTCGCTCGAGGGAGGCTCACCGACGAAAACCGTTACGGCGGAGTCGGAATGGAAACCCTCCCATATGCAGCCGAAATCCAGCGACAGTAGGTCGCCGTCCTTCAAGACCCGCTTGGGCGAGGGGATGCCGTGGACGATCTCGTTGTTAAGTGAAGCGCAGATGGACTTGGTGAACCCGCGGTATCCCAGGAAGTTCGGGACCGCGCCCTCGCGCCGGATGCCCGCCTCGGCCACGGCGTTGAGGTCTTCGGTCGTGCGACCCGGAGCAACCGCCGCCAGCACCTCGTCGATCACACCGGCCAGGATGCTTCCCGAACGGCGCATCTTCTCCAATTCGTCGGCGGACTTGTAGATGATCACGACTCGATGTCCGACAGTGATTCGAGGGTTCGCTCGATCACGGTGTCCTCGAGCGCCTCGGCGTCAACCTCGCGGAGCAGACCGCGCTCCCAGAAGAAGAACTCCAGCGGCGCCGTTTCCGTCCGGTAGACCTCGAGCCGGCGCCGGACCGTTACCTCGTCGTCGTCGGAGCGACGTGTTAGCTGGGTTCCGTCGGCGTCGCAGACGCCTTCCACGGCAGGGCGTTTGTACTCCACGTTGTAGGTCAGCTTGCACGTTGGGCAGGTCCAGCGCTGGCCTAGGCGGCGCACCGCCATCTCGTCGCTGATCGTGAACTTCAACACCGCTGACAGGGGCCTGCCCGCCGCGGCCAGCGCGTTCTCGAGTGCCTTGGCCTGAATCACCGTTCGCGGGAAACCGTCCAGGATGAAACCCTTCTGGGCGTCGGGCTCCTCCAAGCGTTCCATGACCATCCGCACCACAAGGTCGTCGGGAACGTACTCTCCGCGGTCCATGAACGTGCGCGCCTTGACGCCGAGCGGCGTGTTGTGCTGGACGTGCTCGCGCAGCAGATCGCCCGTCGATATCTGGGGGATGTCGAAGCGTTCCACCAGCCTAACGGCCTGTGTTCCCTTGCCCGCGCCCGGAGGGCCAAGCAGCACGAGGCGCATGGTTACTGGAGGAAACCCTCGTAGTGGCGCATCAGCAACTGGGACTCGATCTGTTTCATCGTCTCCAGCGCGACGCCGACCGTGATCAAGATGGTCGTTCCACCGAACGGGAAGCCCTGGATGCTCCAGAGAGCCAGGACCACTGAAGGCACCAGCGCGATGGTCGCCAGGAACAGCGACCCCGGCAGCGTGATACGGGTGAGGATGTCGTTCAGGTAGGCGACGGTAGGCGGTCCCGGCCGGATGCCCGGGACGAACCCGCCCTGCTTGCGGATGTTGTCGGCGGTGTCCACCGGGTTGAACGCGATCGCGGTGTAGAAGTAGGCGAAGAACACGACCATCGTGCCGAACATGATCATGTAGATCGGGCTCGCCTGGTTGAGGATGTACTTCTCGACGAACCTTGCGTAGCCGCCGCCCCGGAAGACGCTCTGCAGCAGCACCGGGAAGTACAGCACCGAGGACGCGAAGATGATCGGGATCACTCCCGACTGGTTCACCTTCAGCGGGATATATGTGCTGCCGCCCGAGGTCATCTTTCGCCCGACGACCCTCTTGGCGAACTGAACGGGGATGCGTCTTTGCCCCTGCTCGATGAAGACCACCGCCACGATGATCCCGAGTCCGATCGCGACGATCGTCACGAACTGGGCGTTCCCCTGCTTGAGGATGGACAGGTACTCAGCAGGAAGGCTGGAGATGACGCTCGCGAAGATCAGGATGGACATCCCGTTGCCGATGCCGCGCTGCGTGATCAGCTCACCCATCCACATGATCAAGGCCGTGCCTGCCGTAAGCGTCAGCACGATGAGCGAGATGTTCGGAGCCGTGAATGTTCCGGGGCGGAATGGGTCGCTGATACCCAGCGAGCCCGCGTGGAAGGCGAACACCAGGCCGGTCGACTGAAGCAGCGCAAGGACGACCGTCACGTAGCGGGTCCACTGGTTGATCTTCTTCTGGCCGGACTCGCCCTCCTTATGCCACTGGTCGAGCTTGGGGATCACGACCTGGAGCAACTGCATGATGATCGAGCTCGTGATGTACGGCATGATCCCCAGCGCGAACACGGCCATTCGAGTCAGGCCGCCCCCGGAGAAGAGGTTGATGAACCCCAGGATCCCCGCGTTGCTCTGGTTCTGCTCGTTGAGGGTCTTGATGTCGACGATCGGGACGGGAACGTGCGAACCGAACCGGTAGACGGCGATCATGAACAGCGTGAAGAGGATCTTGTTCCGTAGGTCAGGGACCCTGAAGGCGTTGACGAAGGCTCTAAGCACGACGGGCCCTATCCTACCCCGGCTATGCGATCAGCTCGGTGGAGCCCCCGGCCGCCTCGATCTTGGCCTTGGCCGCGGCGGAGAACGCGTGGGCGCGGATGCGCAGCGCCTTGTCGATGTCTCCCCGAGCCAGAACCTTGACCGGCCGTCCCTTGTGAACGAGTCCGTGTGCGTACATGGCGGCGGGATCGACCTCGCCGGCCTCGAAGATCTTCGCGAGCATCTCGACGTTCACGACCGAGTACTCGACGCGGCTGGGGTTGGTGAAACCCTTCAGCTTCGGGATGCGGCGAGCGAGCGGCATCTGGCCACCCTCGAAACCCAGGGGGACGTTCTTGCGTGCTCCCGTTCCCTTGGTGCCGCGGCCAGCGGTCTTGCCGCCGGCGCCCGAGCGGCCACGACCCACGCGCTTGCGGTCCTTCGTCGCTCCCTCGGCCGGCTTCAGGTGATGCAGCTTCATCCGTCGACCTCCTCTACCGTGACGAGGTGTCGGACCTTGTTGATCATGCCTCGGACCGTGGGAGTGTCGTCCTTGATGACGCTGTCGTTGATGCGGTGCAGCCCGAGGCGGCGGACGGTGGACTTCTGGTCTTTCGGCCGGTCGATCACGCTTCGGCGCTGAGTCACTTTGATCTTGCTCATCGACGACCCCTGTAGGTGGAGGGGCCCGTCGACTGATCGGAGTAGACGCGCTCGAGGTCGGCTGCGCGCTTGGCCGCCAGGCGCTCTCCGGCGGCGGCGACGGCCTCGATCATCGGCTTGGGTGCGATCTCGTGCATCTCGCGGTCCCGAAGCGCAGCGACCTCCGCCGGACGACGCAGGGACTGAAGGCCCGCGACCGCGGCCTTGACGATGTTGATCTGGTTGGACGAGCCCATCGACTTGGAGAGGATGTCCTTGATGCCGGCGCACTCGACCAGCGCCCGCACAGGACCGCCGGCGATGACCCCGGTACCGGGAGCAGCGGGCTTGAGGAGAACCTTGCCGGCCCCTGCGACGCCGGTGACCTCGTGAGGGATGGTGGTACCCATCATGGGAACCTCGAACATCCGGCGGCGGGCCTCCTCGACCCCCTTGGCTATGGCCGCGGGGACCTCCTTGGCCTTGCCGTAGCCCAGACCCACTCGACCGGCGCCATCACCCACGACGACGAGCGCGGCGAAGGAGAACCTGCGGCCGCCCTTGACGACCTTGGCCACGCGGTTGATCGATATGACCCGCTCTTCGAACGGGCTCTTGTCCTGGGCACTTGCGTCGTAGCGTCGCATCAGATCTGCAGTCCTCCCTCTCGGGCCCCGTCGGCGAGCGCGGCGACTCGGCCGTGATACAGCCTGCCCCCTCGGTCGAAGACGGCGACCTCGACACCGTGCTCTTTGGCCCGGGTCGCGATGAGGGCCCCGACGGCCTTGGCGCGCTCGGTCTTGTCGCCCTTGGCGACCTCGCGATCCGAGGCCGAGGCGATGGTGACGGCGCGAGCGTCGTCGATCAGCTGGGCGTAGATGTGCCGGTTCGAGCGGTAGACGGCCAGCCTCGGACGAGCCTGGGAGCCGCTGACCTTCTTGCGCACCCGGGCGTGCCGGCGTACGCGGGCGCTGCGCTTCTTCGTGGCGTCCATCAGGCGGCACCTGTCTTCGCGGCCTTACCGGCCTTCTTGCGCACGAACTCGTTCTCGTAGCGGATCCCCTTGCCCTTGTAGGGCTCGGGCTTGCGGACCTTGCGGATCTTCGCGGCGATCTCGCCCACGGCCTGCTTGTCGTTGCCGCGCACCACGATCGAGGTCGCGGTCGGACACTCGAACTCGATGCCCTCGGGGCTGGCCACGAGCACGGGGTGTGAGTAGCCGGCCTGGATCTCAAGGTCCTTGCCCTTGAGCGCGGCGCGGTAGCCGACTCCGATGATGGTCAGGCGCTTCTCGAAACCCTTGGTTACACCGTCGACCATGTTGGCCACCAGCGTGCGCGTCAGCCCGTGAAGACCTCGGTGGAAGCCGTCTTCGATCGTGCGCTCTATCCGGATGACGCCGTCTTCGCGCACGATCGTGATCTCCGAGTGCATCGTCTGGGTCAAGGTCCCGCGCGGGCCCTTGACGGTCACGACGTTCTCACCGGTGACGTCTACCTCGACGCCGGAGGGAACTTCGATGGGCTGTCTTCCTATCCGACTCATCCGATCACCACACGTATCCCAGCAGCTCGCCGCCGACGCCCTTGCGCGAGGCTTGCTTGTCGGTCATGACGCCCTGGCTCGTCGAGATGATGGCCACGCCCAGGCCGCCCAGGACCCGCGGCAGCCGATCCTTGGCGACGTACACGCGGCGTCCGGGCTTCGACACCCTCTTGAGACCGCTGATCGCGCGCTGACGATCGCGCGAGTACTTGAGCGTGATGCGGATCGCCTGGTGCACTCCCTCGCCCTCGCGGCCGAACCCGGAGATGTAGCCCTCCTGCTGCAGGATCTTGCAGAGGGCATCGTTCATCTTGGACGCCGGCACGAAGAGATCGTCCTTGAACGCCGTGTTGGCATTGCGGATACGCGTGAGCAGGTCCCCCACCGGATCGGAGATGTTCGAGGAGAACTTGGCGGGCTTGGCTGAGGTCACCATGAGGCCTTCGTCACCCCCGGCAGTTCACCCAGGTGCGCGAGCTGGCGGAAGCAGATGCGGCAGAGCATGAACTTCTTGTAAACCGCACGGGCACGCCCGCACCGCCGACAACGCGTGTACTCGCGCACCCGGAACTTCTGCTTCTTCGCCTGCTTGTTCTTTATCGAGGTCTTTGCCATCTGATGTTCCTCTTATCCCTCAGCTCGCCGCCGCCGTCGGGGTCGTCCCGACGAGCGGAAACCCAAGTGCGACCAGGAGCGCGCGCCCCTCGTCGTCGGACTTGGCCGTCGTTACGACCGTTATGTCCATACCCCGGACCGCCGACACCTTGTCGTAGTCGATCTCGGGGAAGATCAACTGCTCGGTCACGCCGAGCGTGTAGTTGCCGTGCCCGTCGAAGGCGTCGGGGTTCAGCCCGCGGAAGTCGCGGATCCGCGGCAGAGCCAGAGCCAGGAGCCTGTCGAGGAACTCCCACATCCGGTCACCGCGGAGCGTGACTTTCGCTCCGATGGCCTGCCCCTCGCGGAGCTTGAAACCTGCGATCGACTTCCGTGCCTTCGTCACCACGGGCTTCTGGCCGGTGATGATGACCAGGTCCGCGACAGCGTCATCCAGCATACGACCGTCCTTGGTCGCCTCACCAACGCCCATGTTCACGACGATCTTGTCCAGACGCGGCACCTGCATGACGTTCGTGTAGCCACGTTCGGCCATAAGGCCGGGCACCAACTCCGCGCGGTACTTCGCCTTCATCCTGGGTGTGTAGTCGGTCATAGGGCTGCCTCACACTTGCGACAGATGCGCACCTTCACGTCATCCTCCTGGCGGTGGCCGACGCGTGTGGGCGCGCCGCAGGACTTGCACACGATCTGAACGTTCGAGATATCGATGAACAGCTCGGTATCGATGATGCCGCCCTGCTGGAGTTGCTGACGATTCTTACCCTTCGCACCGGTCCGCACGGCCTTCTTGGCGCGCGCGACCCCATCGACCATCACCCGACCTCTGTCGGGCTGAACGTGGATCACGCGACCCGTCTTGCCACGGTCCTTGCCGGCCATGACCATCACGTTGTCGTCCTTCTTGATGTCCACGGTAGCCATGGTTAGAGCACCTCCGGCGCAAGCGAGATGATCTTCATGAACTTCTTCTCGCGCAGCTCACGCGCGACCGGCCCGAAGATGCGGGTGCCTCGCGGGTTCTTCTGGTCGTTGATCAGGACTACGGCGTTGTCGTCGAAACGGATGTAGGAGCCGTCGGGGCGTCTGCGTTCCTTGGCGGTGCGAACGACGACGGCCTTGACGACCTCGCCCTTCTTCACCGCGGCTCCGGGCAGCGCGTTCTTGACCGTGCCGACGATCACGTCGCCCACGCCGGCGTACCGGCGCGCGGAGCCGCCGAGCACGCGGATGCACAGGACCTCTTTGGCCCCCGTGTTATCCGCTACGTTG
>JANPEZ010000149.1:0-2642 GCA_031423155.1 Actinomycetes bacterium
CCAGGAGTTCATCCAGATAGACACCACGAACGTGCTGTTCATCTGCGGTGGCGCGTTCGCGGGTCTGGACAAGATCATCGAGTCGCGCACCGGAAACAAGGGAGTAGGTTTCGGCGCCGACATCCGGCCCACCAGCGAGAAGGACATGGGCGAGATCTTGGGCAAGGTATTGCCCGAGGATCTGCTCAAGTACGGGCTGATCCCCGAGTTCGTCGGGCGCCTGCCGGTCATCACGAGCGTTCACAACCTCGACGAGGCCGCGCTGATCGACATCTTGACCAAACCGAAGAACGCTCTCGTCAAGCAGTACATGAAGTTCTTCGAGTTCGACGGTGTGGAGCTGGAGTTCACCGATGAAGCGCTGTCGGCGATCGCCGACAGCGCGATCCTGCGCGGCACCGGCGCGCGTGGACTACGCGCGATCATGGAAGAGGTCCTCCTCGGCGTCATGTACGACCTGCCGAGCGCCGAGGGCATCGCCAAGTGCGTCGTCGACCAGGACGTCGTCAGGTCGGGTGTGAACCCGACGTTGGTGCCGCACGCGGCGCCCAAGAAGGCTCGCGCAGAGCGCCAGGAGAAGACCGCCTAGGAGAGTTCCTCCCGCAGGTGCCGGGCCGCCGCGGCGGCCGTCGCTCCGAGCCCTTCGAAGATCCCGATCGCTTCGTCCATCCGCGCGCGGGTCTCCTCCAGAAGGCCCAGTTCCGCCTCGATGGCACCCAGGGCCAGGTCCGTCTGCGCCACCTCCCAAACTTCACCGATGTCTTCGAATCGTCCTCGCCCCTCCAGGAGAAGTTGAGCAGCGGTCGGGAGGTCTCCTTCAGCGGCCGTCAGGCGTCCCTCTGTTACGACCACGTGAGCCATGAGCCCCGGGAGCGACTCGGATACGGCGTAGACGCGGGCTTCGGCGGCCAGCCGGGCGGCTTCCTCCCAGTCCTCGGTTGCGATCGAGAACCCTATCCTTGCGGCATCGATGCTCGGTTTGTGGATCTTCCAGTTCGACGGCAGGCCTTGAAGCGTCTCGCGGGCAGCGTTCAGGTCGCCGCGGTCCACGAGGTTGCTGATCAGCAGGGCCCAAGGTCTCGGCGACCCGGTTTGAGAGGCGACGCGTCGCAGGATCTCGAGCAGACGATCGCCTTCGACCGTCTCGCCCCTGCGGTAGGACATCAGCGCGATCGAGCCGTGGGCGTTGCATGAGAAGCCGGGAGGATCGTCCCGTCGGTCGTCCAGTAGCTCACACACCCTGTCGAAGTCGGCCAGCGCGCCGCTCCAGTCGCCCAGGCGGAACCGGGTCGCGCATGCCCATGCCACGGAATGGATCTCCCCGTTGCCGGTTCGTCCCACGGTCTGCTCCACGCCCTTGATGGCCGAGGCCAGGCCTTGGCGAAGGTCTCCGATCTCGAAGAGACCCCATGCCTGCGCGGCGTAGTAGTCTCCGATCTCCAGCGCATCGTCGATCATGGGCATCAGCGCTCCCCGGCGCTGCTGGACCTGGATCGCCGGACCGTAGCGACCCTGTGCCACCAGGGTCCCGCCAACGAGGTCATAGGCGCCGGACGCCACTTTGTGAAGTCCCAGGCGCTCAGCCATCTCGGCGGCCGCTATCCCTTCACGCTCTGCGCGAGCGATACCTTCCGGATCATCCAGTAGTTCCGGGTAGCCGAACCCCCAGCCCGCTTGATTCGCCATCAATACCGCTAGCTCGGCCGAGTCGCCGGCTGGGGCGTGAGCCATCCCCATTGCGTGGATCCTCTCGACCTCGCTCCTGGGCGGAACCGATCTCATGGAACCGGGCCACCTCACGGGCATGTCGATCGCTCTGCCCGCCAGGTAGGCGACCTGCCTGCCGTCGATGGGTACCTTATGGAGCTCGGTCTCCAACGCTTCGCAGAAGTACCTCCAGGCCATGTCGCCGCGGAAGTCGGTGAAGAAGATGTCGGCCAACGTCTCGAGAGCCGTCGAGCGTTCGGCCGCGCCCCTGGCGATCGAGAGAGAGTCCTCTCCCAGCCGCCTGGCCTTGCGGAGGACATCCCGGCTTCGAGCCTCCCTCGCCGCGCGGATAAGGGCTTCGAATGCCTTGCGCCGCAGCTCTTCGTCGGGATCGCCACTTTCCGACTGCAGAGCCACCGCGGTGCCGTAGTGGTAGGCGAGCAGCTCGACGAATTCGCCGGCCCTTTCGCCGGCGCTGTCTCGGATCCACTCGGCGACGGCCGCGTGCGCCTGGGCCCGGTCGCGGCGCGGTATCGACTCGTATGCGACGTCACGCGTGAGGATGTGTTTAAAGAAGAACTCGGGCCGTCCCGCGATCGAGGATCCGAGTCGCGAAAGGATCAGCTCTCTTTCCTCCAGGCGGCGGAAGGCGCCGTCGAGGTCACCGGCCGGCATCCCGGTGAGCAGGGCGACCGGGTCGGTCCAGAACACCCGGCCGACGGTGGCGGCGGCCTGCAACGCGCGTCGGTCTCCGGCCTCGAGCAGGTCGATCCGCGCGGCCAGCACGCCCTGGACCGTGTCGGGGATGTCGATGTCTTGGACCTCGGCGGTCGCACGCCATCGCTGGTCCTCGTAGACGACCAGGCCCTCGTCGATCAGGCGACGGACGATCTCCTCGAGGAAGAAGGGGTTGCCCTCGGCTCGCGCCAGGATCG
>JANPEZ010000150.1:0-12828 GCA_031423155.1 Actinomycetes bacterium
TGGCGTGGACGTCGTCGTACTGATCGCGGATGTCCGTCCAGGTCATCGCCGCTTTCGAGGTGAACGTCTTGGAGTTCATCTGATCGACGCCGCGCTTGGACTTGAGGGCCGCATCGATCGGGGCAACGTCCCCGGCCTTCCAGGCTTCGAGCGCGGCGAGGGCGTGCTCCTCCCAGGACGTTAGGTGTCCGAGCAGGTCCTTGGCCGACCACTGCCCTCCGCCGATGGTCGCGCGTTTCGTGGCTGCGCTCGGGGAGAGCTTGTCGACGAGCGTGCAGATGTCCTTGTGACCCCTGGCCATGACGGCCAGGGCCTCCTTCTTCGTTACCACCGTGGTTGCACTCACGCGGCCGCGCCATCGAGGTCGGCCGAGTACCTGCCGTCGCGCGCCAGACCGTTCATCTCCGCGCGGTGAGCGAGCGCGGCCTGAGCCGCGGCGACGTTCTCGGACCTGCCTTGCCAGGCCTTGAGCGAGGGCGCCTGTAGAGCGCGACCGTAGGAGAACGACAGCGCCCACGGGTACGGTCCGCGCGCGTTCATCTCCTGAAGGTGGACCGTCGAATCCAGGTCGGACTGACCTCCCGACAGGAAGACGACACCGGGAACCTCGGCCGGCACGTTGGCGGCCAAACACGCGATGGTTGCCTCGGCTACCTGCGCGTGATCCGCCTGATCCGCGCAGCCCTTGCCGCACAGGACCATGTTGACCTTCAGCAGTGTTCCGGGAAGGTCGACACGGGCCGCTGCCATGCACTCGTAGAGAGAGCGCAGGGTTCGGGCGGTGGCTGAGTCGCAGGCGTCGATGTGGTGATCTCCGTCCATCAAGATCTCGGGCTCGACTATGGGAACGATGCCGGCCTCCTGGCAAACCGCGGCGTATCGCGCCATCGCGTGCGAGTTGGCGTCGATCGCGTAGGTGGTCGGAAGGGCCTGGCCGATGGTGATGGTCGCGCGCCACTTGGCGAAACGGGCGCCCAGCTCTCGATAGTCGGTCAGTCGTTCCCGCAGACCGTCGAGGCCCTCGGTGACGGTTTCGCCCTCGTGGAGAGCGAGTGGCTTGGCGCCGGTGTCGACCTTGATGCCCGGGATGATCCCCTGCTTCTCCAGCAGGGCCGGGAAGGCGGTACCGTCCGCAGAGGACTGGCGGATGGTCTCGTCGTACAAGATGACGCCGCTGATGTGGTCGCCGAGCCCGGCCGTAGTGAAGAGCAGGTCACGGTATGCCCGGCGGTTCTCCTCGGTTGACTCGACTCCTATGGAATCGAAGCGCTTCTTGATGGTTCCGGTCGACTCGTCGGCGGCCAGGATGCCCCTTGAGGGGGCCACCAGCTCGCGGGCGGTTTCGTGCAGGTCGGTGCTCATCGACGATCCTCCTGTAAGGGGTCGGCCGCGGATGGGCCGCACACAAGGTTAACTGGCCGAGCGCACGACCGCATCGGCCGTCCGGTGACCGGACTCGACCGCCCCCTCCAGGTAGCCGGTGACGGTCGCCACGTGCTCCCCCGCCAGGTGGACCCGGCCCTGGGGCTCGCGGATCGCCCTCCAGTAGGCGGTGACGTCGCCCGGCCCGTAACAGGAGAAGGCCCCCCCGTAGTTCTCGTGGGGATGCCAGGCACGGGATACCCCTGCCAGCGCCCGGCCGGCAAGGGCGGGAACCATGTCCTCGATCTCGGCCCTGACGTGAGCGAGGCGCTCGTCATCGTCGGGATATCCGGTCTGAAGCGCCTTGGCGCCATCCCCCCCTACGTAGGCGTCCAGGATCCCCGCGGGGCCCGGCTGATCCTCGGTCGCGTCGTAGATCCTCTGTAGGAAGCGGCGTGAGACGGCCCAGCCGAAAGGCCAGTCACGATCGGGATATCGCACGAAGGTCT
Organism: Actinomycetes bacterium; assembly: GCA_031423155.1. GTDB lineage: Bacteria > Actinomycetota > UBA4738 > UBA4738 > HRBIN12 > JANPEZ01. The sequence goes on from JANPEZ010000150.1 coordinate 1,872, forward strand.
TGGTCACCGAGCCGTAAGCGAGGTTCGCCACCGCGTCCGCGAACCGACCGTCGAACTTCGGCTCTACAACGACGCGTCTGAGCGGCGGCAGCGGGAGCGCCAGGATGGCATGAGCAGCTTCGTACACGCCTTCGCTCGTGTGAAGGACGACGCCATCAGTCCCATGTTCCAAGCGCTGCAGAGGCTCTCGGTAGCGCATGACCTCCCCGAGATCGTCGGCCATGGCGTTGGCGAGTCTGGAGATCCCGCCGTCGACACGCTGCGATCGGATCTCGCCGAACTCTGCTTCCTCGCGCAGCTCAACCGCACGCTGCTGGGCCAGGAACAACGCGGAGATCTGGGAGGGCTCGACCGCGTACTCGAACTCGATGGCCCGGGTGAGCATGAACCGGGCGAACTCCCCTAGGTCGAGCTCGTCGAAGAGATCTGCCCCCGAGCGGGCGTCGATGATCTGGGCATCGGCGTGAGACGCCGGATCGGCGGGATCGGCGATCCCGGCGGCGAGAACCGTCACCAGATGGTCGAAGCGTGCGAAGTCCGCGTGGATCTCGGCGTCCGCCAACCATGCGTCGGCCGGCGGACGAAGGCCTTCGTGGTCATCTATCCAACCGGCTTCGCGTTCCCACCATGGGGCGGCATCGCCCACCGTACGCAGGTCGTATCGCTTCAAGAGGGCGTGGATGTTGACGTGGGCGGTGTCGATCCACTCACCCCCGCTCTCGGCCCACTGCCCATCACCGAGGTCCACAGTGCGAGCCCGCCCGCCGGGACGGGAGCCGGCCTCTATCACCACGGCGTCCAGGCCCGCGTCCCGAAGGTCCAGGGCTGCGGTCATCCCGGCCATCCCCGCGCCCACGATCGCGACATCGGTCCGCATGACGCCGGAGTCTAGGCGGCCGCCTACTCCTCTTCGACCACCGGGTCGGAGCGGCGCTTGGCCATATATGCCTGAAGTTCCTCGTCGACCGCGGGGTCGATCCCCGGGTCCTCGTAGGTGTCGAGAAGTTTCTTCCACAGGACGTTGGCGGTCTGCTCGGTGCTGGTGCGACCCATCGTGTCCCAAGTGGAGTAGTCCGGAGTCAGGAAGAGCGGGTTCATCGGGAGCCACTCTTTGAAGTGATTCATCGTGTGCTCGGCCTCCAGGTACAGGCCCCCCGGGCCCATCTGCTGGATGGTCTCCATGGCCATCTCCTCGTCGGTGAAGCCGATGCCCTCGCTGAGGCGCTTGAACCAGCCGAGCAGTTCGATGTCGAGGGCGAACTTCTCGAACGAGCCGACGAGGCCGCCTTCGAGCCACCCGGCGGCGTGAAGAACCACGTCCGTTCCGGCCATCAACGTGGCCCACAGCATCATCTGAGTCTCCGCGGCGGCCTGCGCATCGACCGCGTTGGAGCTGCAGAGCCCGCCTCCGCCGCGGAAGGGCAGTCCGTAGTGGCGGGCCAGTTGGCCTCCGGCGAGCACGGCGAAGACCGACTCGGGAGTGCCGAAAGCCGGCGAGCCCGTCCGCATGTCCAGCGATGTGAAGAACGAGCCGTACATCGCCGGGGCGTTCTCCCGGACCATCTGAACCATGGTTACGCCGGTGAGCGCCTCCACAACCTGGATCGACAGCGCGCCCGAGACGCTGACCGGCGCGGTGCCGCCTGCGAGCAGGAACGGGGTCACCACGACCGGCTGGTTAGCCTCGGCCCAGGCGAACAGCGCGTCCATCATGCGGAAGTCCCAGATGAGCGGGCTGTTCGGGTTGACGATCCCCATGAAAGCTGGAGTCTCGGCGATGGCGTCGCGGCCGCCGTGAACTATGGAAGCCAACTCGATGCCGTCTCGCGCTTTCGGTCCGCTGGTTCCGTATGCGGTGTAAGGCTTATCGGACCAGCGGATCGACGAGTAATCCATGTCCATGTGGCGGGTGTTGACGTCGAGTTCGACCGCTTCGACCGCACCGGACTGGACGCACCGGAGCAGAGGAGTCGCGTGGGTCAGCTTGATGAACCTGTCGTGCGCCTCCAGGTTGCCGCTGCGACGTCCTTCATCGAGGTCGCTGGCGAACGGCGGGCCGCCGACGTTCATCCAGATCTGCGAACCCCCGCCGACGTGGATATCGCGATCGCGGTTCCGGCCGCGAACGGTGAAGGATGAGGGCGCCTTGGCGACCATCTCCATGACGAACTCGCGGTCCCAGCGGACGCGGGTGCCCTCGATCTTCTGGCCGTGCTTGGCGAGCATCTCGATCGCCGGCTCGTAGAGAACGTCGGTACCGGTCTCCTCCAGGATGGTCATCGCCTGGTCGTGGATCTTCAGGACCTGCTCTTCGGTCAAGATGTCCAGCGGCTTTTCGAACATGGTCAGTTCTCCTCCATCAGCGGGGTGAGCAGGTCGTCGAGGGGCTCGATGCCCTTGTCGTGGATCTCCAGGGGACGGTCCATCCAGGCCGCGATCTCGCGCGCCCTGGTTTCGCGTTCCTCGTCCGGGTGCTGGCGGACGAAGAGTATCCGCGTGATGTTGCCGAAGTAGGTCTCCTTGAGCCAGGGGAAGCGATCCAGGCCGAGACCGGCGATGACCGCCCGGTCCCAATTCGTGACGAGCCAGTCGGTGAGGAAGTAGATGCCGATATCGTCGTTGAAGCGCTCGAACAGATCACCCGAGTACCACTGGAAGCAGTGCACGCCGGCCGGCCTTGCCGCGGGGTACTTCGCGAGCACCGCGTCGAGGCGTCCGCCGGTCCCGCAGTCGCCGTAGACGACGATCACGCGCTCATACTTGGGGAGCAGGTCCTTGAGCTTGGCCTCGACGGCGGGGGCGATGTCGAGCGGCGTCATATGAAGGTCGCTGGAGATGCCGTGCACGTCGGCCTTCCAGCCGTGGCGCTTGACGAGTTCGGCGGTGTCCAAAGCAACTGCGCCACAGGCGATGAGCGCGACTGGGGCGCCGGTGGCCGTCACGACTGAGACTCCAGGGCGGGGAACGCCAGGTTGCGGATGAACCGATCGTTGAAGTCTTCGATACCGGACAGTTCCAGGTACTCGACGAAAGCGGGGATCTCGAAGGCGATCTCGCGTTCGCGGAAGCTCATGAGAGCCATCTTGGCGCCCTCGCTGGCGGTGTTGCCGACCGCCTTGATCCGCTCGACCGGTACGGGCGGGACCAGGCCGACGACGCGAGCGCTCTCGGGGTTGATGTAGGTGCCGAACGAGCCGGCAAGCATGACCTCTTCCAGGTCTCCGGGCTCCAGTTGCATCGCGCTCATGGCGACCTCGATGCCGGTCGCGATCGCGCCCTTGGCCGATTGCAGCTCGCGTACGTCCAGCTGGGTGAGCAGCACGTCGGGGGTAAGAGCGAACGCGCGGATGCCGTCGCGGTCGACGATGCTGCTCGCGAGCGGATGTCCTTGCTCGGCAGCATCTTCGGCGCTCAGAAGGATGCCGTTCTCCTTGAGCAACCCGCAGACGCGGAGCTGCGCGACCACGTCGATCAGACCCGAGCCACATAGCCCGAGCGGCGTCAGCTCGTTGCCGCCGATCACCTGCAGCTCTATCTCGCCGTGTTCCAGGACGACACCTTCGATCGCGCCGTCGGTGGCGCGCATGCCGTGGGTGATCTGTCCGCCTTCGAACGCCGGACCCGCGGGCGCGGACGTGGCGACCGCTCGGGCGGCCGACCCGAGGACGATCTCACCGTTCGTGCCGACGTCGACGAGCAGCCTGAGTCGGTCCTCCCTCGCGATGCCCGTTGCGACGATGTCGCCCGTGATGTCGGCGCCGACGTAGGCCCCGATGGAAGGGAAGAGCGCGAGGCGACCCTCAGGGTGTATATGCAAGCCAATCTCGCCGGCTCGCAGATCCTGCGGTTCAAGGAATGTTGCGGCGAAGGGAGCAAGCGCGATAGATCGAGGGTCCACCCCCAGGAACAGATGCAGCATCGTCGCGTTCCCAACGACCACGAGTTCGTACACGTCCTCAGCGGCGACACCAGCTGCGGCACAAGCGTCATCGATCAGGCCGTTGACGGTGTCCTTGACCGCGGCCTCGAGGTCGGCGATCGCCTCCAGACCGGTCATGGCGTGCCCCATGCGGGCTATGACATCGGCGCCGAAGGGCGCCTGACGGTTGATCGTGGACTCGACCGCGACCGGCGCACCCGCCTTCAGGTCGACCAAGGTCGCCACGACGGTGGTGGTGCCGATGTCGACGCTTATGCCGAACATCGTCTCTCGCGTGTCGCCCGCTTCGACGTCGACGAGATGATCGCCGACAACGGTCGCGGTTACCCGGTGGTTATCGTCGGCCATAGCCCGGGCCAGGCGAGGGAACAGCCCTGGACCATGGACGACCTCCAGGCCCTCGACCGCAAGGGCATCACGGACTCGGTTCAGGTGACTGCGCGAGTCTTCGAGCGAGCCGGGCTCCATCTCCAGGTAATACTTCTGTACGTTGGGCTCCAGCAGCACGAAGCGGCCGACGCCCATAGTCGCGGCCTTGGGCGTGCGCATAAGGCGTGGCACCTCACACTCCGTGTCGGCCATGATGCCGTGCTGGCATGACAGTCGCCAGCCTTCGGAGATCTGATCGTCCGCGAGATGGCGGTGGTCGGCGGGCGTCGGCTCGGGCGCCGAAGAGATCAGCCGGACCTGGCACTTGCCGCAGGTCCCCCGGCCGCCACAGGTCGAATCGATCGGCAATCCGGCCCAGTGAGCGGCGTTGAAGAGGGTGGTCCCCTCCGGGACGTGAGCCGTCTTTCCGCTCGGGAGGTACGTAACCTCGACCTTGCGCATCCTCTACCCCTGCGCTGCAGCTAGTTCTGCCCGGTGGCGTTTGATCCACGCGGCGCCGTACTCGTCACGGCCCAAGAGTAGATCGGCCGCCAGGGTGGCTTGGCATACCTCGCGGTGTAGGGGGTTCGTTATCGCACAGTTCATCCCGGCGTGGATCGACATCGTGACGAACGCGGCATCGATACCGCGACGGTCCGGCATCCCGAACGAGATGTTCGAAGCGCCGCAGGAAAGGTTCACGCCCAGTTCCTCGCGGATCAGGCGCATCGTTTCGAACATCGCGGACGCGGCGTCGGGGGCTGCGCCTATCGGCATCGTGAGCGGGTCGATGATGACGTCCTCGCGCGCGATGCCGTGGTCGGCGGCTGCCTCGACCACCTTGCGAGCCGCGGCCAGACGGACCTGCGGGTCCATCGAGATGCCTTCCTCGTCGTTGGCCATCCCGATGACGGCTGCGCCCAAACGCTTCACGAGAGGTAGCAAGCGCTCGAGCGAATGATCCTCGGCGGTGACCGAGTTGATCAGGACCTTGCCCTCAGCCAGAGGGACCGCTGCCTCCAACGCTTCAGGCGTAGAGGAGTCGATACAGAGGGGCACGCCGACCACCTCGTGAACGGCCTTGACGATCTGCGAGAGCATCGCGGGCTCGTCGAACCCGGGGACACCGGCGTTGAGATCCAACACGCGCGCACCAGCCTCGACCTGGGCGATCGCATCGGCCTGGACCATGGACATATCGCCGGCGGTGATCTGTTCGGTCAGAGCTTTGCGTCCGGTCGGGTTGATGCGCTCACCGATGATGGCGAAGGGGTGCTCGTCGCCTATGCGGACCTCGCCGCCCGGGCCGGACAGCACCGTAACGGCGTTCATCACTGCGCTTTGCCGATGAGCTTGCGCGCGATCTCGACCGCCTCGGGCGCGTTGTTGGCGTACCCGTCTGCGCCGATCTTCTCTGCCCACTCGGGGGTAACCGGCGCTCCCCCGACCATGACGATCACCTGGTCGCGGAGGCCCTCGGCGATGAGCCGCTTGATCACCGTCTCCTGGTAGGGAACGGTGGTCGTAAGTAGCGCGGACATGCCGATGATCTTGGGTTTCAGCTCCCTGATCTTCTCCACCATCGTGTCGGCGTTCACGTCCTTGCCCAGGTCGGTGACCTCGAAGCCGGACGTTCGCAGCATCGCGCCGACCATGTTCTTTCCCAGGTCGTGAAGGTCGCCCTTGACCGTGGCCAGCAGGACCAGATCGCCTTCATCGCCCTCGACCCGCTGGGCTAGCAGTGCGGGCTCTACGATCGCGTTGCACATCTTGAAGATCGCCGCGCTGGCGACGACCTCGGGTAGGAAGACCTCGCCGCGCTTCCACATCTCACCGAGGATGAACATGGCGGTGGACATGCCCTCCTCGAGGATCACCTTCGGATCGACGTCGGCATCCGTCAGGCGCTGGGCGGCCCCGACGGCGGCGTCGCGATCGGCGGCGATGAGCCCTTGCTTGAGTATCTCGAGATCTTCTTCCACGATTTCTCCAGGTGACTTCAGGTCAAGACTTCGGGCGCTCGCGGCCCTTCCCGCAGTGTAGGCAAGCAGCGTATCGGGGGGAACGGCCGGAGCGTTCGTATATATGACTTCGGGTCACTGGAACAACCCCTTCGGGAACCGTTGGCCCTGGACCTCGGTCTGCTGGAGCATGTCAGCCGTGATCTGCCGTCTCGTCGCGTGCACACTCGCGCTACTGCTCATCGGGTGCTCCGTCGAAGGCACCCCGGGCCCGAGCACGCCATCGCGATCCGGCTCCCCCGAAGTCCTCCCATCCCCCGACCCGGAGCGTCCGGCCTTCTCGCTGGAACCGCTCGACGGAAACGTGCTCGAGACCACCGTACGTCGCAATTGGCACGAGGGCTGCCCCGTTCCGCTCTCCGACCTTCGGGTCGTAACGGTGAAGTACGTCGGCTTCGACGGCGAGGTCAGGTCGGGGCCGCTCGTCGTGAATGCCTCTGTCGCAACCGACATCGAGTGGGTCTTCCGCCGGCTCTTCCGCGCTCGATTCCCGATCAAACACATCGCCCTGCCCAGGAAGTGGAGGCCCGGGCGTAACGGAGGCTATGCGAGGACGCGAAGTGTCACGGCGGCGTTCAACTGCCGACCGGTAACGGACGGGACTTCCTTCTCCCAACACTCCTTCGGGTGGGCGATAGACATCAACCCCTTGCAGAACCCCTACGTGCGAGGAGATGGCTCGGTGCTCCGGCGAGCCGCGAAGGCCTTCGTCGATCGATCTCAAGACCTGCCCGGGATGATCCACCCCGGCGATATCGTCGTGCGCTCCTTCGCCAGGATCGGCTGGGAGTGGGGCGGAGCTTGGACCTCACTCAAGGACTACATGCACTTCTCTGCGACGGGAACCTAGCCGCATCCGACTTTCCGGGAAGGTCCGTCGTAGTCTGCGCCGATGAGTGATCGTCTTCGCCTCATCTTGGCCAGTTTCCTCATGCTCTTCTCCGAACTGGTCCTGATCCGATGGACGGGTGCGAGCGTCGTGTACCTGTCCTACTTCTCCAACTTCGTGCTGTTGGGGAGTTTCCTGGGGATCGGGATCGGCTTCCTGCGAGCCCGTTCGGATCCGGATCTGTTCCGGTGGGCGCCCGTGGTGATGGCGTTCTTCGGTGCGTTCATGATGGCGTTCCCGGTCTCGATCGACCGATCTGGCTCTGGCCTCGTCTACTTCGGATCGCTTCACCAACGCGGTATGCCGATATGGGTGATGCTTCCCGCGGTCTTCGCCGCCGTTGCTCTGATCATGGCGTGCATAGCACAGGGAGTCGGTCGCCTCTTCACCAGGTTCGAACCCCTCGAGGCCTATCGTTACGACATCATCGGGAGCGTCCTTGGGATCGCGGGGTTCTCGCTCCTTTCGTTCCTGGAAACGGGACCGGCCCTGTGGGGCATCGTGATAGGCGTGGTGTTCCTCGTCCTGCTGCCTTGGCCTCCCGGCTTGATGCAGGCAGCGGCGGGCATCGCGATCGTGGCGATGTTCGCGTCCGGCTTCGGCGGCAGCCAGGTCATCTGGTCCCCCTATTACCGGATCGAGGCCACACCGGTCACATACCCGTCGGGAGAAGCCGGCTACTCGGTGAGCGTGAACGGCATCCCGCATCAACTCATCATCGCTGCCACATTCCGAGAGAAGGTCGAGCCCCCATACCTGGTCCCCTATCAACGGTTGCAGAACGATGCGCCCGGCCGCGTCTTGATCATCGGAGCCGGAGGCGGCAGCGACGTGGCTATCGCGCTTCGCCAAGGAGCGCAGCACGTCGACGCGGTAGAGATCGATCCAGAGCTTCTCGATCTCGGGCGGCGGTTGAACCCCGACCATCCTTACTCGGATCCGCGCGTGACCGCGATAGTGAACGACGGCCGCGCGTTCCTCGAGCGCACGGATCGGACCTACGATCTGATCCTGTTCGCGCTACCCGACTCGCTGACACTCGTGAGCGGTCAGTCCGCCCTGCGGTTGGAGAGCTACCTCTTCACTCGCGAGGCGCTGGAGTCGGCGGCCGCACACTTGAAGCCGGGCGGTGCCTTCGCGATGTACAACTACTATCGGGAAACCTGGCTGGTAGACCGCCTAGCAGGAACGCTCGAAGAGGTGTACGGGCGGGCTCCGTGTATCGACACGAGTACGTTCGAGATCGGCGACGGCATCGGGCGGTTCTCGGTTCTGATGAACTCGCCGAGCGAGAGCGCCTTGGCCTGTGATCAGACCTGGAACGCCGGCGGACGGGTGGTACCGCCACCGGCCACGGACGATCATCCGTTCGTATACCTGAAGTCACGAACCATCCCCGGCCTCTATCTGACAGTGCTCGCGCTCATACTGCTCGCCTCGCTCGTCATGGTTCGTACGGCGAACGGTCCTTTGGGGGGTATGCGCAGCTACCTCGACCTGTTCTTCATGGGCGCGGCATTCCTGCTGCTGGAGACGAAGAACGTCGTGCAGTTCGCGCTGCTTTTCGGGACGACATGGCTGGTGAACGCCCTGGTTTTCGGCGGCGTCCTGCTCACCGTCCTGGCCGCGGTGGAGACTGCACGCCGAGTGCGCGTGCGAAGCGCCCGTGTCCTGTGGATCGCGCTTGCGGCATCCATCGCCGTGGCTTGGCTCGTACCCGCCGACGCGCTACTTGGCTTAGCGCCGATCCCCAGGTTCGTCTTCGCGACGGCACTGGCATTCGCGCCGGTGTTCATGGCGAACCTGATCTTCGCCGAACGCTTCCGAGACGTGGGCGAGTCCGCGGTGGCGTTCGGAGCCAACCTCCTCGGCGCGATGGTCGGCGGCGTCATCGAGTACCTCTCACTCGTGACCGGGTACAGATCCCTGCTGCTGGTCACGGCAGCGCTCTACGGGGTCGCATACGTGCTCGCGCGACCCAATCTGGGCGCGACCATGGCCTCCGCCGCGAAGCACCCCGGACCGCCCCCGGCCGCCTCCGTTCCCGCGCGGTAGGCGGCTGGCCCTGAGGTTTCGATGGGTGCTACAGGTGGACCTGACCTCGGCCGATGGACCTACGAGCGGTCTGAGGGGGCCGCCGCAAATGGGAGGGCCAGATGGCCGAGGGTCGGAAGGGTTCTGAGGACGGGTTCACGCTCATCGAGTTGATGATCGTCGTCGTGATAATCGGGATCCTGCTCGCACTGGCAACACCCGCTTTCCTCGGATCTCGCACTCGAGCTCAGGATAAGGCCGCGCAGGCCAACGTTAGGCAGGGCTTCGTAACCGAGAAGGTCTTCTACACGGATCAGATCTCCTACACGGAGAACACGACCTCTCTGCAGACGATAGAGCCGACCGTGCCGTTCGTGGCCTCGGACACCCCTTCGGTCCTCGGCAACGTCTACGTGCACTTCCATGCGGGCTCGGGCATCGTGTTCGTCTCGGCCCAGAGCGTCTCGGGAACCTGCTTCTACCTGCGGGACGATCCGGGTTCGGGCGCGACGACCTATGCGAGCTCATCCGGTTGCGGCGTCGCGGACACTCAGATCTACGGCGCCTCCTGGTAATCGCTCACACCTGCGTACACATCACATCTGCCGTAAGCGTCAAGGAATGACCGCCTTCCTGCCGATACCTCATTGCAACCGAGGGGGTTGAGGTGGCGGCGAGGGGGACTCTTCCGGCTCTGCAGCCGGAGGCACCGCAGGTTTCACGACGTGTACTGCTCAGAACAGCTGCGATCGGCGCCGCCGTCGGTGCATCCGGCGTCGCGCCCGCCCTTCTTGGAGCCGGTCGGGCATCGGCCATCGCCGGCCCTCGCACGTTCGTCAGCACCGACCTGGATCTGCACATGCTCGGGCGGGCGACGTACGGACTCACGCCGGGCTCGGTCAAGAAGATCCAGAAGATGGGGCGCAACGCATGGCTGGATCAGCAGCTGGCGCCCGAGACGATCGACGACTCGGCGTGCGAGGCGTTGATAGCGGGCCGGTTCCCGGATCTGTCGCTGAACATCTACGACGCCGTCCGCAAGTACGAGGGCGGCTGGGATCTGCTCTTCCAGCTCGGTATGGCCACGATCGCACGCGCCTCATGGAGCAAACGTCAGCTCTTCGAAGTGATGGTCGACTTCTGGTCCAACCATCTCAACGTCACGAACCCTTCCGACAACGTCTGGGGGAACAGGCACGACTACGACCGGAACGTGATCCGAAAGCACGCACTCGGAAAGTTCTCGGACATGCTCGCGGCCTCGGCGACCCACCCGGCGATGATGCTCTACCTCAACAACGCCGAATCGACGAGATACGCGCCTAACGAGAATTACGGGCGCGAGCTGCTGGAACTCCACTCGGTCGGCGTCGAAGGTGGCTACGACGAGACCGACATGCGCCAGTCGGCGTTGATCATGACCGGCTTCGGGATCGACTGGGATACCTACGAGTTCCACTACTGGAAGGACTATCACCACACGGGGCCTGTGCAGGTGATGGGTTGGTCCTCCCCCAACGGGAGCGCGACGGGCGGTCTGGCGGTCGGGCTCTCCTACGTCGACTATCTGGCCCACCATCCCTCGACCGCGCACCGCATCGCCTACAAGCTTTGCCGAAGGTTCGTCTCGGATGTGCCCGACGAGACCCTCGTCACTTCGCTCGCGGCGACCTACCTGGCCAACGACACGGCGATCGTGCCGGT
>JANPEZ010000151.1:0-4165 GCA_031423155.1 Actinomycetes bacterium
TGCGCGAGGTGCCCTCCGGAGGAGCACACCAGCAGAACCTTCACCGGATCAGTAAGCCCCGCGGCGCGTGAACAGGACCGGCAGGGTCTTGGCCAGGATGTAGAGGTCGTAGGAGAGCGACCAGTTCTCTATGTAGAAAAGGTCGAGGCGAACGCACTGGTCGAAGCTGAGCTCGCTCCGGCCGCTCACCTGCCAGAGCCCCGTGATGCCGGGAGGAACCTCCAGGCGGTCGAACTGCCAGTCCTCGTAGAGGGTGACTTCCTCGGGCAGCGGCGGACGCGGACCGATCAGGCTCATCTCGCCACGGATCACGTTGATCAACTGAGGCAGTTCGTCGAGGCTGAACCGGCGCAAGAAGCCACCCACGCGGGTGACGCGCGGATCGTCGGGCAGCTTGAACATCAGGTTGTCGACCGAATGGCGCTCACGCAGTTCGTCGACCATCTGATCGGCGCCCACGCTCATCGTGCGGAACTTGAGCATCGTGAACGGTCGTCCCCGCTGCCCGACCCGGGGCTGGCGGTAGAGGACGGAACCCGGCGACGAAAGCCGAACGGCGAGCGCCACCGACAGGTAGACCGGCGAGAGGATGAGCAGTCCGGCCGTGGAGAACATCAGGTCGAACGCACGCTTGGCGATCGCCTGAGTGCCCGTCAGGCGAACCGGCTTAAGTGACAGTGCCATCAACCCTCCGAGGGGCTGCACCGAAAGTCGGGACGCGAGGACCTCGGGCAGGGTGGCGGTCACCCTCACCTCGACGCCCTCCAGTCGCACGGCTTTGGCGACATCACTCATCTCCGCGGTGGACATCGCGCTGGCCGCCACGAAGACGCATTCGGCACCGGTTTCGCGGATCAGGTCTCGAAGATCGCGGATCGACCCGAGAACCGGAAGCCCGTTCCTGCGGGGAGCCGACTCGTCGGTGGAGACCAGACCGAGCGCCCGGAACCCGAAGCTGGGGTGTTCCATGGCGTTCTCTAGATTGAGCGCTTCGTCGTTGGTCCCGACGATCAATGTGGGGAACGCGAGGGTTCCGGCGATGCGTTCCTGCCCTATCCGCCAATGCCAGATGCGACGGGCGAAGAGCGCGAGCACGAGCGCCAGGGCCCATGAGCCTGCCATCCACTGCCGGGAGAAAGAGACCTGCGACCAGAAGGAGAGCGTGATCAGGCCCGAGAGTCCGACGGAAACAGCGAGGATGATCCGGCGGAACTCCTCGGCCGGCGTGAACCGGTGGGCGTCGTAGAGCTTGAACGCCCCGAAGATGCCGACGACGGCTACGGGCGCCCCCATCAGCAGCATAAGGAAGTCTCCTTCCGGCACCTGGACGCCGAATCGAGACCAGTACGAAACCAAAAGCGCCAACGTGATCGCGAGCGTGTCGGTGACGGCCATCCAGCGATAGAGGCTGCGGTAGCGATCACGTGCGGAAGGTGCGACTCCCGCCTCTGGGATGCGAACCGCGACGCGGAGCGCGCCACGAGCCACGCCCGTCAGCGGCGCGTCTTCGATCCGACCCTGCATCCCTCAGCCTTCCAAAAGAACCGGGTCCGACGGCCTCGGCCTTGTCGACAGAGGCGACCCCGCTTGTGACGAACATACATGGTCACTTCGAACCAGACCATCCGGCGAAGGGCGCGAGCTTCGTCGGAGCGCGTTCGGCATCCGACCTAGGTCCAAAGTCTCATACTTCCCCATCAACTACTCGCCCTCGACTAGGTCTTGAGCAGACTGTCCATGATACGGATCGCCCCCGGGCCGACGATGACCACGAAGAGGGACGGCAGGATGCAAAGGATCAGTGGGAAGACGATCTTCACGGGCGTCGCCTGCGCCTTGGCCTCGGCCACCTGACGGCGCTTGATCCTGAGCTGCTGCGCCTGGGTCCGAAGGACGCTGGCGATCGAGACCCCGAAGACGTCGGCCTGGATCATCGCCAGAGCGAACGCGTTCAGCTCCTCGACGTCGGTTCTCTCCGCCAGATGTCTGAACGCGTCGGACCTTGAGAGCCCCAGCTGGACCTCCTGCAGCATCCGGGCGAACTCTTGAGACAGCACGCCCGGCACGTTCTGCACGACCTGCGCGATGGCCGCGTTGAGGGAGAGCCCGGCTTCCACGCTGATTGTCAGCAGGTCCAGGGTATCGGACAGAGACCGCAGGACTTCCTTCTGGCGATCCTCCACACGGCTGCTGAGTACAGCGTCGGGCAGGATGAACCCGACGAACGTGAGTATCGCGGCGACGAGAAGGACGATCGAGCCACCGAGCTTCATGAAGGAGGCAACCGCGATCCCGCCGACGAGACCGCCGACGGCCCCGATCACCTTGAAAGCCAGGATGCGTTCGGCGTCCCACCCGGCCGGACTCCCGGCCACGAGCAGCTTCTTGGCGACCCTCTCGCGGGTATCGATAGGGGTGATCCGCCTGGCGATGCGCCCCGCAGAAGCTACGACCGGAACGAGGACCCGCTGGCCGAAGTTCTCCTGCATCTCCCGATCACGCAGGTTGGCCGCGCTGTCGACCGCCGATGCGCTGACCTGGGACTCGAGCATGCGCACCGCACGTTTGCGCTCCGACAGCGTGTAGTCCACGGCGAACCCGGCGAGCATGATCGCGCCGAACAGACCTCCGAGACCTAGAACGAGCAGTATGTCGTTAGACATCGATATCCACGATCTTCCTCATCCAGATGACCCCTAGGGTCATGAGGCCGGCGGCGCCACCGAGCATGAACCAGCCGATCCTCTCCGTCACCAACAATCCGATGTACTCCGGGTTGACGATCGTCATGTAGAGCGCGATCCCGAACGGCATGATCGTCAGGACCCAAGCAGACAGCCTGCCCTCGGTGGTCAGAACCCGAACCTGCCTGCGCATCACCGCGCGCTCCCGAAGCGTGTCCGCAACGTTGTCCAAGATCTCGGCCAGGTTCCCGCCGACCTCCCGCTGGATGTTGACGGCCAAGACGGCCCACCTGAAGTCCTGGCTGCCGACCCGCTCCGCAAGGGCCTCGAGCGCGTCCTCGACCGGCCGGCCCAGGCGAACCTCGGCGACGACCCTTTGGAATTCGGCTTTGGCCGGCTCCGTGATCTCCTTGGATACGGTGTCCAGCGACTGAAGGAAGCTGTGCCCCGCGCGCAGGGAACTTGCCATGATGGTCAGGACATCGGGAAGCTGTTCCCTCAGCTTCTCTGCCCTTCGACCCAGGGCCATCTGCAGAGCCGCGAAAGGCCCGACGGCGCATGCGCCGCCGACTATGAGGGCCAAGATCGGGTTCTTAAGGGTCGCCGCGCCGACCACCGCGCCGACGAGTCCGGCTCCGATCGAGGAGACGACGAACTCACCCGAGCGCAGGCCGACACCCGCGGCCTCGAGCTGCATGTCGATCCTCTCGCCGAAGCCTCCCGCGCTGGCGAATCGACGCCCGAACTCGGTCATCCTCGGAGGGATCCAGCCGCCTGAGGTTTGCGGACCTGCGATCGTTTGGGAGATGGGTTTGCCGGCCGTCGCCATGCGTACCGCCATCTCTCGGTCACCCTTGAACCTGGCGGCCGTTCCGAACAGTAGCCAGCCGATCACGAACAACGCCGAGAACGACGTAGCCCCAACGATCAGCAACCCGGTGCTGCTGCCCCAGAAGCTCGACGCGATCATGACGCGCGCGCCCCCTTGGGCTCGAGCGCGAATATCTCCGGATCCACGTAGACGCCTCGCTCGGCCATCTTGTCGATGAACTTCGGTCGAAGCCCAGTCGACTTCAGCCGGCCGCGGAACCTGCCTTCGTCGTCGATCCCTGCCGCGAAGTCGAAAACGAACAGGTCCTGGAGAGTGATCACGTCGCCCTCCATACCGACCAGCTCCGTCACGTGGGTGAATCGACGGGTGCCGTCCTTGAGCCGCTGCTGATGCACGATCAGCTGGATCGCCGATGCGATCTGCTCGCGGATGGACCGAGGCGAAAGGTCCATACCCGCCATCATCGTGATCGTCTCAAGACGTGACAGAGAGTCGCGCGGTGAGTTCGAGTGGATCGTCGAGATAGATCCGTCGTGACCGGTGTTCATCGCCTGGAGCATGTCGAGGGCCTCGGAGCCACGAACCTCGCCCACGACAATGCGGTCGGGCCGCATACGCAGGGAGTTACGCACCAGGTCACGAATCGTGA
>JANPEZ010000152.1:0-4989 GCA_031423155.1 Actinomycetes bacterium
CTCCGGTAGCGACGAAGCTCTGTGTGGGCTTTCGGGGCCGACTCGTGACTCTTACGAAGCTCCACCTCGCGCTCCGCACGAACGCAGATGGCGAACGCGACCTCGGCGTCGAGCAGCCGCTCGATGAACGTCGTCTTGCCCGCGCCAAGGGGTCCGGCGACGTGCACCAGGGCGCGCGCCCTCACAGGCCCAACTCCCTGCCGAGCACCTTCGTGACAAACCGCTCGCCCTCGGCTTCGGCCGCCACCATTCTGCCGATCCGCTCCTTCACCTCGGCGGTGCTGCCATGCCGCTCGGCGGCTGAGAGCGTAGATTGGTACGCGACCCAAACATCGTCGCTGGTGATCTCGTAGCCGTAGCCTTGGACGAGCCAGTGGAGCGCGAGCAATCCGGCACCCACCGCAAATGCCGGCTGCTTCTTCGCATAGTCGCGTGCAGCGCGCCCGAGCGTTCTGGGGTCACAGGGCGTGCGGCTGGCTAGCGCGAGCGCATCGTCGTAGAGACCGGCGTCCTTCGCTGCCGCGAACCACTTGCCCTCGTCGCCGGGCGTGGTCTTCACGAGGTCTGCGAGGATCTCGCCGGCCGCCTTATGCGGGTACTTCTTCGAGACCGCGCGGAACGTTGCGAGGAATGTCCCGCCCCGGTTCGCGCGCACGCCGTAGCGGGTATAGGCCTCGTCGACCATGCCTGAGGAGAGGAGGATCTCCTCGCACACCGAGTCGACCTGATGGTCGCTCGCCCAGGGAGATCTGCACGACTCCGCGTAGCGCAACGCTTCGGCCCTCCGGCCGCTCGCGGCCATCGCCCTCACCGTCCACTGTTTGTAAGGCCAGATGGTGTCGGCGCGCAGAAGGTCGATGATCTCATCGAAGCGCTTGGCATGGTAGAGCGCACTCAGACACGCCGACGTTCCGTGGAAGTGCCCGTGCAGGTTCTTGTCCGGACTGAGCGCCATGCGCGTGATGCCGACGAGGCGATCCGCCCAGGCGGAGGCGATCGCCTGCGACGCGCACAGCTCTCCCCAGTGGTCGGCAAGCCGCTCGATGTACGGGATCTGATCGGCCTCATGTGCTTCAAACAGCCGCTCGAGCCAAGCTTCGCGAGTCTTCGCGTCGGCAGGCGCGCTCGCGATGATCGGCACCAGTTCTTTGATGGCGTTGTTCACGGCGATCCCGATGGAACCCGAAGAGCTGTCAACCTGCTCGAGTGCGGGCGACACTCGTTCGAGAAAGACGATGGCGCCGTCGGCGGCGAGCGCGGAGTCCTTCTTGGCGAGCTTCTTGATCTCAGCGACGGCCTGCTTGATGCGCGTGATCGCCGGTTGCGACCTCCAGCCAAAGGCGTGACGACGGAAGCGCGCCCTGAACTCCCACGTGTGAGCATCAGCCTTATTCTCGGGCAGCGTGACCCTCGCCATCGCGTCGTTCCGATCGGAGCAGAGGACTATGCCGACTTCCCTGCACCGCATTCGTTTCAGTGGGAGATTATAGTGACACGGTGGACGACCGCGACGTCCAACTCGCGCGTATCGCCTTGATGAGTGGCAAGATCGCTCCGATATGATTCTCCCTCCCAGGGTCCAGCAGGACCACCTGGTCGTGGGTTCGGCGTCGGGCTGACCCCGCGAGTCCGGACGGGTATAGTACCGCTCGCCTTCTCGACCCAGGGGGGGAAATGATGCCGGAGACACGGTTGGCGGCGACCCGACGAACGAGACCGCGTCGCGCGAGGGCACGCGACGCGACCAAGCTTCCTCCCGCCGGAGACTGGCGGACGACCGACGAGGACGAGATCGGGCGCCGGCGCCTGAGGGCGCGCGAGGAGCAGCCTCGGATCCGCAATCTCGACCCATGCCACCCGATCTTCTCGACTTTCGAGGTCCGCTCGCGGAGCGGCATGACCTACCAGGTCGAGATCCGGGACCTCGCGAGACGACAGTTCCACTCGACGACCGTCGACTTCCAGATCAACGGCCTCGGTACCTGCAAGCACACCGAGGCCGTGCTGATGCACCTCGAGGCGCGCTTCCCCCGTGAGTTCGCGGCCGCCAAGCGCCGGGGCTCGAGTCGCATCGACGTGGTTCCGGACCTCGCCGCCGGGACGCTGAAGGTCGAGCGGAACCTCGGCCGCCTCTCGCCTTCCCTGCGGCGTCTCTTCGACGGCGACGGCCGGCTTCGGGGCATCCACCCCGAGGACGCGGTCGCGCGGCTGCGAGAGTCGGGCTCCACGATGCTGCGCATCTCCCAAGAGGTCGATCCGTGGCTCGAGGCCCGGATACGAGCGACCGAGCGTCAGCGGCTGCGCCGGGAGTACGAGGAGAAGGTCCAGGCCGGCATCTTCCCCCAACATGAGACGAGGCTGCCTCTCTACCCCTACCAGCGCGAGGGAATGTTGCACCTGGCTTTCACCGAGCGGGCTCTGCTCGCCGACGAGATGGGGCTCGGCAAGACGATCCAGGCCATCGCCGCCTGCTCGCTGCTGCACCGACTCGGCAAGGCCCGCCGCGCGCTGATCGTCGCACCCGCGTCCCTGAAGGCGGAGTGGGAGGAGCAGATCCAGAAGTTCACGGACATCCCCCACCAAGTCGTCTTCGGACCGGGCCCCGCGCGGCTGCGCGCCTACGCCGGCGCCCCCTTCTTCACGATCGTCAACTACGAGCAGATGGTCCGCGACTCGATGGAGGTCAACGCGCGGCTCCAGCCCGACGTCGTCATCCTCGACGAGGCGCAGCGAATCAAGAATTGGAGCACGAAGACGGCGCAGGCCGTCAAGCGCCTGCGCAGCCGCTACGCGTTCGTGCTCACCGGTACCCCGATCGAGAACCGGATCGACGACCTGTACTCGATAATGAACTTCGTCGACCCCACGCTGCTCGGCCCCCTGTTCCGCTTCAACCGGGAGTTCTACGAGTTGGACGACAAGGGCCGCCCCGCTGGGTACAGGAACCTCGACCGCCTGCGCGACCGGATCCGTCCCTTCCTCATTCGGCGCCGCAAAGCGGACGTCGAGACCGAGCTACCGAGCCGCACGGACCGCAATCTCTTCGTGCGGATGAGCGCCGTCCAGCGTGAGGCCTACCGGGAGCACGAGATGGTCGTCGCCCGGCTCGTCTCGGTCGCCAAGCGCCGCCCGCTCACCAGGCAGGAGCAGGACAAGCTCATGCGCGAGCTGGCCATGATGCGCATGCTCTGCGACACGACCTACATCCTCGATCCGAAGGACCGCACGTGTCCCAAGCTCGGCGAGCTCAGGAGCGTTCTCGACACGCTAGTTTCCGACCCCGAGGTCAAGGTCGTGATCTTCTCCGAGTGGGTCCGCATGCTCGAGCTGGTGCGCGACCTCCTGGTCGGGATGAAGCTCGGCTACGCGCTCCACACCGGCAACGTCCCGCAGCGCCGCCGCAGGGCCGAGATCCAGATGTTCAAATCCGACCCGGGCTGTCGCGTGTTCCTGAGCACCGACTCGGGCGGAGTCGGGCTGAACCTGCAGGCGGCGAGTGTCGTGATCAACTGCGATCTCCCCTGGAACCCCGCGAAGCTCGAGCAGCGGATCGCACGCGTCTGGCGCAAGCACCAGATGCGCAACGTCACCGTGCTCAACCTCATCTCCGAGGAGACGATCGAGCACCGCATGCTCGAGACCCTCGCGGCCAAGCGCGGCCTGTCCGACGGCGTGCTCGACGGGGAGGGCGATCTCGCGAACGTCCCGCTCCGGCGCGGCGCGCAGGCATTCATGGATCGGCTCCGGCAGGTGATCGGCGCGCCGCAGGGGGAACAGCCCAAGGACCGCCCGCGGGTCAATACGCTGCCCGCCGACCGGGCGGCGGGCTTCGCCGCCCGCGCGTCCGAGATCCTGGGCCCTCGCCTCGTCGCCTGCGAGGAGCGCTACCCCGAACACGCAGCGCACTCGGTCGTCCTCGTCGTCGTCGAAGGCGTTGCGGCTGCGTGGACGGAGAAGGTCGCCTCGGCCCACGAGGAGTTCTTCGGCGACGGCAAGGGCGACCCCGTCTCCCCGGTCCGGCTCCAAGTCATCGATCGCGCGACGTTCGAAGCCCTCGAGCGACTGAAGGAGGCGGGCCTGATCGAGAGCACGGTCCGTGCGACGCGTCACCTGTACCCGGCACCCGAGCGGGAGGCCATTGCGTTGACCGAGGAGGAAAAGCGCAGTGCGGCGGAGCTGCGCCAGCAGGCCGACCGGAAGCTCACGATGGCTCGAGTCCTCTCGGCGGGCGCGCTGGACGATGAAGCGAGAGACGCGATGCTGGCGGCGCTCCACCTGCTCGGTAGGGTCCTGGCCATCGAGAATCGGCTACCGGCCCCGCACGACGTGGACGATCTGCTGCGGGCGCCGCTCGCCCGCGCGTGGGGTGTGGCACTGGAGCACGTACGCGAGATCATCGAACGACGGGACGCGCCGCTCCGCCCGACGATCGAGGCGCTCGGAGCCATTCGCGCGGAGCCGGAGGCAGCGCCGCCGCGGGCCCGCGGGACCACGATTCCTCTCAAGGCGACCGGAGCATTCGCGCCGGTGCAGCTCGAGAGGAGGATCGGCCACGCATGAGCTACGAATTCGAGGCAACCGACGATCTGGAGTTTGGCGCTGCGACCTGCGCGGGTTGTGGTGAGATAACGAGCGTAGTCCGCGAGCACGGCGGCGCGCTCGAACTGATCGCACCTTCGGGATCGAGGACGCAGCCACGGCGGAAGAAACACTGGCGCAGGTCCCGGAACGGCGGGTAGCCAATGGGTCGAGCGGAGGGCCGCGTGCGATAGAATCTCGTGAGGGAAGGTGCCCGGCTCGCCCGGGAAGGTGAGACAGATGGATTCCGAACTTTTACAGCGTGACGCCACGCTCGCCGAGATCCTGCGGAGGCTGGTCGAGGCTTACCGGCCCACGGAGGTCTATCTCTTCGGTTCGAAGGCGCGCGGTGACGCCGGCCCCGACAGCGACTACGACATCATGGTGGTCGTACCCACGTCCGACGAACCC
>JANPEZ010000153.1:0-4499 GCA_031423155.1 Actinomycetes bacterium
CTCTGGCCTACCGCGCGGCGTGCCTTCTCCGTTCGAGGACGAGGCTCGGCCTCACGGGAACGCCGATCGAGAACTCGCTCCTCGACCTGAAAGCCCTGTTCGACCTCGTGCTCCAGGGTTACCTGGGGACGGATGCGGAATTCGTTCGGACCTACGTCCCCACCGGAAACGGCGGGGAGACGCTGCTGCCGGAGGCGCCGGCGCTCGAAGGACTGCGCCGCAGGATCGCTCCCTTCGTGCTGCGCCGCACGAAGCAGGCCGTGCTCGACGAGCTGCCCGACAAGACCGAGGACGTGCGCACCTGTCAGCTCAGTGGCGATCAGGTGAAGCTCTACCGCGACGCTTTAGCCACGCGCGGACGGCCGCTGATGGAGCAGCTCGTCGAGGGGGCAACCGACGGACGGCCCGTCCCGTATGTGCACATTTTCGCGCTGCTGACCCTTCTCAAACGTATTTGCAACCATCCGGCGCTTCTTCACAGTGGGAAGGAAGCCGGAGAGGACGAGCGCTACCGCTCGGGAAAGTGGGATCTCTTCCAGGAGCTACTCTCGGAGAGTCTCGACAGCGGCCAAAAAGTCGTAGTGTTCAGTCAGTTCCTCGGCACGATCGCGATGATGGGGCGGCTGCTCGCTCGATGGAACGTGGGCTCGGTCGCTCTGACCGGATCCTCCCGCGACCGCGGAGAGATCGTCCGCCGGTTCAACGAGGACCCGGATTGCCGGGTGTTCCTCGGCAGCCTGAAGGCGGGCGGGACAGGCATCGATCTCGTTGGGGGCTCTGTCGTCATCCACTACGACCGCTGGTGGAACGCCGCCCGCGAGGATCAGGCCACCGACCGCGTGCACCGCATCGGCCAGCGTCGGGCGGTCCAAGTGTTTAAGCTCGTGACCGAAGGCACACTCGAGGAAAAAATCGCCACCATCATCGAGAGGAAGCGGGGAGTCATGCAGTCCGTAGTCCGGGAAACCGATCAGCCGCTGAGCAAGCTGTTCTCGCGCGAGGAACTGATCGGACTTCTCGGCGGCGTGTAACGGGGTGACGATGGCCGGGAGCCGGATACCGCGGTCGTCAGTCCCACACAGGGAGCGTGGCCGATCCGTGCGGCGTAGGTTCTCCACATCGACAGTAGCTGATCACGGACGGCTCGTGCCGTGGTTGGCGGCCTCGGGTCCGCTCTCCTACACGCCCGAGGATCCTCCATCCAGGGATTACTACTTCCAGTATGGCTGGATCCTTCCGGAGATCTTCACTCATTCCGCGAGAAACCGTCGGCATTTCTACTTCGGTGCGAGCGTGAAAGGTCACGCGGACGAGCTGTTCGCATTCTGGCGAGCAGCCACGGAGAGTGCGGCCGTTCTGGTTGCGTGTCACTTCGGAAGTGCGGACGCCAGCACACGCGTCACTGCACCCGTGGCCGTCTACTCTGCGCGGGATTTCAGGGGCAGAACCGGCTATCTGTTGATGCAGCATGGAAGCTATCAGTTCGTCGCTGCCGATGAACAGCCCTTGCTGCCTTCAGGGGAGATCGTTCTGTACCGTGGCGTTCAGGACTCCGACGTCTTCCGGTTCTTGCGTATGGGCGACCTGGATCTCGAGAAGCGACGCGTGTGGCAGAGCTATCTGACGACGCAGGCACAGATGCTGTCGGATTCCGTTCTGTCGTTCATCTCGATACACGACCGCGTGAAACGATGCGAGACGTCGCACATTCTGGATCAAAGCTGGATCAGCGACGACATCGCGGAAGCCAACGGGTTGGATACCCGCATACTTCAAGAGCACTTCTTCAGGTCGAGATGGAAGACCAGGGCTCCACCCGGGGCGGCATCGCTGGAGTCCAAAGACGCCATGGCTGCGCCGGTTCGCAGGTCGCCATCGAGACTGAGTGTGATGCCGACGTTGAGCATGGCGGTGGTGCCACACCCTGCCCGTTTCATTTGTCCAGCGCCGATGGTTTCGGTAAACACATAGTCACCTTCGTGCGGACCCCTGATCTTGCGCTTGAACACGCGACCGTGTTGGTTGTTGCGTGGTCCCAAGAAATATTGAACGTCGAGTTCTGTTTCTTCTTTCGCAGCGAGTTTCGCAAATCCCCGGTAGTCGACCTTGTAGACACCGATGGAGTGATTCGCCGGTAGCTCCAGCGGGGACGATATGCGGCAGACCTTTCTATTCGTCCCGTCGCCGCCCTCGAGGGTGAACTGGTCGAACAAGATGCTCAACGTGGTGCCATCGGGGGACACGACGATCGAATAGCTTCCCTCCGGACAACCACTGGTTTCTTGGGCCAGCGCCGGCAGACCGACGAGCAATGCGCACGCAACGACACTCAGCATCGTCGATTTCATGGATCAGCTACACGAGCGCCATTGCAGTTGGTAGACGATCGCCGCACTGACGTCTTCGGAGTCGATCGAAGCCATGGCTTCTCTGTTCGAAACCGTTTGCACTTTCATGCTCGAGTTGGTTCGCAAGTTGACGTCCGCACCGCAACCCGACCAAACGACCGCCTTGGCGGCGAGCTCGTTGTTGATCAAGTAATCTTCATCCAGGGGTCCGCGAAACTTCCTCTGGAACGTCGGGCCTCTCGTGCCCGCAAAGAAGTATTCGACATTGAACTGCGAAGTCGCCGATTGCGGCAGATGATTGAAGCCTCGAAAGTCGATCTTCAGGATCGAGACGCTCAATCCTTGCGGCACGTGAACGGGGATCGCGATGTTGCAACTCTTGCGGTCGAAGTTCTTGCCCGTCTCGCCGCCGACGGCCACTTGGTACTGGTCGAACAACAAACTCAAGGACTTCTGATCCGGGCTCAACGTGACGGATACCGTGCCGTCCGGACAGCCCGTCCCCCCGTATCCGGGTTCTCCCAGGGAAATGTCATCAGCGGCAAAAACCGGCGCGGTGAGGATCAATGCGGAAACCAACAGAATGCCTGTCTTCATGTTAATTCTCCTTCTCGCTGGAAATATCGTGTTCCGCATGAGCGTAATCGGCGCGCTGGCCCGGTTCCATAAGGCGAAACCCTACCGACGCTCCAGGTTCGTTCGCCGCATGTGTCGCAGCGTACGGTTTCACCCAGCGCCCGGCGGTAGCCGCGCTCTTGTGTGCACTAACTGGCGCCGGAGAAACTGGCGATGGCCA
This sequence comes from Actinomycetes bacterium, assembly GCA_031423155.1. Taxonomy (GTDB): domain Bacteria; phylum Actinomycetota; class UBA4738; order UBA4738; family HRBIN12; genus JANPEZ01. The sequence goes on from JANPEZ010000153.1 coordinate 3,145, forward strand.
AGTAATTCAGAATAATCATGGGAACAATGACGATGTGTCTTGCCGTATGTCTGGCCCTGCTACCGATGCAGGCAAGCGCGCAGGCGTCGGCGCCTGCAACGGCAGTCGCGGCGGCCAAGTCCTACGGATTCACGGACGCCGAGATCGTGAAGATTCTGCACGGAGACGTCCTCACCAAGGATCTCAAGGAAGGCTCGCACAAAGAACTAGCCGGGGTCGTGGCGGTGTGGTTGCCGAAACCCGTCGCCGAATTCGCTGACATCGTCCTCGAAGGAAAACTGCTGAAATTCGATTCGTCGATCCGGTCCCTTAACGCTTGGAAATTGGATGAGTCCGGCGACAAGGCGTTCACGGATCTGCAAGTCGACGCCGAGCAGCAAGCGATGCTCAAGGGGCGTTATGAATCGTACCGGAAGAACGGGTTGAAGGGCATCCTTCCCTACGCCCGCGGAACGAAGAGCCCCGGCTCGCCCGGCGAGCTGCTCGCGCTGGCGATTGGAGAGACAGACTCGCTGGAACGACAGCCCGGCTACGCCGAGGCCTTACTCAACTTCCCAGCCGATGCGTTGCCGGGTATGGAGCATCGCTTCTTCGCATATGAGCAGGACGTCGAAGGCCGGCCCACGGTGATCCTGACTCATCGTGCAGCCGTGCGCGGCGAACACCATGCGGTGATTACCGAGCAGCGGTATTACGTCAGCCAGGCCTACGATTGCCGGTTCATCGTCAGCGAGTGCTTCGAAGTGCCGGGCGGGACGCTGTTGTTTTACGTCAGCCGAATCTTCACCGATCAGGTGGCTGGCTTCGGCAGCAGCCTGAAGCATGGCATTGGTCGCAGGAGAATGCTCGCCAAGGTCGCCGCCAATCTGAAACGCGATCGCGACCAACTCATGAAGTAAGCACGTCTTGTCGGCCATGGGGTGTAGGCCCCATCGCTCTCGATTCTCCGCTACCCGATGATGAGTACGGGACGCCGATGCGTCGGAGCTGCGACCGACCGCGTCCGCGGACCTCGTCGTCCGTGCCGGCAGAGTCGAGTCTTAAGAGGCGAAAATCACGGGCATCATGAACACCACCAAGAGCCGGTCCGCCGCGATCATGGCCGTGCTCGCTCTCGCCGGGCAGACCCTGTGCCGAGGAACACCGAACCCCGCGCGCCGGCGAGGTCTTCACGGGGACCGTATTCGGGCGTCAAGTCGACGTGCCCGCGCGGGACAGAACGAAGACCATGGCCCTCGATCTGGGTGTCCTGTGGTTGCCCGACGGGCCGGACAAGAAGAAGATCAACCCGTTCGCCACCTTCTTCATGTGGCGCAACTGGAACGACGGCAGGCAGCGGTTGCGCGCCATCCTGG